>NZ_DBHHJM010000002.1:204919-312596 GCF_057237245.1 Lancefieldella sp.
TCGGAAGAGCCAGTTGGTGGCTCGTTGATAGCAAAGATGCCACAGATGGTATCAAGCTTGTCTGCAATAGCTACAAAGCGACCAATCTGTCCACTTGGGAGCTCGTCACCGGCAAAGCGAGGACGATAGTGTTCGCGAATTGCTGCAGCTACATCGCTCTTCTCGCCAGCTGCCTCTGCGTAGTAGCCACCCATGACGCCTTGCTGGCTGGTGAACTCGACAACTGCCTGGCTGACAAGGTCTGCCTTAGCAAGATGAGCGGCGCGAGCAGCAAGTTCAGCCTTTTCCTGACTGGATGTCTCGTCGAGCGCGATCTCTGCAGCAAGAGCCTCCATACGCTGGGTCTTCTGAAGAACGGTACCAAGCTTCTCCTGGAAAACAACAGTCTCAAGGCGCTGAGCAAACTCATCAAGCGTGTGCTTCAAGTCCTCCTCAAAGAAGAACTTAGCATCGTCGAGGCGAGCACGAACAACGCGCTCGTTGCCGTCAATGACGCGCTCGGCGCAAGATGGGTCTGCATTAGAAACCACAATAAACTCGCGAGTCAGCTTACCTTGAGCGTCATAGATTGGGAAATAGCGCTGGTTGGAAAGCATGGACTCAGTAATAATCTCTGAAGGAACGTTAAGGAATTCCTCGTCAAAGGTACCCACAAGAACCTGAGGCCACTCAGTCAGGTTAATGACCTCCTCAAAGACCTTCTCTGGCATATCAACGTGAGAGCCCGGACGAGCAGCCTCTACCTCTTTGATACCGGCGAGAATAACGTCTTTTCTCTGCTCCTGAAGCAAAACGCCAGCGTCTTTAAGAACTTGCTCATAGTCAGCTGGAGTGGCTACCTCATGGTAACCAGGTCCAAGAACACGATGGCCCTGGGTGGTGTTTGAGCTAGTTACATCAGCGTAGGTAACAGGAACAATCTCTGAACCAAAGAGAGCGCACAGCCAGCGAACAGGACGAACGTAGCGCTCATGGAAAGAACCCCAGCGCTGACTACGAGGCCAATCAAGTGCAGAAATCCAAGAAGTTGCCAGCTCAGAGAGAATCTTTGTAGCAGGAACTGAAGGAATATTGAGCTCTGCAAAGACGTACTCATGACCGTCGGTATCTACACGACGAGTCAACGCATCAGCGTTTACACCGCACTTGCGAGCAAATCCCTCAGCAGCCTTGGTTGGTTTACCCTCTGCATCAAAAGCAATCTCTGCCTTAGGACCACGCTTGACCTCGGAAATCTCTTCTGTAGCCTCAGCAACGTCCTTTACATAGGCAGTTAAACGACGAGGTGTCGAGAGGATCTTAACCTCTCCAAATGACAAGCCAGAGTCTTTAAGTCCGGAAACGACGAGCTTATTGAACTGAGCAATAGCTTTCTGTAATGGAGCAGAAGGCATCTCTTCAGAACCAATCTCAAAAAGGAAGTCTCTAACCTCAGCCATTTAAGCCACCTCCTCCTGAGTAGTTGCTGCAGGTGCTTTCTTAGAAGCAACCTCCTCCAAATACGATTCGCAGCATGCCTTAGCAACGGTGCGAACGCGAAGAATATAGTTAGCTCTCTCAACAGCAGAAAGAGCACCACGAGAGTCAAGTAGGTTGAATGCATGGCTGCACTTCATAACGCAGTCATATGCAGGTAGTGGAAGCTTGCGCTCAAGGCAGCTGTGGCACTCTGCCTCATACTCGTCGAACTTCTCGCGCATAAGCTCAATGTTGGCTACCTCAAAGTTATAAGTTGAGAATTCACGCTCGTTCTCCAAAAATACCTGCCCGTACGTCATTGGCGTGCCATCTGGCAGGTAACTCCATACCAGGTCATAGACGGAATCTACACCCTGAGCATACATAGCAATACGCTCAAGACCATAGGTAATCTCAACAGGAACAGGGTCTACCTCAATGCCACCTACCTGCTGGAAGTACGTGAACTGAGTAACCTCCATGCCGTTGAGCCAGACCTCCCAGCCAAGACCCCAAGCACCAAGCGTTGGGCTCTCCCAGTCGTCCTCAACGAAGCGAACGTCGTGGTCTTTTGGATCAAGGCCAATAGCGGCGAGTGAACCAAGATAGAGATCTTGAGAGTCTGCAGGAGATGGCTTAATCAAAACCTGGAACTGATAGTAGTGCTGCAGGCGGTTGGGGTTCTCGCCATAGCGTCCATCAGCTGGACGACGGCAAGGCTGTGGATAGCAGGTACGCCAGGCGTCTGGACCAAGTGAGCGCAAGATAGTTGCGGTGTGGAAGGTACCGGCACCTACCTCAGAGTCATATGGCTGCATGACTGTGCAACCTTTTTCTGCCCAGTAGTGTTCAAGGGTCAAAATCATATCTTGAAACGTTAGTGGTGTTGCGCCCATGATGTTCTTTCTCTCAAATGTCCGACGTAAGTACTATAGCCCGCGAGCATGGTCAAAGGGCCAGAAAATAAACATTGCCTTAGAGGTCACGGTAGAAACCGCAACAGCTCCAAAATATCTGGAATCCAGCGAGTTTGTTCTGTTATCCCCCATAACAAAAATATGACCTGCAGGAACAGTATACGGATAATTCTGAATTACGGCACCCGTGCGATCCGCAAGAGAATAGGTTGGCTTGCCTTCAGTGTAAGGCTCGTCCATAAGCCGACCGTCAACATATACAGCACCGTCGCGCAAATCTACCGTTTGACCTGCTGTAGCAATGACGCGCTTAACTAAAAGCGTATCGGGATTCTGAGGACTAGTGAAGGTAACCACATCACCTGCTTGCGGAGTACCACCAAATCGATAGGTAAGCTTCTCTCCTACCAAACGATCCCCCAGCTGGATGGTATTGAGCATGGACCCTGTTGGGACCTCATATACCTCAGCCACAAACGTTCTAATAAAAAATGCCAGCGCAACAGCAACTGCAACAATTACCAGGTATTCAAAAATTTCAAGAACTTTGGAATGTCCACTACTCATCGTCATCACCAGATTGTTGATCAAGCTCTGCTAAATACGCTCTGTCCTTCTCAGTGAGCTGAGCGCTCTCTAAGAGGTCTGGACGCCACGCACGAGTGCGAGCAAGTGCAGATTGTCGTCTCCAGACTGCTACCGCTCCGTGGTCTCCTGAAAGAAGCACAGACGGAACTTCTCGCCCCTCAAAATTTGCTGGACGCGTGTACTGAGCATACTCAAGAAGGCCATCGTCAGAGAATGACTCATCCTGTGAGCTCATCTCATCGCCAAGCGCACCAGGAAGCAAGCGCACAACCGAGTCAATCACGGTAAGCGCAGGAAGCTCTCCGCCCGTCAGCACGTAATCTCCCAGAGAAATGACGTCATCTGCCAGCTCATAGACGCGCTCGTCCATGCCCTCATAGCGACCACAAACAAATAAAATGCGCTCTTTTTGAGCAAACTCTTGGGCAATAGCCTGAGAATACGGCCTACCAACTGGCGAGAAAAACACCACGTGGGGCTTAGGTTCTGCCTGATCAGAAATCTCACGAACTGCCTCAAAGATGGGAGCAGGCTTCATAAGCATGCCTTGTCCACCACCAAAAGGAGCATCATCTACCGTACGATGCCTATCATGCGTCCAGTCACGCAAGTCATGCGCATAGAACTCAAAAATGTTTGCCTTCTGGGCTCTGCCCATAATAGAAGCATGTAAATAGGGCGAGAAGACCTCAGGAAATACTGAGAGCGTTTCTAGACGCATGCTACTCACCTAACCTAAGAAGGCCCTGAGGAATTGAGACGGTAATGGAGCCCTCGGCTGGGGCCTCTTTGATAAATTCATCCACGGCAGGCATCAGCACCTGTCCAAAAGGCCCCTCTATTACCCACACATTTTGTGTAGGTCCAACAAGAACTTCTGTAATTTCACCCAGAAAACCATGTTCTGTATCACGTACTTCTCTACCCACAAGTAGAGAAACATTTACCAGACCAAAGTTTTCTGGAAGACAATCTTCTTCTACCAGAAGCGTTTTACCAATAAGCTCTTCTGCATCAGAGATGGTAGTTACATCTTCAAAAGTGACAAGACTACCTTCTCTATCATCTGACTCAACAGAAACAACTGAGAACTCTCTAGGGCCCTTAAGCGCAGGCGGAACAGGAACAACTGTCATGCCTTCAGCTATAAGAGAAGGAAGGCTGTGAACGGGAACCGTCACAACCTCCCCTCTTTTACCATGCGTTTTAACAATTTGAGCAATTGCTCGCCAGTGTTTACGCAAAATTAGCCTACAACCTCGACATCAACAGAGGTGCCAACACGCTGGCCAAGAGCACGAGCCAAAGTACGAATAGCCTTAATGGTTCTACCCTTGCGGCCGATGACACGTCCAGCGTCTTCCTCAGAGCAAGAAACCTCAATCAAGGATCCATCCTCGCGATCGGTGACGTCGAGTGCAACAGCATCTTCATTATCGACAAGACCACAAACGATGTACTCAACAAGATCAGCAACCTTGTCAGAGGGCATCTCCTGAATGTCCTGATCGACAGCGTCTACCTCAGTGGGCTCTGTGAATTCAGACACGATTTACTCAGCCTCTGGAGCCTCGGACTCCTCAGCAGCAGCTGCGGCAGCAGCCTCAGCAGCGGCCTCAGCAGCAGCCTCTGCAGCTGCAGCAGCCTTTGCCTGTGCCTTCTTGGAGAGCTTGGTCTTCTTCTCTGCAACTGGAGCACCAGTACGAGCGATCTCAATGAGGTGAGAAACTGCGCTTGTTGGCTGAGCGCCCTTTGCTACCCACTCATCAACCTTCTCAAGGTTGATATCAATCGTCTTTGGGCTAGTCAGTGGGTTATAACGACCGACTTCTTCAATGTAACGACCATCGCGAGGCATACGACCATCAGCGACAACTACGCGATAGTACGGACGCTTCTTGGCACCGTGACGGGCCAGACGAATCTTAACTGCCAATGAAAACTCCTCCATACGAGCGGTGCCTCGGATGTTAGATGGGCTGCACCGCAAAGCCACAAATCGGGTTACAAGTGTACAACAACGCATTAACCTCGAAAAGTATAAATTTGCTCTCTTCAAAAAGTACTCGTAATTTGTTTATGAAACACTTGTTCTATTTGTACAAAAAGTATACACTATTTCTATGGAAACATCAAAAGACATATCAGATAAAAACGCACGTAAATCGTGTAATTTTGAGTGGCATGGTAAAGCCATTGGGCTTCTTGACCTTGATGCGTTCTTTGCGTCTGTAGAACAACTTGATCATCCTGAGTGGCGCGGAAAACCAGTAATTGTTGGAGGCTCACCCCACAAACGAGGCGTTGTTTCAACCGCCTCTTATGAAGCAAGGAAGTTTGGCGTTCATTCTGCCATGCCTTCAGCTACTGCGGTAAGGCTTTGTCCGCAAGCAATTTGGACCCCAGGACGCTATGACAGATACTCTGAAATGAGCGCTCTTGTTATGAGTTTTCTCAAAGATGAGACTCCCCTTGTTGAGCAGGTTTCTATTGATGAGGCATTTTTTGACATCACTCCAGGCAGATTCTCTAAAGAAAATCCTTTGGAGATCTGTAAGCGCATACAAAAGAAAGTTGCTGCGCTAGGCGTTACTTGTTCCATTGGCCTGGGAACAAACAAGACAATTGCCAAGATTGCCTCTGAGCAAGAAAAGCCTCGTGGTCTTACTGCGGTCTTTCCTGGTACAGAAGGTCGCTTTCTGGCGCCACTGCCCATTGAAGCAATGAGTGGCATTGGTCCTGCTATGGCAAAGGTACTTCATCAACAGGGAATCAAAACGCTTGGAGAACTCTCAAGAGCAGATGCAACGTATCTCACTTCCCTTGTTGGCAATACAGCTTCAAAGATGATTTTGCGCTCACAAGGAAAAGAAGTCTCTGAAGTTCATGAAGCTGCTCAGCCTCGTGACGTTAAGTCTGTTTCTAACGAGAGAACCTTTGAAACAGATTTGTTTGATAAACAAGAAATAGAAGAAGCCATCAGACACATTTCTGGTGTTGTAGGAAGACGTCTTCGCCGAAAGCGGCTCCAAGGATATGCCGTAACCCTCAAAGTAAAAGCCTCTGCAACAGAGTCTCATACCGCTCAAAAAAGAATGTCTACACCAACTGATGATGAGCACCTCTTTGCAGAGATTGCCGTTGGCCTGCTTCCTACCATTTGGAAAGAAGGGCAGCCAGTAAGACTGCTTGGCGTTGGCATTAGCTCATTTACAGATGAGACACAGAGCAAGCCTGTTCAAACGTCTCTTTTTGATCAATTTAATGACACATTTGATGCCGCAGCCCCTAGTCCTACAACAAAAAAGAAACCTCGGAGTGACTTACGTCATCTCTCCGAGGTAACCGATAAACTCAAAGATAAATTTGGCGCTGATGCTGTGCAGTACGGTAGAGACCTACGCTTTGAGCATCGCGTTTCTGACACCATGCCTACAGGCAAAAACGAACAAATCTAGTACACCAGCACTACTCAGTAGGATCAGCAGATTCTGGAAGATTGTCTACCAGGTCATCCTCAGAAAGCTCAAAAGCTGGAGCCAAAGCATCCTCTGGAAGATCGGCATAAGGAATCTCAGAAGTCATAGCGCCCTCAATATCCAGCTCAACACGAGGAGCGTCCGCCCAAAGTCGCTCAAGACGATAGTAGGACCTTACCTCAGGCTGGAATACATGAACAACAACTGAACCGTAATCAATAAGAATCCAATTAAGACCGTCGCGACCCTCAGTAGAAATTGGACGAATGCCGCAGTTTGCTGTGACCTTCTCGCGGACCTCATCAACAATAGCGTCAGCCAAACGAGCATTTCCACCAGTACAGATAACAAAGTAATCGCAAACGTCACTGAGACCAGTAAGGTCTAGTACCAGAATATCTTCAGCCTTCTTTTGATCTGCAGCAATTGCAGCAGTCTTTGCAAGCTCAAGTGAAGTTACAGCCATGAATTTCTCCGTTTTCTCATGTAGCTAGGCTACTTAGATGTCTTCTCAATCATCTCATTGTATAGGGCAATTGAGCTTGGATACAAATAACTCCTTGATGAAATCACATACATCATAACGCTACAAAACGCCGTCTCATAAAGTTCATCGAGAGAACCGCCACGTAAATATACATTTCTTGCTTCTTCGACCGATGTAAAGTTTGGACGCAGAGGCTCAATAAGATCAGCTACATACAAGATTTTGTCTAGCTTGCTCATCTGACGGTCGCCCGCAGTGTGCTTCTGAATGGCGCTGAGAATCTGCTCAGAAAGCCAAGGATAGATGGCTGGCAGCGTTTTTGCGGCGAGAGGACCATGTAAGAGTCCAACAATTTTCTGATAAGGAGCTTCTGTCTGGATACGAAAGCGCTCTGCCAGTTCGATGGTTTCTGCATCAGGAAGAAGTTTCTCCCAATCATGCAAAATACCTGCAACGCGAGCGCTCAACATATCTGCACCATAAGCCTGCGCAAGCGTTTCTGCACAATGTCCCACAGAGATAGAATGCGCAAAACGCTTAGAGTTCTTGCGATACATATGACTCTTCAAATCGGACTCAAGCTGATCAATAAGCGCCTGTTGTTCTGCGGTGTAGACAATATCTTTTGCTATAAGTGTTCTTTCCATTATGTCCTACAAAATATTGACTTAAGCCTAATCTCTACCTGTTTGACACTACCTTGTTACTGACGTATGTCAATCTGAGCAGCGGGTCGCTTTGGCTTGACCACTTAATTAAGCGGTGTTGTGTCGGCGCCATAAAGCCCATGCTTGTGAATGTAACCTGTTACAGAATCGGGAGTTAGGTATCTGAGGCTTTGACCATTTTGAACTCTACTACGCAGATAGCTTGATGAGATTGCTAGTGCGGGAACCTCAAGATAGGTTACCTTGAAGTCATACGGTGAGTCTGCAATAACCTTTTGAGCACGACTCAGCTCATAACCAGGACGCGTTGCAGCAACAAAGTGAGCAAGCTCGGCTACGGTCTGTGCATCTTTCCAGGCGACAATATCAGCAATTGCATCTGCACCAGTAATAAAGAAAAATTCAACGTTAGAAGGATATACCTTACGCAATCTTCTGAGCGTTTCAGCGGTGTAAGTGATGCCCTCATAATCCACCTCAAAACGAGAAGCAACAAAATGAGGATTATCTGAGGTTGCCAGAAGCGTCATTGAGTAACGGTCTTCTCCCCTAGTAACTCCCTTATTTTGTTTGAACGCAGGGCGACCAGCAGGCATAAAGACAACCACATCAAGATCAAGGTCATCATATGCCTGCTCAGCGGCTACCAAGTGACCGTTATGAATAGGGTCAAAGGTTCCACCCATGATTCCCAGACGATAGGTGCGGTTTTTATCCTGTCCCAAACGAGGCAAGCCAGGGTGCATGTTATTTAAGACGTCGGCTGCCATACTCTACTCAGTTTCTGAAGAAGTCTCAGCCACATGAGACGGATCAGATGGAGCCTCTTCAAACTCAACATCTTCGAATTGCTGGTCTGAGGCGTCCTCATCAGGAATCTTTATACCATCTGTATTTGGTTTATTTGGATCCTCATAGGTAAAGGTGAGCTCAAGAATGCGAATCTCGTCGCCGTCAACTGCACCAGCCTTTGCCAGCTGTACTTCAAGCCCCATACGATCAAGACGACGCTGTAGATATGCCACAGCCTCATCATTGTCCCAATCGGTCTGAATAACCATGCGCTCAATCTGGCCGCCAGAGACACGCCAAGCATGACGCTCTTCTCGCTCAATGCGAAGCTTGTTATCACGACGAAGTCGCTGATGCTCCCAAGCCTCACTGCGGTCAACCGTTGGCGTAGTAATGGCAATTTCTTTGCGGAGCTCTGCCACTTCTGCAGCACAGGTAGTAACAAAATCATCAAGATTTAAACCAGTTACCGTAGAGATAGCAAAGAAAGTCCTGCCATCCGCCTCAGCGGCTTTTCTGAGAGCCTCAATAGCATCTTCTGTACCAGGCATATCGCATTTGTTTGCAACCACAATCTGAGGACGATCAGCGAGCTTTGAAGCGTAAGCCTTAAGCTCCTCATTAATAGCGTGATAGTCCTCTACTGGGTCTCTGCCTTCATAGCCACCGGTAACATCGACCATATGGACAATAAGCGCTGTGCGCTCAATATGACGAAGGAATTGATGACCAAGACCCTTACCTTCTGAGGCACCCTCGATAAGACCGGGAACGTCTGCGCAGACAAACGACTGACCGTTCTGTGCGCGAACAACGCCCAAGTTTGGAACAAGGGTGGTAAAAGGATAGTCAGCAATCTTTGGACGAGCAGCACTGATACGTGCAATAAGAGAGCTCTTACCAACAGAAGGCATGCCCACCAAGGCCACGTCTGCCATGAGCTTCATCTCAAGCTCAATCCAGTGCTCTTGGGCTGGCTCGCCCTTCTCGGCAAATGCTGGTGCACGCCTCACTGAGGTGACAAAGTGAATGTTACCGCGGCCACCATTGCCACCAGGAGCAACAACTACCTGCTCGCCGGGAGAAGTAAGATCAGCAATCTCGTAGAGTGGCTCTTGCGTTTCTGGATCAAGCTCGCGCACAACAGTTCCCAGGGGCACCTTGAGCAGCAAATCCTGTCCGTCAGAACCATGACGGCGAGCACCCTTACCGTGAGTGCCGCGCTCGGCCTTAAAGTGATGCTTGTAGCGGTAATCAATCAGGGACGAAAGCTGCGCGTCTGCAACAATGACAACATTGCCGCCGTGACCACCGTCTCCGCCGTCTGGACCGCCTTTTGGTACATATGCTTCTCGGCGAAAAGACATGCAGCCTGCGCCGCCGTCTCCACCTTTAACGTTGATATGACAAAGATCAGTGAAAGTTTCCACGTGTCCTCCTTCTAATACCTTAATGTTACGGCATTTACCAGCGAAGCATAGTGAAAACGCGAGAAGTTCTTATGAGAACACGAGGATAACAACAATTACCGCAACGCCAAGAATCATCAAGGCAAAGTCTGATGGATCCAAAGGATAGCGTTTAAATGCAGATGAAGCGTTCCTTAAATAAAAACCTCGCTGCTCAGCTGCAAGTGCTGAGGCATCAGCTTTTTTAACCGAGCTTACCAGCAGAGGAACAATCAAAGGCATGGTAAGCTGGAGCTTCTTAATTGGATTTTTGGTATCAAACTCAACACCGCGAGCCATCTGAGCCTCCATGATATGGTTCATCTCGGAAGCAAAGACTGGAACAAAGCGCAAAACCGTTGCAATGGTGAATGCATAGGGGTATGGGACATGCGCCACTTCTACCAGCGCATTCATCAGATCTTCTACACGCATAAGCGAAAGCATAGAAAGCAGTGGCAGTGCCAGCGCAATTGTTTTTAGGGCAACGTTAAAGCCGCGCTCCAAACCACCTACCGTGATGAATAAAAAGAGCGTTTGACCAGCAGGGGCAACAAGCGTCTGTACAACGCACAAGATAAGACCTAAGACAGCAAAGCCAAATACCAGCTTAAAAGTCTTCTGAGCATTCTGTGAGACAACTCCCACACAAATAGTGAGCGCAAGTATCGCAAGTACCTCAAGCGTTCCTTGAGCGGCAAAGGCGGCTACAAAGAGCTCAAGCGCAAACACAAGCTTGGCCACAGGATTTGCCTTATGAAGGAAGCTTGTTCCTTCGGTGTAATCAATAACACTACCCACGAGGAGCCTCCTTACCATTAAGCGTGGCTGCAATACGAGCAATCTCAAACTGATGCTGCAATGCGTCAAGCACCTCGGAAGCGCTGTTAAGCCCAGTAAATGATGAATCCACATGCGCTCCAGCAAGCTTTGACAGCTGAATCATCTGAGGAGCCTCAACATACGCTTCCTTCAAAACCTCATCTGTCGAGAAGATCTGTGTAACTTCTCCATCATCTAACACGCTACCATGAGCCATAACGACAATTCTTGTGGCAAAGTCCAGCACAACCTCCATGTCATGACAGACCATAAGAATTGCACAGCCCTTCTCGCACAGTGATTTGACCATATTCATGACCTGCATACACTCTTTGTAATCCAGACCCGAAGTTGGCTCATCAAGCACAAGAATATCTGGCTCGCAGGCAACCACAGAAGCAAGTGCTACCATCTGACGCTGACCGCGAGAAAGCATAAACGGCGACGCATCTGCATCAAGCCCCATGCGATCAATTACTTCAAGCGCTTTCTTGCGCGCATCCTCTGCAGACGCACCCTTGAGCTCAAGACCAAACGCAATCTCCTCAAGGACGCTCTCTTTGCAAATCTGGTAATCGGGATTTTGGAACAGTGTAGAGACGTGCTGAGCAATCTTCGACGTCTTCCAATCCTTGCATGAAGAACCCTTAATATGAATGTCTCCCGATCGAGGACGCAACAGGCCATTTACCAGCTTAGTTAAAGTTGTTTTACCTGCGCCGTTTTGACCGACAAGCGCCACAAGCTCGCCAGGGTGCAAGCTGAGGGAGACGCGCTCAACACCATCAGTACTTCCCTGATATTTAAAAGTGGCGTCGATAACGTCAAGAACAGATTGAACGCTTGTCTGCTCTGCGTCTTGAAGAATACCAATCCTGTCAAATGGTCCGCTCGATTCAGCGATCACAGGGCCATCTATGTTTGGAAGATATGTCTCCCCTGCTAACTCAACGTCATTAGTAGCTAATGGTTCAGAGTCCTCTGTAAGGGAAATGCTGCGATGCTGGAGAGCGCCTACACAGCACGCAAGCTGATTGGCGACTGACTGAACTGACAACGCAGTTTCATCGCAGACAGCCTGATTAGCCTCAGATAACAAGTGAGCATACTCAGACTGATGAGAGAGCTCATAGACGCCTTTTGAGACGCGCACGCAACGAGGAACATCAACGCCAACCTCTTGCAGTAAATCTACCTGAGAAAACACTTCCTCACCGCTACCGTATGCACAAATGGAGCCCTTGTCCATAACAGCAATCTTTGAGCAATACTTGGCGAGAAGACCCACTTTTTGCTCAATTACCACAACCGTAATGCCTTTGGTTTTGTTGAGCTCTGAAAGGGTCTGGAAGATTAACTCGGACGACGTTGGGTCCAAAGCAGCTGTTGGCTCATCAAGCACCATAACTTGTGGCTGAAGCGCCAAAAGTGCTGCTATAGCAACCTTTTGCTTCTGTCCACCAGAAAGAGAGGCAATCTCTCTAAAGCGAAGGTTGGCAATACCAACTGTCTCTAGAGCATAGGTAATGCGCTCTGGAATCTCTGCATGAGGAACTGCAAAGTTCTCAAGACCAAAGAGAAGTTCATCCTCAACAATTGAAGCAACCATCTGCGCGTTGATATCTTGGGTGACAGAACCCACAATTTTAGAGATATCAGTCAGCGCAACTGTGCAGGTATCCATTCCATCAACAAGAATCTTTCCAAAGAAATTACCTCTGAAGTGATGAGGAATAGCGCCGGAAAGCGCAAGAGCAAGCGTGGACTTGCCTGCGCCAGAAGGACCAACAATACCTACAAAGTCACCCTCCTGAACACTCAGTGACAGCTCATTCAGAGCATGCACTAAGCTATCAGGATAGCTATATGAAACAGATTGAACTTCAATAATAGACACAGTGTTCTCCAGGAAATAAGTGCGTATCTAGGAACTTATCGGCCCAAAACCTTCTTAAGAGGAGCCGCAAGAACCTGAACAACAATAGCATTAAAGAATGCGGTTCCCACGATGACAGGAAGCATTACGTAGAAAAGCTCAATAGTTGCACCCTTTGCTGGAATAGCAATGGCAGCAAAAATCAGGCCAGAAATAAGAGTGGTTACAAAAGAACCAATTGCTGGCATTACTGGCTTATCTGCAAGAGCAGACCTTGTGAAGGCAAACATAACAAGTGAAGCTACGCCCTCTGCAACAAAATCAGCACCAGGGACAGAGGTGGTGAGCTGAATAACGGTAGCTGCGATAAGACCAATAACCAGGCTCTGAACAGCGTTTGGCTTCAAAAGAAGAATAGCCAGGCAGAACGACGCGATAATGAACTCTGGACCAATTCCAATAGCACTAATTGCCTTGCCAACGGTTAGGTTAAGAATAAAACCTGCGGCAATAAGAACAGCGACAAGAACTAGAGAAGTAACATCCAAAACACCTGAAGACTTTGAAACAGTAACAACACGTGGTGCCTGCTCTGCAGATCCTGTCTCTGTGTCTGCGGCGTTGACCTGATTGAGATTTTCTGTAGACATACAAACTCCTTTAACGCAAAACTAAAACGTACAAACAAAACTTTTAACAACACGGGTTTCTCGCCATCCGGATCTAGCAAGAAACGTACGCACAAAAAAAGCTCTCGGTCACCCGAGAGCCTCTAAATGCGTATGCAGAAGCAACTCATCGCTGACCGGAGAAAGACAAGTTGTTCCACCACCACTGCTGAGTGCCTGTAGCGCGCATGATATGTCCTCCTCCCAAGAGCGTAAATTGCAATGTAAGAAGAATACCATTACTTTGCCAGATTGTGTCAAGAAATACATTAAGAAACAAATTAGAAACTGTGAACGGTACGCGTAAGATACCGCGAGAAACAAAAAGGGGTCCCGAAGGACCCCTTGAATGAACTGTGAATGTTCAAGAAAACTTATGCCTCAGCAGCAACGACGTTAACGACGTGCTTAGCACCCTTCTTGAACTCAACAACGCCATCGCAAAGTGCAAAGAGAGTGTCATCCTTGCCGCGACCAACGTTTACGCCAGGAGTGATGTGAGTACCACGCTGACGGATGATAATCTGGCCAGCCTTGATTGCCTGACCACCGTAAATCTTAACGCCAAGGCGCTGTGCTTGTGAGTCACGACCGTTGCGGGAAGAGCCGAGACCTTTCTTGTGTGCCATAAATGCTACCTGCCTATCTCAATATCAGAAGTGACCAATTACTCTGCAGACTCGTCGGATGCCTTAGCAGCAGCCTTACGAGCGGTAGGGAGCGCGGTAACCTTCAGCTTAGTAAGGTTCTGACGGTGACCATTGGCGCGGTGATAGCGCTTACGCTTGTGGAACTTGAAGACGAGGACCTTCTTGTCCTTGTACTGCTCAAGAACCTCACAGGTAACCTTCTTAGAGGAAAGAGTGGCAGCGTCAGCAACAACCTTCTTGCCGTCGTTAAGCATAAGAACATCAAGCTTTACCTTATCGCCAGGCTGCGCATCAAGCTTCTCGACGCTGATTACGTCGCCCTTGGCAACCTTATACTGCTTGCCACCAGTTGCTACGATTGCGTACATGTGTGTAACCCTTCATTGCTGATTCTTGCAACGATTAATACTATCTTTGCATTTCTGAAGATCCGAGCAAAGATCTTCGCCGCCGTGACCTGTGGCATCCGCGGGAAACTGTCGGTGTCCCATGTCCCTCGGCGAGAAACACAACTCGAAATAGTCTACTGCATATTTCAGAAAATTCCAAGACAAAACTACATGTTATAGAGGCTTCACAAGGAGTCCATTTTCTGTAACGTGTGCCTGTGAGACTCGGCACACCTTCAACGAGTCAATGCCTTGTAGGCCATCCACTCCAGCTTGAGCTGCAATTCTTTGAGCCTCATAAATCAAAACTGCAGGTCTAAGCGCTGCTCTTGGATCTTGGAGTGTATCAAGCTCAAATGAAATGCACGTTTCAGATGAGCTGTCAGAAATGTCATAGCCCGCAAACGTTGTCTCTAAATTGACCACTTTTTGCTTATCTCCGCGCATGTACGTCAGTTCTTTTTTGGCGAGAAGATCCTCAAACCCCCAACGCAACGCCTCGGACTTAAGATCCTCTCCCAAAATGTCGCATCGCCAGTGAGCGGCATTCAACCATGCTTCAAGCGCTGGCAGCGACCGATCAACGTAGTTGGCAGCAAACGGAGCAAGCGCGGGAGGCGTTGCCGACAACAACCTCTCTAACGCTTCATCCGGGTCCACGTATTCTGTGAGCTTCAAGTCAAAGTACTCCGCCTCAGACGAAGCGCCAACAGGAAGCGCCTGAGAGAACTGCACGCCCATGCGTTTTGCAAAGCCGTTACCCACCCTAAACGGTAACTGGGCTCTACGAACACAGCGCTCAATGGTGCCAATAAGCTCAAGGTGTCCTAAAAACGCAAGGCGGTCGTCTTTCTTGTAAGCCACGCGAAGCCTAAAAATCTCTGCTCCACGTTCCGTCATAATCTCTGGCTGGATCTGCGGTCTACCAGCGCGCCGATCCTTCTTCACGGGCTCAGCCACCTCAGGAGCTACGCTCTCTTTCTGCGTATCCGTCATGAGCGCACCCCCATCAAAACGTTGTCGACCTTCAAGGTTTGGCATACCGCGCATCCCGTGCAAGAGGTAAACGTGCAGTCTGGTGTGGTGACCTCGTCCATTGCTCGACGATATTCTCGCTGTAGGTAGCCCTTGGAGACGCCAGGAGACGTATGGTCCCAAGGAAGTTTTGCCTGAATATCAAAGGTTTCTGTTGCAATATCAGACAGCGAGAAACCCAGACTTTCTGCAGCCGCATTCCAAGCATCAAGATTAAACTCGCTGGTCCATGCATCAAACTTACAACCATTTTTCCAAGCCCGGTAAATCAAATCAAAACCGTCGCGGCCCATCTTTGAAAGCGCACCTTCTACCAGGGACGTTCCAGAATCGTGGTAGGCAATCTTGAGTCCCCTATCGTGGTTTGACGACAAGAGCAACTGCTGTCTACGCTGGGCTTCCTCACGAGAAATCTGGCCAACCCACTGGAATGGCGTGTAGGACTTGGGCACAAATACGGCAACGGAAGCAGAAACCGTAACGCCCTTGCCACCAATTTCTCGACCTATATCCAAAATACGCTTTGCAACTGCAGGAATGGCTTGAATGTCTTCATCGGTTTCGGTTGGAAGGCCCATCATAAAGTAGAGCTTCATGCGGCGCCAACCGTTTTCAAACGCGTTTCTTGCAGCGGACTCAAGATCATCCTCGGTAACATTTTTGTTGATGACATCACGCATGCGTTGGGAGCCTGCTTCTGGTGCAAACGTCAGTCCGCCACGCCTTGAGGTAGAAACGGCGTCTGCCATCTCCGCGCCAAACGCGTCCATACGCTGGGAAGGAATGGAGATTCGCACGCCGCGTTTACGCAAATCAGAGTTCATACGGCGCAGAATGTAGCCGCACTGAGAGTGATCCGTTGTAGAGAGCGACGTGAGCGAAACCTCATCGTAGCCGCTCTTCAAAAGGCCTTCCTCGCCTGCTTGAACAATCTGCTGAGCAGGGCGCTCGCGAACAGGACGATACGTCATACCGGCCTGACAGAACCGACAGCCGCGAGCACAACCTCGTTGAATCTCTAGAGCCAGCCTGTCCTGAACAATTTCGGTATACGGAACAATGCGCTGGGCCACTGGGTCAGTCACCGAAAGATCTGGCAGGCAACGTTTATAGACCACGCTTGGTGCACTACTTCCCTCTTTAGGGACCGCATAACCCCAGCGTGTTGAGGTATTGTCGTGCACAATCTGATAAAGCGATGGTACGTAGACACCTTGAATCTCAGACAACCTCTGCAAAATCTCTTGGCGAGAAACTCCTTCAAGCTTGGAAGTTCTCACGCACTCGCACATCTCTACCAGCGCTTCTTCACCGTCGCCTAATAGAATTGCATCAAAGAGCGGGGACAGCGGCTCTGAGTTCCAAACAGAAGGACCGCCACCAAAAATAAGTGGGTCCTCATCATCACGTTCTTCAGCGAGCAATGGAATGCCTGCTAAATCAAGCGTTTCTATAATATTGGTTGCGATCATTTCATGCGCAAGGGTAAAGCCCACTACATCAAAAGATGCTAAAGGTGCAGCACCCTCCAACGAAAGCAGAGGAACATTGCGCTTGCGCATCAAAGCTGCCATATCAGTCCAAGGCAGATAGGCGCGCTCACAAGAAATATGAGGTGCCTTATTCAAAGCGTTATAGAGAATGGCAATGCCCAAATTAGGCTGACCCACCTCGTACACGTCGGCGTAGACCATACAAACGTGAAAAGGGCCCTCTTGCTCCTCTACTGCTCCCCACTCGTGATTTAAGTATCTTGAGGGTTTCTCGACATGCGGAAGCATGGGCTCAATGAGATGGAAGAGATTTTCTCGTTTAACACGCACGATAGTCTACTTTCTATCTTTTGGCGAGGGACTGTGTGGTTGCTATCTCTACGGTATTTGATTGTGAATTTGTATCTGCTGTTGCGCTTGCGCCTGTAGAAGCACTCGAAGCGCCGGTTTTGGTAGAAGAATCAGCTGCTACCTCGTCGCGTTTCTCGGCAATTTTGCGAGCGTACGCGTGAATGACGCGAGCAGTAGTGTGAGTACCTGCGTACCCCATGCCAGCCTTAAGCGCCCAGCCAAACCCTGGAACTGCGCCTGCGACCGTGCGTGCAACCGTACGGTATCCAAAGCCCGCGCCCACAACGCCGAGAAGTTCGGCGATGGTTTCAACATTCATATTGATGTTATAGGCGGCGGTAATATCAAGCGCCAGTCTGATCTGGCGCGCTGTCATCAGCGGCATATCAGAGCCAGGAACCAATGCTACAGCTCCAATAGCTGCATTTTCTTTAGCGCAAGCAGCGGTTATCTGTTTGACCACTTGAGTTCTACAAAGAGGATACGCTGCCGCAAAAGAGACTGATTTTTCTGTTGCAGTTGCAATCCATGAAGAGAGTCGATCAAAGAGCACTTCTTCAGTGGTGCCCGCAACAATGCTAATAAGCCCCGTGTTGTAGAGCGTATCAGCAATTTGTTGCGCTTCAACTGCAGACTCTACAACCACCGCACAAGGAATTGAATGACTTACCAACATGGTAAGGGCGTCCTCGTACTGTGATGTTGGCGTAGGAATAATCACCGCAATATCAGGAATAGCAGCATTCTTTCCCGTGCGACCAATGCCTCCAGAAACAAACGAAACACCGTCGGCAAGTTTAGAGACGCGCACCGTTGCATCTGTTCTCTCTGGCATAAAATACGAATGTACAGCCAGGATTACCTCTTCAGAAGCAAGGGAATCAACGTAGATATGCGTATAAGTTGGCTCTAGAGATGAAAGCGACCCGCGGAATTCTTGTAATACAGAGGTAGCAAGTTTGCCCAAGCTGTTTCTTTTTGCCATGGCTTATGCCGCCTTTGTTCTATGTCTGTAAACAGACTGGACGATTCCTACAGAAACGAGCTGAGCAATCATCGATGTTGATCCAAAGCTGATAAAAGGCAATGGAATACCAGTAATAGGCATGATACCAATACACATGCCAACATTCTGCAAAACCTGGAACGACCACATGGCCGCACAACCAACAAGTACCAGTTTAGAGAAGGTATTCTCGGTCTTCATGGCAAACAGAATGGTTGCAAAAATCATCCATGCAAAAAGTGAAAGCATAACGAATGCACCAAGGAAGCCAAACTCTTCCGAGAAGAGTGCAAAAACAAAGTCTGTGTGTGCCTCTGGTAAGAATCGTCCACTTGCCTGCGTAGCGTTACCTGGTCCTTTTCCAATAAAGCCACCAGAACCTACGGCAATCTTTGCCTGTTGCAGGTTATAGCCGTCTCCCGACGGATCAACAGAAGGATCCAAGAAGACGGTAAGACGCTTCATCTGGTACTCCTTAAGAATGTGAGGAATACCAGGAATCATAGAAGTCACAACAACAAGAGCAACAACAGCAATGAGCAAAAGAACGGTCACAAGAATCCAAGAACGTTTTGCACCAGAGCAAATGATGATGGTGGCTCCGATAACCAAAATAATCAGGCCAGTTCCCAGGTCAGGCAAAAGCATAATGGAGCCGAATGGAACCATCAATGTTCCACAAAGCTTTACATAGTCTCTAAGCGTTTCTACCTTACCGTTATACTGAGCACTCACCGAAGCCATAAGGAAGATTGTGACAATCTTTCCCAGCTCAGACGGCTGAAATCTAAATCCTACAAGTGGGATATTAACCCAACCAGTCATACCCTTAACCGAAACGCCAAAGCCGGGAATCTTAGGCAAAATCATCAATACAACTACGCCAACAATCAGCACATTTGTCATATTTGCAAGTGCTCTGTAGTCATAGCGCCACATAAGCGTGGCAAAAACAAGGCCCAAACCAATACCCAGAAGGTGCCTAGGAAAACTAGCTTCGGCAATGTTCATCGATGCGGTCCAGATAACCACAATGCCGATGAGGACGAGAAGTGCCGCGGGAACAAGCTGTGCTAGATAGAGATTACTCAAGATATTCTTACCAGTAAGCTTCTCTTTCTTGGCAAGACCGCCTGAAGGAATACCTCCACGTCTCCTAAAAGGTGAGTTCATTCTCTGTTTTGTAACTGCAGATGAATCAAGTGCCATGGGTTTCTCGCCTCCTTACCTACCAACATTGTCTGGCTGATTATAAATTGCGCCAAAGACGTCTCGAACAATATACATACCAGAGCTAGCACCAGCAGGTGCACAATCAAGGTTTGCAGCAATAACATACTGAGGCTTATCTGCAGGTGCATAGCCAACAAACCAACCAACGGGCTCGCCAATAGACTGCTGCTCAGCAGTACCCGTCTTACCACAAACAGTAACATCCAGATTAGTCCAGTGGATAGTCTGAGTAGCTGACTCCTCGTAGACAACGCCATACAGGCCGCGAGCAACAATGTCTCGGTGCTCGTCTTTTTCTTCTGGCGTCAGAATGACCTCGTTTTTATACTCAATAACAGAGCCATTGCCATTTCTGGCGTTAATACTCTTCAAAACATGTGGTTTATAAATTGGACCTCGATTTGCAATGCCACAATACGCATTTGCCATCTGAAGGCAGGTTACCAAAAGATCGCCCTGTCCAATTGCAAGGTTACAGTTGTCGCCACCCTGCCACTTACGAGCATCATCAGGTGAGCTAGTAAAGTAATTCCACTTCCACTCTGCATCAGGAACGCGGCCAGATGCCTCTTCTGGAAGGTCAATACCAGAAAGCGCACCAAGTCCAAAGGCACGGAATGTCTCTTGCATGCCCTCTGGATGATCGTTGTTATAGAAGAAGCCCTTACCAATCTCATAAAAAACAATATCGCAAGAGTTGGTAATACCGGTAATCAGATTAACGGTGCCGTGACCAGAAAGAAGCCAGCAGTGCATGCCGTACTGCTCGCCAAAACCAGTCCAGAAACCCGTGCAATACCAGCTGGAATTTCCGTCACAAATGCCGTATTTGAGTCCAGCAAAGGTAGTAAGTGCTTTGATGGTAGATCCAGATGGATACTGTCCAGCAATTGCGCGATTCATCAGCGGATAGTTTGCCTCTTCAGAAGAAAGCGTATCCCAGTCAGAACTGGAAATACCTCCAACAAACATTGAAGGTGAATACGTTGGATAGCTTGCCATGGCAATAACTTCACCGTTGGTGCAATCAAGTGCAACCACGCTTGCACTACGACCTTGGAAGTCTTGTGATCTAACTGTGTTGATAACACTGACAAGGGATGCTTCTGCTGCTTTTTGAATGTTTGCATCAATGGTCAAAACAACATCTGAGCCGCTCTGAGGAGCAATAGACGTTGAGTGAGATAAAACATTACCAGCAGCGTCAACATACACCGTTTGTTCACCACGAACACCCTGAAGAGCGGACTCGTACTGATACTCAACACCCGTTTGTCCCACGATATCGCCGTGGGCATACACAAAGCCGCCATCCGCAGTTTTACTGCTTTCAAGCTGCTCTTGTGTAACGGTTCCGGTGTAGCCAACAACATGAGCTGCAAGAGAACCGTTTGGATAGGCGCGCTGGGTGCGCTCCTCAATTGAAACGCCATCAAGCAATGCGCCATGAGCGTAAATGTAGGCAACTACGCGCCTAGAAACATCTACAGAAACCGTGCGAAGCGCTTGGGCGCCATCAGAGGTATCCATGATTTTTCTGCGCACCGCCAACATAGGCATGCCCAAAAGGTTAGCAAGAATCTGCAGTTTAATGTAGTCTTCTGCAACGTCTGCGCGAGCTACTACCGTTGGACTTGGCCTGTTAGTAACAATCTCCACGCCATTTCTGTCCAAAATACGACCACGAGGAGCTGCGGTAGTAACGGTGCGCGTACGGTTTCTCTCTGCTTGCTCGGTATAGTCAGCTGACGATAAGAGCTGCATGGTCCAAAGACGACCAATAAGCACTGCAAACATGCCGCCAACAGCAATTGCAAATCCGATAAGTCTGGACGAGAGGGTCTTCTCGGCAGAGCCGTCAGAACCACCAGACGCCTTGGGAGCACCGCCACCAATATCAAAGGTAAACGGCGAGTCTTTTCTACCAAAGGTGAGGTAAACAATGATCAAACCAATTGCTGCAACAGCGCAACAAGCAAGGATAACAAGGGTGAAATTCATACTAACCCCTTATTTAAGGCGCTGAGGAGCTCGGTGAGATCCGCGGTAGAGCGAAGTTCCACCCAAAGATGAATGAGACCTTTGAGAATGAGAAAGCACATAGAAAACAGGCAGCGCTGCCAAAATGGTAAACAACATGGTGGGGAAAGACTTAAACAGCAGCCCCTCAAAGAAGTTGCCACCAGAGCCAATCAAAGAATTAATGAGCTGATACATAAAGGTGACACCAAAAGTTTGAAGAGCAACAAAGCCCATAGAGGTACCAAAATTGCCAGAGATTCTGTCTCGTACCTCTTGGCCCATGAAATAAGAACTGACCACAAGCAAGAGTGCCATGAGGCCAATAGGATTAGGAGAAGTCAAATCATAGATAAGACCAGCAATAAAGCCGCATATCACGCCGGTTTTACCACCATATCTCAGCGCAATAGCTGCCGAGAAAATCAGTGCAAAATTGATAACTCCCCCACCAAAAGAAACCTGTGGTGTAAGCATAATCTGCAAAATGAAGCAAATAACAGCAAGAACGGCGATGCTGCGTGTGTTTTTATTTCTATCAGAAACCTGCATGCATCCCCCTTAATCTGTTCTTCCGCTGTTATGTTGTGTATTACCCGTTGGAGCAGCAACTGTTGCATTCTGCTGAGTGTTTGTTGTGTTGTTTGTTGAACCGCTGCCAGTTGAACCGCTCGATGAAGACGTAGAGGATCCGTCTTTTGAGTCTTTATCCTTACCGTCTGAATCAGTTGCTGTTGGAGTGTTTTGCTTATCTGCCTCTGCAATATCATCTGCGGTAGCTTTTTGCTCCTCAGAAAGAGACGTGATAACCATTACCTCCTCGTTAGTGCTGACATTTCCATAAGGCTCAACAACAATGGTGTAATAGAGCGATCCTGGAGCTGCCTCAACGCTGGTAACCTTACCTAGAGGAAGGCCCTTAGGGAATACGCCACCAAGACCGCTGGTAACAACTGTATCGCCTACGGCAACCTTCTGGTTGGTGTTGATGAGGTTAAGAGTAATCTGTCTTGACGCAGAACCCATAAGCATGCCTTGAGCTCGACTGCTTTGAACCATAGCAGCCACACCGCTCTTCTCGTCAGTGATAAGACGAACGGTAGAGGTTGTAGGACTACACTCAATAATCTGGCCGATAACGCCACCGCTATCAACAACAGGCATGCCAACAGCCAGCCCGGACGAAGTTCCCTTGTCAATCACGATGGTGTTATTGAACGAGTCAGTAGAACCAGAGATAACACGGGCGCCCGTGGACTGCAGGTTATAGGTATTTTTGAGGTCGAGAAGACCCTGCAGGCGCTGGGTGGACTGATTTGTCTCTTCTAGCTCTGCATTTCTTGAACGCAACTGCTCATTTTCTGCCTTGAGGTCAGAAAGCGTTTGCTGGTCTGCTGTTAAGTTACTAAAAATGTTACCAATGCCCTGGAAAGGCATGGCAATAGCAGAACCCGCCATTCTAAAAGGCATGGTAATAGTAGAGAACCCACCTCGAACCATCTCGAGCGGTCCTTCTGTACCCATACGAGCGCTGACCGTCAATAACACAATTGAAAGCAGCGAAAGAATAATAAAACTACGGCCACCCGTATGCTTATTATTGTTAGATCCAAGGCCTGTTGAAGCACCCTGGATCTGATGAGACAATGGCATATTTATTGGCCTGCACTCTGAACAAATCCACCGGACAATGCGTTAGCCTCAAGAACCTTTGCACAACCGGTAACAACATTTTCTAATGCGGTTGGGCTTACGTTAACGGGAACGCCAGTCTCTTCACGAAGTCTTTGATCAAGACCGCGAAGCATGCCGCCGCCACCGGTAAGCAAAATACCGTAGTACATAAGATCAGAGGCAAGATCTGGTGGAGTCACATCAAGCGCATCTTTGACAGCCTTGGTGACCTCGTCAAGAGGACGATCAAGGGCACGACGAATCTCTTCTGACTCGATACGAACAGTCTTTGGAAGACCGCTCATGACGTCACGACCGTTTACCTCAACGTCAAGCTCTTCTGCAAGAGGAGCTGCTGAGCCAACCTTAATCTTGATGTCTTCTGCGGTACGCTCACCAATAGAGAGGTTGTAGGCATCACGAACATGCTCAAGAATAGTTTGATCAAACTCGTCACCTGCAGTTCTGATGGACTGCGAGACAACAATACCGCCCATGGAGATAACAGCAACCTCGGTAGTACCGCCACCAATGTCTACAACCATAGAACCTGTAGGATCCTCAATTGGAAGGTCTGCACCAATAGCTGCAGCCATAGGCTCTTCAATCAAGAATGCCTGGCGAGCGCCTGCCTGAATAGTTGCTTCAAAAACAGCGCGTTTCTCGACAGATGTAACGCCAGAAGGAACGCAAACAACTACGCGTGGACGTGGTGACCAAGGATATTTGCGCTCACGAGCCTTCTCGATGAAGTAACGAAGCATAACCTCAGTAACGTCAAAGTCTGCAATGACGCCGTCTTTAAGAGGGCGCTCAGCAATGATGGAGCCAGGGGTACGGCCAATCATACGCTTTGCATCAGCGCCAACGGCCAGAACGCGGCTCTCGCTTTTATCGATTGCAACAACCGATGGCTCATTGATGACAATACCCTGACCACGAACTGCAACAAGGGTGTTTGCAGTTCCCAGATCGATGGCTAGGTCTCCGCCATATTCTCCGAAGAGCGAATCGAAGATAGACATGATATCCAATCAAACGTGCTACGCGTGTGCGTAATTATCCTGCAGAAAGAACGGTTAAAACAGTTTAGTACTAGTTACCAGACTTTGAAGAGCTGGAGGAACTATTAGAGGAATTTGAGGAGTTAGATCCATTAGTTCCAGAGGTAGTTCCCGAATTAGAGCCGTTAGTACCAGAAGTTGTGCCGGAGTTCTGATTATTCTGGCTTACGTATGAAGTGGTAACGCTTGCAACCTTCCAGCCAATACCATCACGGACAAGCTCAATGGTGTAGTCAACGTTGCCGCCATTAGAAAGACTGACAGAAGCATTAACTGTAGAGTGAGTCATGCTCTGGTCGACACCGTTAATGGTAACAGCGGAGCTTGTTGGCAGGCTGTTGGAAATCTGCTGAAGCGTTGTGCTAGAGACAGAGCTAGAAACATAGCGGCCAATATCGGTGCCCTGTGCCTTAGCATTGAAAATATCCTGAACAACAGACTGCTGGGTTGGCCATCCGTAGCCACGATAGTAAGCATAACCAGCGCCACCAACAGCTAAGATAAGCAAAATAAGAATAGTGATAAAGACCTTAAGGCCGGTATGGCGATGCTTACGCCTAATCTTCTTGTCCTTCTTATCCTGCTCAATAATCTCCTGCTCAGTAATCTGGAAGAAGCCAGTGTCTTCTGCAGAAGGGATGAGCTCGCCGGACATACCTGTAGGATCCAGTGGATCGTAGGCACCATAGCCAGCTGCCTGAAGGAAGGCATCAGTCTCAGATGGCTTGCCAGAAGCCATTGCAGTAATAGCCTTGCGAGCTGCATCAAAAGCAGACTGCTGCTGATTAGACAGAACAAAGCTGCCATCAGCAGTAGCGTGAGTGAAGGCATCAACTGCCTCAGACATACGATTAGCTGCAACGTATGCAAGACCAAGGTCTGCATAAATCTTATTGGAATTATCCAAAGGATTAGCAAAATCAAGAGCGGTACGATATGCCTCAACTGCATCAACAGGTCTGTTCAGACCCATGAAGCATGCACCTAGGCTGCAAAGTGCTGATGAAGGATTAGGGTTCTTCTCGTCAACTGCAGCGTTTCTGTAAGCAATGCCGGCGTTGCGAATATCACCGATTTTCTCGTATGCAGAACCAAGAGCAAGCTGTGCCTTATAAGGAGTTGCGTAAGAGACGTCCTGGACAGCGTTAGTAAGGGCAGCAATAGCCTCCTGTACCCTACCAGCAGCCAGAAGTGCGCGACCCTGATTAGTAGAGAGAGCGCCAACCTTGCCGTAGGAAGCGTCAGCAAGAGCGGACTTGTAAGCAGAAGCTGCGGAATCAAACTGTCCAAGCTTCATATAAGCGTTTCCAAGAAGGTGGTCAATCTGACCGTTTACCTCGCCTGGCTCTTTAGCCACATCAAACTGACTGATAGCTACAAACCAGTCGCCCTTATCATATGCAGATTTACCTAACTCAAATGCCTGTTGATTCACAATATCCTCCAAGAGTCTGTGCGACTTGGCTTTAAGCGTTTTCAATTCTAATGGAATTGACGATATCGCCAACCTTTAACTGGGAAATGACATCCATTCCCTCGATAGTTGTGCCAAATACGGTGTATCCAGAATCCAAGCCATGCTGTGGACCAAGACAGAAATAGAACTGAGAACCTGCGGAATTTGGATCTTGAGAACGAGCCATAGCAAGGGCACCGTCAACGTGAGAGTTGTTAGGATTTGTGGTGAACTCCTCTTTGATGCGATAACCAGGACCACCGGTACCAGGAATTCCGTCAGGACCAGGGTTGCCAAACACAACATCCTCAACACTCATCTCGCGAGTGTTTGGGTCTCCACCTTGAACTACAAAACCAGGAACAAGACGGTGGAACTTGGTATCGTCATAGAAGCCAGACTCTGCAAGCTCGCAGAAGTTTGCCACATGAATAGGTGCGCCCTTACCGTCAAGCTGAACCTTAATGATTCCCTTGTTGGTATCAAAGACGGCAACCTCAGTACCAGCAACCTGGCGCTCTGGTGTATACAATGGATCAAGTCCAAACATAATTCCTCCAAGCTTCTTTACATCTAAGAGAAGAAAAAACGCGAGAAACCCTTAGTAATAAAGAACTTCTTTTCTAACCTAATTATTTTACCAGTATGATGAGATTTTTGAAATTAAAGCAGCTGAACGGTAGAGATTTACTGCTTTTGTGGCTTCCAATTCACGTAATTTTCATCAAAAAGTTTCTGGTATGAGCTGGAGCCGCTGGAGTCTCTGATGTTATCAACTGGCGCCAAGATGTTGTCTTTGTCCTGAGAAGGATTGTTAGAAGCAACTGAGCGCTTCCATCCCTCACTCAAAGCATCGGAGCGATTACGAAGCCAGTTACCCAGCTTAGTGAGATTTTCAATAGTCTGACGATAGTTTCCGTTGGAGTCATCAAGACTAGAAAGGTCAGAAATAACATTACTAATATCCAGCGAAATCTGCTCTGCTTCCTGTTGAGCATCAGCGCGCTCCTGATCAGAGCCAGTAATGGCAAGCTGATCAAAGGTTTTCTCGTTATCATCAAGGCGCTTTGAGAGGTCTCCAAGCTTCTGATAATCACTATCAAGTGCGTCAAAAACAGCATCTGAACTTGTGTTTTGCTGAGTTGCACTAGTGTCTTGACCTGTGAGATGCGTAACAGGAGTGGTAGTAGGAGTAGATGAGACTGGAGCGTCAACCTTTGCTCGATTATCGGTTGCCTGTGGGTCCCATGGGTGCGTAATGATAAAAATAGCAGCTACTACCAGCGTTGTGACAAGAAGCGCTGAGAGCAGAATAACGCGTGTGCGAGGGATTCCTTCTGCCTCAGGGAGGTTCTCTTTTGAAGGCTCGGAAGGAATTGCAGACTCAAAACGAGGAGCTGGTCTACGACTTACTGAGGCAAACGCGCTGGTGGCATCTGGGTCAGCGCTGTCGGCTGGCATTTGCTGCAAAACAGTAGAATCTGCTGCAGCAGAAGATGCTGCATGAGGGTCTGAATCTACGAGTGGATCGGGTTTCTCGCCAGGCGCTGGAGCGGCGTCAATCTCTGGGAGCGAGATATTGCGCGTGGGCCTGATGGCTCGAGCGGGACGAGCAGCGGGCACCGCCTGTGGCAGAGGGAGACCGCATTTGGGGCAGCTTTCTGCGGCGGCGGCCACCAAGGCACCACAATGGGGGCACCAATGAGCTTGAGTAACAGGAATCCTTTGGGTCAAACTTAGATCAATCTGACAATGAGGGCAGGTTAAAGCCCCCTCATCGACCTCAGATCCACAGTTTGGACAACGCATACACCCTCCACAACTCTTTGCTTGTGCTTCAGTTTAATCGTTTATATCAGCAGAAGAGCTATAAGTTGACTTTCCTCCCATTAATCTCACAACCAGGTCAAAGAATCGATCCTTTGTATAGTTGTGAGTGTAGCGCTCGGAAATTCTGTTGAAGATAATAACGGAAATCACCAGACAAATTGCCAAGTACGGCAAGATGCGTGGGGTGAGAGGTGCAATACGGAAGAAGTCCTGAGCAACCGTACATCCGCCAACAACAATGGCAATGCATACAACAAGAAGCGCAATGCGGAGCTTGGTGAGCGGCAAAGAAATCCTTCTGAGCAGCGCAAAACCAACTGTTGCGGTAGTGATAAGCGCCATCGTAGACACCTGAGACAGGTTCAACTTAAACAGATGACCTGCAGTCATAAGAAGCGCAAGCATGATAGTTACCGCAATAGAAGCAGGTAGTGACTTGCGCAAAATGTTGACCAGGAAGTTGCCCTTTACGCGATCGTGATTTGGCTCAAGCGCCAACACAAACGATGGCAGGCCAACGGTTGCAAATGAAAGCAGCGACATCTGAACAGGAATAAAGGGGTATGGTGGCGCAATAATGCAATAGAGCGCTAAAGCCGCAGTATAAACCGTCTTTACAAGAATGAGCGCAGCAGATCGCTGGAGGTTGTTAATAGAGCGCCTTCCCTCGGCAACAACTTCTGGCATATGGGCAAAATCGTTGTCTGCCAGAACAATCTCTGCAACATTTCTAGCCGCAGCAGAACCAGAAGCAACAGAAATAGAACAGTCCGACTGCCTCAGCGCCAAGATATCGTTGACGCCGTCGCCGGTCATGGCAACAGTGTGGCCAAGATTCTGGAGTGCAATAACAAGCTCGCGCTTCTGCTCTGGCGTAACGCGACCAAATACATGGTACTTCTCGACAGCCGCAGCAATATCTGCTTCTGAGTGCAGCGTAGTAGCGTCTACCCAACCGTCGGCATGAGGGACACCCGCTCGCTCAGCAATAGCGGAGACAGTACGAGGGTCATCGCCCGAAATAACACGCAGGTCAACGCCTTGTTCAAGGAAGTATGCAATGGTTTGTGGAGCGGTCTCTCTAATCTGATCCCTAAGTACTACGTAACCTAGGAGCTGAGGAGTTCCCTGGAAAGTATCATTCTGGTCAAATCCATCAACGCTACAGGCAACCAGCACGCGTTCAATGGACGCAAACGCATCGGACGACGCAATAACGTCTGCTGCCTCGGGACCAAGCACAAACTGAGCAGCACCGATAACAAATGCCTGTCCGTCCTCAGTGACGCAGCCAGAGTACTTTCTCTTGGAAGAAAACGCCACAACGCGAGAAGGACGTTTACTTTGAATCCCCTGCTTGGATGCGTACGCAAGGATTGCTGTAGCCGTATCGTTAGCGTCATCTTTGTTTGCGCCGACAACGTTTACAGCCGCTTGCAGAGCTCCCGCAGCCTCAGTAATTGGCGTAAATGAAGCATCCAAAACACGAGCAACTTCCATGTTTCCCGTGGTGATAGTACCTGTCTTGTCCAAACAAAGGGTATCTACGCGTGCCAGCGTTTCAATGCAGTATTGCTGCTGAACCAAAACATTTTTCTGGCCAAGCCTAATGGTTGCAATAGCAAGAACCGAGCTGGTGAGAAGAACGAGTCCTTGAGGAATCATGCCGATAACGGCAGCAATCATCGAAAGAAGCGCTTCATTCAAATCCGCGTTACCAATGAAATAGGTACGAACAAAAAGACCAATACCCAGCGGAATCAATGCAATGGAACCTGCGCGAATAATCGACTTAATGGTGGTAAGAATCTCTGAATTGATCTCTTTTACAAACTTAGCTTCTGCGTTAATACGCGCGGCATAGCCTTCCTGACCTACACGGCATACCCTACCAACAAGACTGCCCCTCTCGACAAAACTACCAGAGAGAAGCTCGTCTCCCGTGGTCTTTTGCACGGGCTCTGCCTCACCAGTTAGAAGGCTTTCGTCAACGCTTACGTGTTCTGACACAAGAATACTGTCAGCAGGAATTTGATCGCCCGTCTTCAAGCGCACAAGATCATCGATGACAAGCTCGTCTGGTTTGATAAAGGTATCTTTTCCGTCACGAATTACACAAACACTCTGAGCTGTCATAAGAGACAGACGGTCAATCATGCGTTTTGCGCGAATCTCTTGCACAATACCAATGACCAGGTTTGCAAGAACTACGGTCATGAACAGTGCATTTCTGTACTGTCCCGTTACAACAACAAGCAGCGCCATCAAAACATTAACTATGTTAAAGAGCGTAAAGCTGTGCTCTGCAATAATCTGAGCAATAGATTTGGTTTTGACGTCTGTATTAGTATTAACTTTACCTGTAGAAACTCTTTCTGCAACTTCTTTTGACGTCAAGCCTTCATACGTTTCTTCAAAACGTTTGCTACTCTTGCCTTCAGTACCCTGCAATGACATATAAACAATCTCCAGTCAGTGATGGCCGGTTTTTTGCACGTGGTGACCCCGGTGGGTTTCGAACCCACGACCTTTTGCTCCGGAGGCAAACGCTCTAATCCACTGAGCTACGGAGTCATGGTGCATAAGTATACCCCAGCCTACTTACTGCCTTTTGTAACGGTTTGCGTAATTTTCTTCTGGTATTTTCCCATGCTAAAATGAATTCAACCAGCAAATGAGGAGTTCATGAATACTATTTCTGTTGACCTAACATCCGACTCATATCAAATTCATGTAGGGCATCACCTGCTTACGCAGGCTGGTAAGCTCATTCATTCCTGCACCTCAGGGTCAAAGATTCTTGTGGTCACTCATCCAAATTTGAACAAGCTCTTTGGCGCAGAACTTCTCGCCTCGTTAGAGTCAGCTGGCTTTTCTGTCACAACTGCCGAAGTTCCCACAGGTGAGCACGCAAAATCATTTGAGTCATATCAAAAGCTGGTAAGCATCCTTGCAGAAAACCGTTTTACGCGAGAAGACATTATTGTGGCTTTTGGCGGAGGTGTTATTGGTGATCTTGCGGGATTTGTTGCAGCAACCTACATGCGAGGTTGTGCGCTCGTACACATCCCCACCTCTCTTTTGGCAATGATTGACTCCTCAATTGGTGGAAAAACTGCCATTGACCTACCGTTTGGGAAAAATCTGGTTGGAGCCTTCTATAACCCCAGGGCGGTTATTGTTGACCTTGAGCTGCTGAATTCTATTCCGACTCCCCTCTTGCAAGATAGCTGCGGAGAGCTTATTAAATATGGCATTCTTTCTGGACATGAGCTCTTCAATAAAATCTCTTTGGCGAGAAAACCTATGCAGGTCATCGACGTACCGCATAGGCAAGAACTCATTCAAGCGTGTATCGAAATAAAAAAATCAATCGTTGAAGCAGACTTCAAAGAAGCAGGGTCGAGAAAATTGCTCAATCTGGGCCATACACTTGGCCATGCTATTGAGACGCTCAGCAACTTTGAACTAGGACACGGCTCCTGTGTGGCTGCTGGAACTTCCCTGTTGGCAAAAGCCTGTTCCAAGCTTGGTCTTTGTTCTGTTGAAGACGCTAAGAACATCGCCACACTCACACAAGCTTATAGCCTTCCTACCAGCACTTTATTTACTGCCGATGAGCTTTACAGCGCAGCACTTCATGACAAGAAAAACCACGCAGATTCAATTGATATGGCGCTTATTTATGGCATTGGTGATGTTCGCATTGAGCGCAAGTCATTTGCAGAACTTAAACAGCTGATTGAGCTAGCAAAAGAAGACTAACGTCCTAGACACTCCAACTCTTCTGCAAGCTTACGTACTGACTCGTTTAGGGCAGTCTTGTCTTCAGCCAGGATATCGTTTTTGTTGAAGATGCCGTTAGCAGTTCCTACATAGGCATATCCACCAGCAAATACCTCAGCAATAGTATCTGTTGTAACGCCACCAACCGCCATAAGCGGTAAGTTTCCTAAAGGCTCGCATACCTTTTTAGCGTACCCATAACTAACCTCATTTGCGGGGAATACTTTGACAATATCTGCACCAAGAGCAAATGCATGAGCAATCTCTGTTGGCGAAAACGCTCCCGGAACACTCAAAATCTCATGCTCTTTGCAGTAGTCAAACATCTCTTCAGAGAGCAGCGTTGGTGATAAAACAAACGTTGCGCCAGCTTTATGAGCTGTCCGCAGATCTTCAAGAGTAAGCACGGTACCAGCACCAATATTGATATCAGAGCTATATTCACTGGACAGCTTCTGAATTAACGAGGCAGCTTCTGGAGTGTTCATGGTTACTTCAACGTTATGTACAGGAGAATCAACAAGAACCTCAACGACAGCTTTAACCTGATTGTACGTATAACCACGTAAAACCTGAGTTACGGCACTAAAAGGCTTATTCACTTGCTTCCTCCTTTAATCTTCAAACAATTTTAACCATATCCTTCTCTGACACTCAACTGCGGTATTCTTACATCAAGCAATTAGTTATGGAGCGTGTGAAAAATGGATGTTTCAATAACTCCTCATGATTTGTTTGGAACGGTAGAAGCCATCCCGTCAAAATCATGCGCTCATCGCGCGCTCATCTGCGCTTCATTTGCAAACGGCACCACCAACATTACCTGTCCTTACACATCAGAGGACATTCAAGTAACTGTTGATTGTCTTAAAGCTTTAGGCACCACTATCGCTAGAACTAAACAGGGATTTAGAGTTGTCCCTGTAAAAGAGCAAAACCGCCCTCAAAACGTGCAGCTTAACTGCAAAGAATCTGGCACCACGCTCAGGTTTTTACTCCCCCTTCTAGGCGTGCTAAACGTAAACGCCACAATTTCTGCAGAAGGAAGACTCTTTTCTCGACCCCTAGAGCCGCTTGTCTCAGAACTCTCTGCCCATGGTATGTCTTTTAGCTGGCAAGACGAGAAGATCCTTGAGGTTTCAGGCAAACTTATTGGCGGTTTATTTGAGCTACCAGGAGATATTTCATCTCAATTTATTTCTGGACTTTTGCTGTCATTACCTTTGTTAAACGTATCTTCAACACTACAGATTACAGGGTCCATCCAGTCAAAAGACTATCTGGCTATCACAGAGCACGTATTGAAAGACTTTGGCGTTACTACTGTATTTGATGCAAAGAATGCCACCTATACCATTGAACCTCAACACTACGTTTGTCCAGGCGTTTATTCAATCGAAGGAGATTGGTCAAACGCTGCACCATGGCTTGCTGCGGGAGCAATTGGACAAGGCGTAGAGGTCACAGGACTCTCCATGCAAAGTATCCAGGGAGACAGAGCTATCTTGGCCGCGTTATCGCTTGTGGGCGCACGTGTTTCTCGCCAGCAAAAGGGTGCAGCTTGTATGATGGATCACCTGCGGCCGTTTACCATTTCTGTCTCCGAGGTGTGTGATCTTGCCCCGGTACTTGCTGCATTAGCTGCGTTTATCCCTGGAACAAGTAGGCTTACCAATATTCAGCGCCTTCGTCTTAAAGAGTCCGACCGCGTTCAAAGTATCTGCAACGTACTTAAGGCATTTGGTGTGACCGTTGAACTCTCTGAAGATCAGACAGAACTTGGTATCACAGGAGGAAAACAGCCCATCAGCTGCATTGTGGACTCATGCAATGATCATCGCATGGTGATGATGGCAACTATTTTGGCTTCGTATGCAACAGGTCCTGTTGTCATCACCCATGCCGAGGCAATCAATAAGTCGTATCCGCTCTTCTTTGAGCACTTCAAGCAGCTTGGCGGCGTCTGCCACAGTATGGAGTCATAAATGATGACCTCAACTTTTGGGACAACAGTAAAAGTATCTATTTTTGGCGAGTCTCATGCTCCAAAAATCGGCTGCTCAATTGAAGGTTTACCTGCTGGTTTTACGGTTGACCTAGCCGCTCTCAAAGCATTTCTTCAAAGAAGGTCACCATCGCATCCATGGGATACTCCGCGTAAAGAGACTGATGATCCACAGTTTGTCTCTGGAATTTCAGCAGAAGGCATTCTAGATGGCTCCCCGCTCACGGCGGAGCTACCTAACACAAGCGTTCGTCCACAAGATTACGCAGCTACAAAGCTTGTCCCACGACCAGGACATGCCGATTTTGCTGCCTGGGCAAAATGGGGAGACTCGTACAAGCAAACGGGTGGAGGACATTTTTCTGCTCGCCTCACTGCTCCTCTCTGCATTGCAGGAGGCATAGCGCTCCAGATTTTGCAAGCTCAAGGCATAACTATTGCCGCTCACGTTCTCAAAATAAAGGACGTCAGCGATACTCCCCTTGAGCTCGTAGACAACTCACTTGAGGCCAACAAGCTACTTGCTTACCAAATGGATCAGCTGCTCCAAACTGCTCCTCAAGAGCTTCCCTTCCTCGATGTTCAAGCTGGCGAGAAAACCCGCGCACTCCTTACACAGCTGCGCTCAGAGAAAAATACCGTTGGCGGCATAATCGAGTGTGCAGCAACGGGCGTTCCTGCAGGTATTGGATGCCCTCATTTCCACGGACTAGAAAATACCATCTCTGCTGCAGTCTTTGGTGTTCCCGCTGTTAAAGCCATAGAATTTGGTAGCGGAATGGAAGTTGCTAATCTCCTTGGCTCTGAAAATAACGATGCTTACGAAGTGCGTAACGGCTCCGTTATGCCAACCACCAATCACGCCGGAGGCATCCTTGGTGGAATCTCAACAGGCGCTCCCATCTGGTTTAGATGTGCATTAAAACCTATCTCGAGCATTGGTCTACCACAGAACTCAGTAAACCTTCAAACTATGGAACCAGAGCAGCTTATTGTTCGAGGCAGGCATGATGTAACTGCAGTTTTGCGCGCTGTTCCCTGTGTTGAAAGTGCTTTTGCGCTAGCCCTTCTCGACACCTTATATTCCTGGCCCTCTGAGCAGAACGGATATAACAATGACTAATCAATTAGAGACGCTTCGCCAGGAAATCGATTCAATTGATGCGCAAATCTTTGGCCTCTTTGAGCAAAGGATTACGGTTGCCAAACAAATTGGTGCTTACAAAAAAGAGCATGAGCTCGCCGTTCTTGATTTCTCAAGAGAAGATGCCAAAAGAGAACAGGTTAAAGCCACTGTTTCGAATGAACTTGAACCGTATGCTTTAGAGTTACTTGAGGTTTTGATGAAAGCTGCAAAGGCAGTTCAGGAGACACCTCGTGAGCTCTAAAACTGTACAACAAGGTTCAAGTAACCCTACAGCCCCTCTTGCTCCTTACGGCCTTATTGGCGAGAAACTCACTCATAGTTGGTCGGCAGAAATTCATGAAAAGTTGGGATCATTTCCCTACCAGCTTCATGAGCTTTCTGCTTCTGAGCTGAAGGGTTTTCTCAAAGACCAACCTTGGCAGGGTTTGAACGTTACTATCCCCTACAAAAAGGATGCCTACGCTCTTGCGGACTCAGTTTCTGAGGATGCGCAAGCTGTAGGAGCGGCAAATACACTGGTAAAAGATGCTAATGGTTTTATAGCAGCAGACAACACCGATGTATATGGCTTTGAGTCTCTGATTAAAAGCCTCAAGGTCAACTTGAGCCAAAAGAAAGCAATTGTCTTTGGGGCCTTTGGTGGCGCTGGTCAGGCAATTTGCTATGCGCTCAAAAAAGGTGGTGCATATGTTGCGGGAGTCTCCAGGAACCCTCACGAAAGTTCTTCATATGTTGACTGCGCAATTACCTATGACCAGCTTAAACTCCACTATGACGCTCATCTTCTTGTCAATGCAACGCCAGTAGGAATGTTCCCACATGCTGGTGTTTCTCCTCTTTCAAAAGAGGAACTTTCTGCTTTTACTTCTCTACAATGCGTGATTGATCTTATCTATAATCCACTGCGCTCTCAGCTTCTACTTGATGCAGCTAGCCTTGGACTGCAAAACGCAAACGGACTAAAAATGCTAGTAGCGCAAGCAGCTAAAGCCAGTTCACTGTTTCTGGGCACAGAAGTATCAGACTCTCAGATAGAAAACATCTCGCGTGAGCTTCATGCTTCAAAAGAAAACATCGTGCTTATTGGTATGCCGGGAGTTGGAAAAACCTCTACGGGAGAAGCTCTAGCAAAGCTCTTGAATCGTCCCTGGATAGACACTGATTTTCTCATCAAGCAGAAAGCTCACTGCGAAGCGGCAACCTACCTACAAATACACGGTGAAGCAGCATTTAGACATCTAGAACATGAAATAATTCAAGAGATTTCCAGCATGAATGGTGCGGTGATCTCTTGTGGAGGTGGCGTAGTTGTTACACCTTCAAACTACCAAGCGCTCCGTCAAAACGGCAAGCTTGTCTACCTTACGCGCCCGCTTGAAGACCTGGCTATTGCAGGAAGACCACTCTCACAAAGTGTTGGCATACAAGAACTTGCTGCAGTACGTATTCCGCTCTACGAAGCATGGGCTGACGTAACCTTTTCTTGTCTCGGTAGTCCAGACGCAGATGCCAAGGGTCTTCTCGACACACTTTAAACATAACAGTAAGCGTTCGCAGTTATTTTTTAACCGTTCACCGGATGGTTCGTAGATTTTGAATTTTGGCACGTTAAAGCCCCTATACTTATGCCTCGTAGGTGTGTATTCATAAGACTACGAGAATGCTAGACCAAGTCAAACGGTTAAGTGTTTGATATGTGGTTATACTTGGGGAGATATCCAATGGACGGCAATGCTATTGCTCACGAGATCCTAAATGCAATAGGCGGCTCAAAAAACTTAACTCACAACGAAGTGTGCATGACACGACTTCGCCTTTCCATCAATGATATGACGCTTATCGACCATGAACAGTTAGCCACTGCTACTGGCGTTCTTGGTATTGTGGGAAAGGGATCAAACGGTCTTGAGGTAGTCTTTGGCCCCAATCTTGTTAGCCAGGTAAACGATGCCCTTAATCACATTTTGGGTGAGCCAGAAAAGACTTTTTGTTCGTTAGATGAGAAGCGAGCAGATCTTCCCACTCAACACAACGAAGAGGTAGATGAGCTCATCTCTTTGCTTGCTCAAAAAAATACCCTTGATCAAGACGAAGAAGACTTTGACAGCCTTGCCTCTGACTTAGACGCAGACGACTTTGAAGACAACTATGAGGATGACCTCGACGCTCCTCGCCTACTCATAATCAACGGCCCAAACATCAACATGCTGGGCATTCGTGAGCCAGAGATTTATGGAAAAGCTGACTACAGAACCCTTATAGAAACTTGTAAGGAAGAAGCCCTCTCTCAAGGTTTCTCTGATTGTGTGTGTTATCAATCAAACCATGAGGGTGATCTAGTTGATGCAATCCAGGATGCGCTGGGCAGCTACGATGGCATTATTATCAATCCTGCCGCCTATACGCACACCTCAGTTGCCCTGCTCGACGCGGCACTAGCGGTGCAAATTCCCATGATTGAGGTACATCTTACTGACATCTCTACCAGAGAAGACTTTAGGCACATTTCTTATATAAAAGATGCATGCTTTGCTACAGTTGCTGGTAAAGGAATTGACAGCTACAGGGAAGCAATCCAACTGATGGCGGCTCATCTCAAAGATGAAGCATAGTCAGTTGCTTATAACCACTTGGCGAGAAACACAAACCTGCTGTAATGCTAAATTGCAGCAGGTTTTTTATGCACACGTAAGTACCTCTGACTCGGTTATCACCACATCTACGGCAACATCAAATGCTGTATGAGGAAGCGTTGTCCGACTCAAACTTTGCTGGTAAGCAAGACAAATTTTCTTGCCAGGGTACGTAGACAAGAACCGGTCATAAAAACCAGCACCATAACCCAAGCGATACCCCTTTGTATCAACAAGAAGCGCTGGAACAATGCAAATCGAATTGTTCTTCTGGTCCTCAGTTACAGCAGGCAGCTCTTTTGCTGGTTCTAACAAGTTAAATGGTGCCGCTACCAGCTGCTCCAATGAAGCGATGGCAACAAACTCTAAACAATGTCCAGGTAGACAACGAGGTACCGCCACCGTTTTCCCATCGCGTAGAGCACACTCAATAAACATCCTGGTAGAAACTTCAGATGAAACAGAAACATACGTTAAAACAGTAGTTGCTTCTGCATATTCAGAGGTTGCAAGAAGTTTCTGAGTAATGCGATTATCAAGCACGGACCTCTCTTGCTCAGAAAGAGCTTCTCTTGCTGCTAGATGTTCTTCTCGCAAACGTTGTTTTTCTAATGCCGCAGTATCCATAAAGCCTCCCCTCTAGCTAAGAATAACAACATTTTTGTGGACATTTGGAGAAGAAACAGACACCTGTCGCAATAAATGTGACTAATTCTCAACAATTTTTATATAGCTTTCTTTTTAGCAAATTTCTGACCTGCGCAAATGTAAACCTTTTCTAACTTGTCAAAATATTGCGTATTTGTCACTTGTTTGGCACTACATATTGAGTAAAGTTAGAGGTCGCAACTAATATTTGACGTCATTTGTCCAAAGACATACCTGCTGTCAAAATTAGTCTCAAGATTGCTATTTGTAAACTGCTGAGCGGCCATGCTCCACTCAACACGCTCAGCATGAACATGGACTCAAAAATCCATGTAAAAAGGAGTGTGTTATGCAGGAAACACCAGCACAGGAGGCTTGGGACGGCTTTGTCGGTGGTAACTGGCAAAAAGCAATTGACGTCCGAGACTTCATTCAGAGGAATTACACCCCTTACGATGGCGATGATTCCTTCCTCGCTGGTCCAACTGAGGCTACCACAAAGCTTTGGGCGGATGTTATGGATCTCTTTGCTCAAGAGACCGCAAACGGTGGCGTACTTGATATGGATACCAAGCAGGTTTCCACTATCACTTCCCACGAGGCTGGCTACATTGATAAGCCACTTGAGCAGATTGTTGGTCTTCAAACTGACAAGCCACTAAAGCGCGCCCTTATGGTAGACGGTGGCATTCGTATGGCAATGGCTGCTTGTAAGGCCTACGGCTACGAGGTTGACCCAGAGATTGTTGACTTCTACACCTATCGTCGCAAGACTCACAACGCTGGCGTATTTGATGTCTACACCGAGGACATGCGTAAATGTCGTCACTCCCACATCATCACTGGTCTACCTGACGCATATGGCCGTGGCCGTATCATCGGCGACTATCGCCGCGTTGCTCTCTACGGTGTTGACGCTCTTATCGCCGATAAGACAAATCAGAAAAATGGCACCAGCACGGTCATGGACGAGAAAACCATTCGTCATCGTGAGGAGCTTTCCGAGCAGATTCGTGCTCTTAAGGAGCTCAAGCAGCTTGGTGAAATTTATGGTTTTGATTTGAGCCGCCCTGCAGAGAATTTCAAAGAGGCTGTTCAGTGGCTCTACCTGGGCTATCTTGCTGCTGTTAAAGAGCAGAATGGCGCTGCAATGTCCATTGGCCGTAACACCACCTTCCTGGACATCTATGCAGAGCGCGATCTTGCTCGTGGTACCTTCACTGAGTCTGAGATTCAGGAGATTGTTGACCACCTGGTTATGAAGCTCCGTATGGTCAAGTTTGCCCGTACTCCTGAGTACAACGAACTCTTCTCTGGAGACCCTCAGTGGGTTACTGAGTCCATTGGCGGCATTGGCATTGATGGCCGACCCATGGTAACCAAGTCCAGCTTCCGTTGGCTCCACACTCTTGAGAACATGGGTACCAGCCCAGAGCCTAACCTGACCGTTCTGTGGTCCACCAAGCTTCCAGAGGGCTTCAAGCGCTACTGTGCAAAGATCTCCATTACCACCAGCTCTATCCAGTACGAAAATGACGATCTTATGCGCGTCTATCATGGCGATGACTACGCAATTGCTTGCTGCGTCAGCTCCATGCGTGTTGGTAAAGAGATGCAGTTCTTTGGTGCTCGCGCAAACCTTGCCAAGTGCCTGCTTTACGCAATCAATGGCGGCCGTGACGAGAAGACCGGCGAGCAGATTGGTCCTAAGTACCGTCCAGTTGAAGGCGAATACCTTGATTACGACGATGTCTTCTCCAAGTATATGGACATGATGCGCTGGCTTGCAGGCGTTTACGTCAACGCTCTTAACGCAATCCACTACATGCATGACAAATACAGCTACGAGCGCATCCAGATGGCTCTGCACGATGAGCATGTTCACCGTTGGTTTGCAACAGGCATCGCAGGCCTTTCTGTTGTTGCTGACTCCCTCTCTGCAATTAAGTACGCAAAGGTAAGGGTTGTCCGCGATGAGACCGGCCTTGTTACCGATTACATCACTGAGGGTGACTTCCCTAAGTACGGTAACGATGATGACCGTGTTGACACCATTGCTCATGACATCGTCGAGATCTTCATGAACATGATTCGCCAGAACCACACCTACCGTGATTCTGTTCCAACCACATCTATCCTGACCATTACCTCTAACGTTGTATATGGTAAGGCTACTGGTAACACCCCTGACGGCCGCCGCGCTGGCGTTCCTTTTGCTCCTGGTGCTAACCCAATGCACCACCGCGATACTCACGGTGCCGTAGCATCCCTGGCATCCGTTGCTAAGCTTCCATTCAACGACGCACAAGACGGTATTTCCAATACCTTCTCAATCATTCCTAACGCTCTTGGTAAGGGCTCTGACGTCTACTTCCACGGTAGCGAGCTAGACCTTGAGCACATCGACTTCTCTGATATGAACCTTGATATTCAGATTGAGAACAAGATTGATTGCGCCTGTGAGGCAGACCCATCCGCAGCTGAAGGTGCTGAGGATCGTAAATAACAAGCCCTGGCGAGAAGATCTATCTACACGTTTCTTCTCGCCAACAAACTCGTAAGGAGAAACACATGCAATCCAACGAAGTAGCATCCGAGCAGATTGACAACCTGGTAAACATGATTGATGGCTATGCCGAGAAGGGCGGTCATCACCTCAACGTTAACGTATTTACTAAGGACACACTTCTTGATGCTCAGGCACACCCAGAGAAGTATCCTCAGCTGACCATTCGCGTTTCTGGTTACGCTGTTAAGTTCAACTCCCTTACCAAAGAGCAGCAGGACGACGTTATTTCTCGTACCTTCCACGACGCTCTCTAAGGATTTCTTGTCCATGTCTTGTTCTGATACTCACATGGATCTCAATGACCCGCTCACAGTTTGTGGGCGGGTCCACTCTATTGAGACCTTCGGTACCGTAGATGGCCCTGGAACTCGCCTGGTTGTGTTTGCCCAGGGGTGTGCCATGCGCTGCGCCTATTGCCATAACCCAGATACCTGGCAATTTGGTATTGGAACAGAAACATCAGTAAAAGAAATTCTTACCACCTTTAACCGCAATAGAGCTTTTTATAGAAACGGCGGAATTACAGCCACTGGCGGCGAACCACTCGCTCAGCCTGAGTTTATCGGTGCTTTGTTTGAGGCGGCTCATAATGACCCGCAAGGACGCATTCATACCTGTCTTGACTCTTCTGGCATTGCGTATAATCCAGAAACTCCAGAAAAATTTGAGCGCGTTCTTGATAATACAGATTTAGTGCTCCTTGATATCAAGCACTCTGATCCAAAGGGCCACCTTAGTCTTTGTGAAGTTGGTTCAGAAAGACCGCTTGCGTTTGGCGATGAGCTTAATCGTAGGGGTATTAAAGTTCTTATCAGACATGTTGTAGTGCCTGGAATTACTGATTCACCAGAAGAACTTGCTGGCGTTGGTAGAATCATTGCTCACTGGGATAACGTTATTGGATTAGATCTACTTCCCTATCACGTGATGGGCGTAAAAAAGTATGAAGAGCTAGGTATCCCTTACAAACTTGCTGACACTCCTGCCATGGATGGCAAAAAGATTCCTGAGCTGCGCAAGCAAGTCCTTATCGCTCGTTCCCTTGAACGCAAACGACTTTCATAAAACTACCAGCAGCCCATTTAGCTGCTGGTAGCAATTTAGTTGGTATATTTGCCTCTCTATCCGAGGTACTTCTCGGTAAGAGATTTCAATACCTCCCTGATTCGTTTTCTTCCCATGACATATTTTGATGTAAGAAACATTGTTGGTTATCTTGGGATTTGGCCAACATTTCGAGTATTAAAAGGTGTCAATCTGAAACCTATGACTGCAATTATTGTTCTGACAGTATGGTCGTTTGCTCTCTTGCTTCTCGCCGTTGGCATTACAGCTCTGAAACAAGCATTTGCAAAGGGAAAATATGTGCAGTTGAGGCAATGTGACTAATCATCACCGCTAAACAACAATGACACAGACGCCGACAGACATATCACAAAAAGGGCACAGCGTTTTGCTGTGCCCTTCTCAACTGTTATCGCTATCTTCTTACTACTGCTTTTCCGTAACCACTGAATCGTAATCGCGGCTCTATGCCTGAGACTCTGTGCGACGACGATGCAGAGTAGATGCTACAAACACAAGCAGACCGGTAGCAGCAAGCGAGAAAATCATGGCCGGCGAATTATCTCCCGTATCGGGAAGTGCACCGGGAGCCTTTGTTGAAGTAGTCTTATTTTCAGCAGGCGTCGGCTCATCAATACGTTCCCACTGAGCATAAAGTACATTTCCCTCTGTATTTATGGTGTCAACTTCCACCTTATCGCCCCGATGGAGCAGTGTGCCGCCATCTTTTGAGATAGACCAGCCTAAGAAGCGATATCCTGCTCGCACCGGATCTGCCGCATCAATGGTAAGAGTATCGTTTGACTCAACGAAATCTGAGTATGTACGACCGGGAGCGCCTTCGTAGTTGAGATCATACGCAAGACGTACGGCATTGGAGTTTGCCCACACGGCGCGCAGGGAAATATCCGAGGTTCCCATCGGAATCAAATCCCCCGGATAGTAGCGTGTTCCGTCACTTGCAACCCAGCAAATGAATCCACGGGAGCCTGCAGGAGGAGTCACACCGGAAGCATCAAGCACACGAATATCAGAGCCTTCGGCATAGTGCATCGGATCTGAAACAAAGCCTGTACCACCGGCAAGATCATAGGTGATGGTGTGGGTCTGGTTTATCGGAACCCATTTTGCCGTAAGGGTAATGTCTTCCGTCACGGGACTTCCAAAACGATACGGCTTTCCATCGTTTCGGAGCCATGCGACAAGAACATAGCCATCGCGCGTTACACCCGTTGGTTCATCGAGGGTTGTTTGCGCGGGTACTGACACGGTCTTGTTGGGTGTTCCATTGTTGTACACATACGTGACATTAACGGGTACCGGCTCCCATTTGGCATACAGAGAGGTATCACTTAAGGGCATGGAGTTATCAGAGGTGAGAGGCATGGTCAACTGAGCATTTCGATACCAGCCGACAAACCGGTAGTACTGTGGCAATCCGGCAGGACGACTTGGCGTTGAGTTTGAGATGTCGGCTAACGAAGCTCCATATTTACGCTGTTCAGATGAGATTGTGGTTTCAGAGGTAACGGAAGTTGCCGCGTTTTTGAGAGTCAGATTATAGGTAATGCGCTTTCTGACCATAACAAGATATTTTGTAGGAAGAGGCTTAAAAACAACGTCTCCGCTGGCAGCATCATATATCGCAGGACCTTCTCCCTTAGAAATATCAAACCACTGAGTAACGTCGGTATCAAGGTTTAGATCTTTCGGATCTTTAGGAGTTCCGGTAGGCGTGTAATAGCCGTACTTGACGTAAGAAAACATTGCCAGGTTTGTACTGAAACTAAATATTCCATCGGCAGGTATCCAAGAAGCAGTATATGCACTGTAGCCGTTCCCGTCTGCATTGTCAGTAAATATGGCAAAGTCTTTGGTCAGATTTACCTTATTAGGATAAAAATTAAAACGGCTTGCCGTGCGATTTCTGCTGCCTGGTGAATTAAAGCTAGAAGGACTCTTGGCATACCAAAGATTACCGTCATCCCAGCGATACCCTGCTTCAGGTTCAATAGGCGTAAATGTTGCGCCGTAGAGCCCTAAGAACGTATGGGCAGCATTGCCTGAGTAGTTTTCAACCCCTGTTTTATCGGTGTCATTGGTATAGTCAGTCTTGCTATTGTAAAAATTAACACGTACCAGCGAGCGATCAAGATACACGTTTAGCGTTGTGCTACCATCTGCGGAAACCGTAGCCGAGCTGTCGCTCCGTTCGGTGTCAAGGAGCAAATGACCGTAGTACTGGCCATTGATAGCGGCAATTTTTGATGCAACATCTGTAGTTGCAGGAGAAACGGTTGCGTCGGTAGCGGCCGTATAACCTTGGACGGTATATAAAGCATAGGTCTTGTCGGCTGAAGCCGCATTATAAGGATCAGTAGGTTTCTGCACCCAGTAGTTCACATGATAGACCGTATTGGCGTTCGGCGTCCATGAAGCGGTAAGACGGATAGATTGGGTAAGTTTTGAGCCAAAAGTGAAGGCTGCACCATCGGAAGTCTTCCAACCTGCAAAAGTATATCCAGTTCTTGTTGGATTACTCGGCGCAACGGTTACATCGTCAGTATCAACATACTCGGTGGCTACGGAAGATCCGCCGGCGCTATCAAAGGTGATGCTATGTCCGGCTTTGACAACAGGCCAAAGATAGACATCCTGACCATTGACGGTACCGAGACTTGCATCCGGCTGGGTTGCTCCTTTTGTGCGAGACCAGCCCACGGCCTGCGTTTCAGGATTGCCGGTGTTTACGAGCGGAAGAATGCTGCTACCTTGAATGGTGTCGCCATCCGCATACGTCACCGCACTGAGCACGCGGTTTAAATCGGTAGCAGACATGAAGTAAACGACATGGCGATTGTATACAGTGAAAGATGCATACAAATCAACTGGGGATGCTTCAGCCGCAGCATCAAGGGCAGCGCCGTTAAGCTCTGCGGCAGTCTTTCCAAAGTCAGTAAAGGTAGATCCCGAAGAAGTTTTCCATCCGCGGAACGTTCCGTCTCCGGATGGAGTAGCGGGCTCTATCAAGCGCTCATCATCAGAGAGTTTCTGAGTTGACACAATGGAATCGGTACCGGATGCATCTATTACATGAAAACGATAGGTTATTGTGAAGTGCGTATCAGGCGTAGTTACGGCATAGACCGAAAAACCTTTTGCCGTAAAAGACACGGAGCCTGCAGCGGATGTAGGACTGCTCACCTGCTCTACGGATGAACTGTCAGAAATATGCCAGACCGAGACGGAGTTGCCGGAAATGCGGGAGGAGGAAATGTTTACGGCGATTGGAGAGCCGGCCGGCTCCCATTTTGTTCCATGGGCATCGCGAATGGTAATATCAAAGGCGAGAAGTGTTGTCTGACCTTTAATGGAGGCACTTGTCGGAACAGCTGACACGCTACCGCCGGAAGGGAGCTTTCCCGAGACCGTTATCTGAGTGCCGTCAGAAGCAGTTGTTGTCCAAGTCTCTTGGACAAGGTTCTTCTGAGAATCCTCCTTGGTTTGAGTTTGGGCTTGAGTTTTTTCAGGTTCTGTTTGAGAGTTGGTGGAACTTTCGGAAGAATCGCTTGCAGGTGCCTCTGATGTGGAGTTTGCATCCGTGCGAGTTTCTTCATGCCTGACAGTATCATCCTTCAGTTCATTCGGCTCAGCGGATGACTCAGTAGATAAACCGTTGTTTTTCTCCGCTTGTGCAGAAGCCGTGGTACCGACTGCTTCTGCAAACCCCTGTGCCGGAGCACTCCCAAACTCTGTGCTCATCTCCGCAAGCGCAGGAGTCGGCATAGACATTGAAAATGCTACGAGCGCCACAAGAATAATCCTTGAAATTGCACCTTTTCTTTTCATGGTGCCTCCTGAATAACCCCGAATAACTTTATAAATAAATCCTCAAAGTCTATATATAATCTATCGGATAACAAATCGCACTGTTATAGGGCAATATCGCAAAATTTTTATAGTATCAACACACTAAGTTCATAATCTGTAAGCTTTGCTTTCAGGCGCGCAGGACCGATCTATCCATACTGCCTCCCCTATTTCCTGCGTCACATGCGTGTAATACTATGTTACAAACCATCAACCAAATCATGGTAAGGACTCATGTGACCGCCAAAACCGTACAGATAGCAGGCATTTCCGTACAGCTCACACGCAAGGCCGTCAAGAACATCAATCTGCGTGTTAGTCGAGAAGGTCGCGTTGACGTGAGCTATCCGTGGCACACTTCCGAAGCGGCTGCAATCGCCTTTGTCGAATCCAAATCTGATTGGATTCGCACCGCTCTTTCTCGCGCCTCTTTACTTGGCGAGAAGAACCTCCAAGTTCCCACTCCCATAGCCTCCGGACATACGGTGAGCGTTTGGGGACACCCATACAACCTGCGCATCATTCACGGACCAAAGCGGGCGGCGCGCATCTTTGCACACGACGTTGTTATCACGCTTCCCAACCGCTACCTGGACGACCTTGCCTCCGAAGCTTCACAGCAAGCCGTTCGTAAAACATTTGATGAGTTTCTCGCTCAAGAGATGCGCACGGTCCTGCCTGAGCTTACCGCTGCCATGGAAACAAGAGCTCAAAAGCAAGCCTCACGGTATAAAATACGCCGCATGAAAAGCCGTTGGGGATCTTGCAACACATGTACAGGAGCCATCACGCTCAACCTTGAGCTTGCCGAATATGACAAAGAGGCTCTGAAGTACGTTATCGCTCACGAACTCACCCACCTCTACGTTCGCAGACACAACCGCGAATTCTATGCGCTTCTCGCCACGTTCTATCCAAACTGGAAAGAAGTCCGCGCCAGCCTCAAAGGCGCTCGGCCGTCTTTGCGATAGAATAAGCACTGTTGACTAGAAACGCGGGCGTCTCAGTGAGGCGCTGCATACGAACTTGAAAGTTTGGGAGTTTTTATGCCAAATGAGGGCAGCTACGAGACGGCACTCCGTCGCTCAAATGAGATTCAAGCAGATCTGCCAGAGCATGCAGGAAAGTACAACATGCTTACTGGTGACCGTCCTACTGGAAGACTTCACCTTGGACATTACTTTGGCACTATTGTTGAGCGCGTAAGACTCCAAAATCTTGGTGTTCATACCAATATTATTATTGCAGACTATCAGGTCATTACAGACAGAGACACCACTGAGCATATTGCAGACAATGTCTACAATATGGTTATTGATTATCTGGCCTGCGGAATTGATCCAGAAAAGACCATGATTTTCACGCATTCTGCAGTCCCAGCTCTCAATCAGCTTATGTTGCCGTTTCTCTCGCTTGTTACCGAGTCTGAGCTTCATAGAAATCCAACTGTTAAGGCAGAGCAGGAAGCATCTGGACATGCTCTCACCGGTCTTCTCCTCACCTATCCTGTCCACCAGGCATGCGACATTCTCTTCTGTAAAGGAAATGTTGTTCCTGTTGGTCGCGATCAGCTGCCTCACATTGAGATTACCTCTAAGATTGCCCGTCGCTTTAATGAGCGCTACGGCAAAGTGTTCCCAGAAGTTTCTGGCCTTCTCACCTCTACCCCATTGATTCCTGGTCTTGATGGTCGCAAGATGAGCAAGTCTTACGGCAACGCTATCTCACTTTCTATGACAGCTGAAGAAACTGCCAAGCTCATCAAGAAGTCCAAGACTGACTCCGAGCGCATGATTACCTTTGATCCAGACAACCGTCCTGGCGTTTCTGCGCTTCTCACCACTGCTGGCATTTGTACTGGCCGTGATCCAAAAGAGATTGCTGACGAGATTGGCATGGGCGGCGGTGGAGCTCTTAAGGCTTACGTCATCGATGCTGTTAACACCTACTTTGAGCCAATTCGTCAGAGGCGCGCAGAGTTTGCAGCTCAGCCAGACCTTATTCGCGATATCATCCACGACGGAAACGCTCGTGCAAACGTTATTGCTAACGCCACGCTCGACGAGGTCCGCGAAGCAATGGGAATGGTCTACTAAGTGTCTGAGCTCACCTTACATGTAGAACGTATGAGCTACGGTCCAGACGCTATTGCTCATACATCAGAAGGTAAAACGGTCTTTATCTCTGGAGGCGCCGTCCCTGGAGATACCGTCAGTGTGCAGATTACCGAGGATACAGACAGGTTTTCTCGTGCACAACTTGTAAAGGTCTTGGAAGCATCTGCATTCAGAGAGCCACGCCCTAATCCCTTTGTGGTGCTCACGGGTGCCACTCCTTGGGGCAACATGCTCTACGAGCAGCAACTTGTCGAGAAACGCAACGGCGTGATATCTGCTCTTGAACGCATTGGACATTTTTCACACGACGTTGTCTCTGAACTGGTAAAAGACATTGTTTCCCCTGGCGAACCATGGGGCTATCGCAATAAAATTGAACTGGCGTTTAAACGCAATGGCAATAAAACGCTGGTAGGTATGTATGCACCTAACGGACAGGACATTGTTCGCATTAAAGACTGTCCGCTTTTGGATAAGAGCAACCAGAAGGCTGTTGGTGCCGTAAGCGGGGCCCTCTCCTACCTCTCGGGCTCTCACGAGCTTGATATAGAACGTATTGGCATCAGGGTGTCTAGACGCACTAAAGAGCTTGAAGTTGCGCTCTGGACCGCTCCGAGCGGCTTCCCACGCACACAAGTGGCGCGCGTTTTAGGCGACGCAATAAAAGCAACAAGTATTGTTCGCGTTATGACCAAGGGTCCTAGTAAAGCCCGCCGTGTTGTAGGCGTAGAGCGTCTGAGCGGCTCCGGCTCATGGAGCGAGCTCATTGACGGCCAGAAGATGCAGCTTTCTGCTCCTTCTTTTTTCCAGGTCAATACCAAGGGTGCCGAGAAACTCGTTGAGCTTGTACTTTCTGGTTTGGATGTTCAGCCAGACGATGAGGCTATGGACCTTTATTGTGGAGCAGGAACCTTTACGCTTCCTCTGGCAAAACGTGCAGGATTTGTCTCTGCTGTTGAAGCCTATGGTCCAGCCGTTAGAGATCTTCGCCGCAACCTTGAACTAGCCAAGCTTGATAACGTTGATGCGGTAGGCGGAGACGCGGGCAGAGAATTCCCCGATACAGACGCAGATGTTATTATTGTTGATCCCCCTCGTGCAGGACTTGCTCCTGAAGTTGTGAAGCGGCTCTCTGAGCAGAGTGCTCGTGCGATTGCCTATGTCTCATGTGATCCGGCAACCCTTGCGCGTGACCTACGCCGCTTTGTTGATGCAGGAACGTTTAGACCCGTAAGCATCATACCCGTTGATCTTTTTCCTCAAACGTTTCATGTGGAGAATGTAGTATTGCTGTCCAAAATAAAGATTTAAAACTATATATAAGGTCTAAAATTACACGCAAGGAGAAGAAAATATGTCAGAGTTGGTTGCATACGGCACTGAAGTAAATAATATATTTCAGTTAATAGGAAATCTTGAGAACGACATAACTAAAAGTATTGCTTGGGCATTAGCACGCTGTCCCGAATTTCTTAAAGCAGTAATCAATGAGGTGATGTCACTAGAGATTGATGCACAAAATGTTAGGATTAAGTATCAGGAATTTGAGAAGAATAAAGGTATAACGGATTTAGAAATAACTGATACTACTTCATTTTATATAATTATTGAAGCCAAAAGGGGCTGGATTTTACCAGGAGCTGAGCAACTCACTTTATACTCACAAAGAAAAAATATTATAGAAAGTCCAGTCTCACATAAAGCTATTATTTCAATGTCAGAGTGTAGTGAAGATTATGCAAACGCATATTTGCCTTTTAAGGTTATAAATGATATTCCAGTAAATCATCTGTCCTGGAAGAGAATATACGAACTAGCAAACTCTGCAAAAACTAGTTCTAGCAGATCACAAAAAGACTTGTTAAAAGAATTAATGAGATATTTAGGAGATATAATGACTATGCAGGCAAAAGAATCAAATTGGGTATATGTGGTTTCACTTTCAACTGAAAACCCAAAAAATTGTGATTTGACATGGATAGAATTAGTAGAAAAGAAAATGAAATATTTTCACCCATTTGGAATTAACGGTTGGCCTAAAGAACCACCTAATTATATAGGTTTTCGGTATGAAGGAAAATTACAGTCAATTCATCATATTGAAAGCTATTCGATAACAAAAAATATCCACGATGAAATTGAAGAAATGCCTAATGTGGAAGATGAATATGAGCATTTTGTGTACAGCCTTGGGAAACCAATTATACCATCAAAAGTCGTTAAGACTGGAAAGATATACGCATCTGGTCGCAAATGGGCAATGATTGATACATTATTGACTGCTGATACGATTCATGAAGCTAGTGAAATTTCCAGACAAAGAATGAATAACAAACTCTCTTAAAATGTCAATTCGACCAAAAACGACTGAAAGATACGGCAGTTCATGAAATATGCGCAAAAGATATAGCTGATTTTCGAAATTATCTGAAAGATTATCCGTAGACTGTAAAATATGCATTGTCTCGCAAATTGCAAGACAATGCATTACAATATACTTACTAGGAGGTGTTGATATGAAAGATACAACTGTAAGCGCCCGCGTTGAAAATAATGTAAAAGTCGAAGCAGAAGACATCCTTCAGAAACTTGGTATTCCTGTTTCCGTTGTCATTAATTCCCTTTATCGTCAGATTATTTATCGTCATGGCATTCCTTTTTCTCTAACAATCCCGTCAAAACCAAGAGCTCTAGATGAAATGTCAGATACTGAGCTTAATGCAAAACTTCAGCATAGCTATATCCAATCGCTCTCTGGTGAGGGTAAGCCAATGAACGAAGTGTTTACTGAGTTAGAAAGGAGTCTGAAATAAGTGGACTCCTATGACATTATCGTCACACCGGATGCCGAAGCAGATCTTTTTGAAATCAGAGACTATATTGCACGCACTCTGTTGGTTCCAGATGTAGCGCTGAACTATATTCGAACACTTCAAGAAGAGATGCAAAAACTTACCTATATGGCCTCCAGCATTGCTCCTGTAGAACCAGAACCGTGGCGCTCCAAAGGTGTGCGGAAAATCATTGTTAAGAACTTTTACGTTTATTACAGGCTGGATGTTCCATCTGGCAAGGTATATATCTTGAATGTCATTTACGCAAAGCGCGATCAGCTCAAAGTGTTAAATAGAATCAATTTGAATGAGTAATTCTTTGTTTAAAAGTAAGAAGGTAAACGATAGAACAAACACCTTTAAAGTTTGAGGAGACAGCTATGAGAATTGAACATATTGCACTGTATATAAACTCTACTTTGCCGTAATCCCACTCTTTAATGGTAAAACGCTTGGTAGCGCCTTATTGCGTTTTAAGCTCTCATACGAGAAACAAAGAATTTCTCGCACTTTGCTAAGAGGATTGTTCATTACGAGCTATTTCTATCTAATTCCTGACGGCCTGTTGTTTTTGACTAATGAGTTTAATAAGACTCCAGACTCGATGCTATTCCTGGCACTGTTTCCCGTTATATTTGCGGCTTTAATTCTTTTCTTTATCATTACTGTTGTGTTGATGCTGATGAACAGGCGCTTCTTGTTTGATCGACTGTCTAGCACCTACTACACAAGCACAGTGCAAAATGAACAGTCCGCAGTAATCGATACGGTGGAAACTCAAGCAGAGGCTGAAAAAGACATTTAAGAGCATCAAATGTGGTTCCAAAAACAGACAAGAAAAGGACGCGTGAACCTACTGATGAAAGAAGAATGCAAAAGTCCTATTACTTTATATACACCGTCATTAGAAGATCTTTGGTTTCGTCAGAAAATGATGGCAGACGAAGAAACGATGTCATATAACCATGTATGGGGAGGTACAATTCCTTTCCCAAAAGAGACTTGGCATGGCTGGTATGATTTTTGGATTGTAAAGCATGAGAATAAACGTTATTACAGGTATTTAAAGGATAGCGGCGGTCATTTTATTGGAGAGGTCGCCTACCATTACGACAGTGATCAAAATCTCTATATGGCAGATGTCATAGTCTACGCACCATATAGAAAAATGGGCTATGGCAGCATTGGATTAAATTTGCTCTGTGATGCGGCTAAACAGAACGGTATTAAGCAGCTCTATGATGATGTCGCCATAGACAATCCATCAGTCACGATGTTTTTAAAGAATGGATTTGTTGAAGAGTACAGGACTAGTGAAATTGTTATGCTCAAAAAAGAGCTAAGTGCATCCACCTTGCACCCAGGGTGTGAAGTGGGAAATGTTAATTAAGCACGATTCATGCATAGGATGATAAAGGATGATTTTCTCAAAATGATACAAAGTTTGGTGGCTGTCGCTTAGAATAACACTGTAAATAAGGGCTTATTGTAGACTTACGAAACGGAAGAACGTAAATGAAAGTCCGGCGTGAATTGACGCTGGATTTTTTCTTTTTAGGGGGTGTCTTTTATAAACACGAAGTTACCTCATTATTTGCTTGTTATAGTTCTGTAAATCTAGTATTTATACCTAATCTAAATATCTAAAAACTCATAAGGCTTTTCCGAAAGAGAAGATTCGCAGCACTCGGCAAGATACGCATCCTTCTCCTTTAGGCTCTCTATGTCCGGATATACGTTTAACACTCTGTCCCCCAGATTCCAAAAATCATGTGACCAAGACTGCGGGTTTTCCCATACGTGTGGATTTCCTTTCGCCCAATTCGGAAGCTCCTTGCGAACCTTGGTTGCCACTGCAAGCTGCCCTTTTGCAGTTTTATAAATCGTGTCAATCCTTATTCCACCGTCTACCGGACGTTCTACACGAGTAATCTCCATACCATAGAACATTACCTTTCTTCTTACCCCTTTTTCATAGAGGTTTAACTCAATCTTGTCATATCCTTCGCTTTTGTTGCGTTGAACACTTAGAAAGTCCTGAAGTGCCTGTATCACAGCGGCAGAAACACTTCCGGCGTACTTGGCAGCATCATCAAATAAGTGTAGATCTGCTTCTGCAACATAAATATTTTTTGTGGCCATAACCATACCTTCTTATTTTTGTAACTTGTATCTGAAGTTTTGTATCTATATAACTATGAACATAGTTATAATCATATAGAGCTATTTTGTCAAGATAGACTTTCTTTCCATCATTATGATGTTGAATACTGTGATTCTTCACTGATATTGGGAGCCTAATATCAAAATGCAATATACAAAGTTCTTCGTTTTTTGTACAAAAAATAGAGGATGATTCTGCGACCATCCCCTATTACTGTATTCCAGTTATAAACATTTCCCTTAATTGATTTTGCTCTATAAGTTTCCTTGACAGCTATTTCTGCAAATTTATCCTTCATTAGTAGCTTTGCAGCTACTAATGAAGGATTTTCAGGTATTGACCTTTTGTAGCAACGCTACAGTCTCCACATGTGCTGCTTGTTCTGGAGAAAAGGTAGATGACATGTATCTTTCCGATAATCAGCTCGCAGACAATCCCTGCAATCAGAGTAATCGGAATCATGATCTCATAACCTAAAATTGCATATACCAATTTTTATGTCAAAGATGTTGTTGTTAGTTCCAAACTTTAATTTGCGAATCTCCAGCTTTCCGCCTTGCTTCTCGATTCGATAAGATCTCGATAAAGACCTCCTTGCAGCATCAATTCATCATGTGTGCCGCACTGCTCAATCCCTGCTTTGTTCAGTACTAAAATCCGGTTCGCATTACGAATCGTCTTCAAGCGGTGCGCGATCATGATGACGGTTTTGTTTTGAGTAAGGGCTTCAATGGCTGCTTTCAGCTTGTCTTCGTTTTCCGGATCAACATTTGCAGTAGCTTCATCAAAGATGATAATCGGTGCATCTTTCAGTATTGCTCTGGCAATGGAGATACGCTGTTTTTCACCGCCGGAAAGACTTGTTCCACCTTCTCCGATCATGGTCTGATAGCCATCGGGCAAGGCAGAAATAAAGTCATGGCACTGGGCCTTTTTTGCCGCCTCAATCACATCATCGCGGCTGGCATTTGGGCATCCGAATTTAATGTTGTTTTCAATCGTATCGGCAAAAAGATAGACATCTTGGAAGACCATCGAAATATTATTCATGAGATATTCAAGGGAGTAATCTTTTATGCTCTTTCCTCCAAGGCGAATCTCTCCTGAATTGACATCCCAAAAGCGAGAGATCAAATTGCAAAAAGTTGTTTTTCCTGAACCAGACGGCCCTACGATAGCCGTCATTGATCTTTCAGGGATATAGCAAGACACATTATTTAAGATTGGTTTTTCGCCATAGGCAAAGGAAACATTTCTAAATTCAATATCGTGTTGCTGAAGTGCATCATTGATATGACCTTCCGGCATATCTTGCATTTGATTGACATAATCATAAGAATCCATCGCGTTGTCAATGGTTCTAAGCATGGCCATAGCACTACCAGAAGCCAATAAACTATTAAAAATCACAAAACTGGCAACCAGCGTCATGATGGTATAGTCCAAAGAAAGTTCTCCCGAAAAGAAGCATGAAAGTGCTGTGGCAATCATAACCGAAATCGTTATCGCAATGATGATTTTTAGCAGTACCGTGTAAGGTGTAACGGCCTTTTCAAGGCTCAACGTCGATTTTTTTGTTTCTTCAAAACTTTGATCCAGCTTGTTGTTATTTTGTCCGCCCAAGTTATAGGACTTGATGATCTGCATACCTTGCAAGGTTGCCAGCACTTCTTTCGTGAGATCATTTTGTACAACAGAAACTCGATCCGAACTCTTTTTAGATCTTTGCTGCATTAAAGCGGCAGCTGCCAAGAAAATCAAAGACCCAGCGATAGCAATGAGTGCAATTTTCCAATGCAACATAAAAAGGGACAGGATAAATACCACGGTTACAAGCAGACCGCCGAATACCATAATAAAAAGTGTGGGCACCCAAGTTTCGAGACTGTCCAACTTTGTCGTCGCAATGGCCGTTAAATTTCCTAAGCTAAAATCATTGAAAAAGCCCATTGGCACTTTTTTGATTTTTTCTCCCATAGCGATACGCTTATTTGCGGCTGTAAAATAGCCGGCATGCGTTTGCTTAAGCATGGAATTTTTCTTGGAAATAATGATACCCAGTAAGGAAAGCAATAAGAATGCGCTGCACATACCAATCGTCTGCCACGTAATTTCCTGCTTTATAATCGCCGCAATGACCAAATAGATGGCCATAAATTGAAAAACGTTAAAAATCGCACCCAAAAAACTCCAGATCACCGAAGAGCGGATCATTCCTTGCTCACGCTCTGCAAATTTCCATAACTTCTTAAATGTATTAATCATTTTCTTCACCTCGCATGGCTGCACTCCACAATTCTTGGTAAATCGGAGAATCTTTTAAGAGTTCATCGTGTGTTCCGTGATTTTCAACATATCCATCATTGATTACAAATATTTGATCCACATCTGCAATGGTTTTCAGTCGATGGGCAATAATAATGAGCGTTTTGCCTTTTACCAATGTGGCGATGGCATCTTGCAAAATAGCTTCGTTTTCAGGATCGATATAGGAAGTGGCTTCATCCAAAATGACAATCGGTGCATCTTTGAGCATGGCGCGTGCAATAGAGATGCGCTGGCGCTCACCGCCGGAGAGATGCCCGCCACCTTCTCCGGCAACCGTTTCATAGCCTTGTGAGAGCTTCATAATGAAATCGTGGCAGCCCGATTTTTTAGCGATTTCTATAATTTCCTCATCCGTTGCATCTTTTTTGCCGATGCGAATATTATCTTTGATGGAAATATCAAACAAATAATTGTCTTGAGATACATAAGAAATAGCATCCGAAAGCTGTTCTAAAGGCATATCCGTGAGAGCTATGCCACCAATTGTTATGGTGCCACTATCAGTATCCCAAAATCCGGCGAGGAGCTTTGCAACGGTCGATTTCCCTGAGCCAGAATACCCGACGAGTGCATTGACACTACCTTCATTGATGTGCAGATTGACATCCTTGATAACCTGTTTGTTGTCATCGTAAGAGAAATTCACGTGATCGAAAGTGATGTCATAGCGTGAAATGTTTTGTGTACCGGTTGCGTGGGATAACTCTTTTGAGTTGAGAACTTTTTCAATCTCACCGGCAATAGTTTTGATGCGACCCATATCGTCCTCATAAGACATCACCTGCATGATATTTGAGATTGTGCCAAACGATAAAATAATCAACATCAAAAGATGAGCGCCGCTTAGGCTACCTTGCATACAGAAGAAAAGACCAAACGGAATGATGGTTAAAATACCCATCGGTGCAAGCGACATGCTCACCGCATAGTCGTTGTTGTTCGAGCCCATCCACTTGCAGTAATAATCTGCTTTGGCATAAACATTATCGCTGTATTTTTTATAGGATGTATCGCCTTGATTAAAAGACTTAATGACCTCGATGCCGTTGATATATTCCACAATCGAGTTGTTCATGTCTTGACCGATTTTGACTGCTTTGGGAAACATTTTAGGCATGCGCTTCATCGGGCCGGCCATAAAGAACATTCCGATTACAAGAGGAACCAGTGCCAAGAGCGAAACGCGCCAATCGAGTACAAACATGTAAACAAGAAGTAAAACCGGGCCAACAATATTAGCGGTCATTTCAGGAATCAGGTGTGCCAGGGTTGTCTCCATGCTGTCAACTTGATTCACGATGACATCTTTTAGCTTTCCTGTGCTTAAATTCAAAATGTTTCCTAACGGCATTTTGAAAAGTTTGTCCATGATATCTCGCCTGATTTCACACAAAGCACCATAGGTCGCTGTATGAGAAATCGTGGTGGAAATACCCATAAAAACTTCTTTTGCGCACAGCAGCGCGAGAATACTGAGGACTCCTTTAGTATAAAAAGCAAAATCTGTATTCCCTGCAATGAGGGCAACGATCATTTTGCTCAAGAGCACATAGGTAAAAAGTCCTGCCAGTACACCCAAAACGGCCAAAAGAACCGAGAAAAAGTAGCCGGTCTTATTTTTGGCGATGTACTTTTTCAATAAGTTCATATCAAAAAACCTCCTTAGTTAATGAATAAAATGCGGAAATCGATGGAAGATTTTAGAGTCCGGAAACATCCGCTTCCTGAAAAGTCGAACGAGTAAAATAACCTTCAAGCATGGATACCAAGTGCTGCCTGTTCTTTAGAAAATTTTCACGCGTATCTAAAATTTCACAGGATAACAAGCTTGCATTGATGAGATTCGTTACAAATTCATAGTCATCATCAGTAAGCAATCCGCAGTCGTACCCATTCATAAAATTCTTAAAGTAAGTAATAGAATCCCTCTTGAGTTTTTCATATAATGCATTAAGCTGTTCATTTTTCTTAATCTCACCAAGAAACATGACATAGATAGACGTAAAAGAATTATTCGCCAACATTTTATCGACGACAACTTCAGCCAAGATATGTGGCGTAAGCTTGTTCCCCATATGTTGAACCGTGTTTGTGACCGTTGCTTCACGCATCCTGCTTCCTCTGTCCATAATGTCGTAGAGGATTTCTGCCGTATTTTTGTAGTAGTGGTATAACCCGCCGGCTGATAAACCGGATTTTTCACGAACATCATCCATCGTCGTATTGTTAAAGCCCTTAGAAGAAAAGAGTGCCATAGCAGCCTTTTGAATGTCTTCCTTACGCATTTCCGGATCTAATCGTTCTCTGACCATCATTTTCCTTTCCTTACCGAGATTATTCTCGGTAAGGAGCAAACTACCATAAACTAACTTGTTTGTCAAAAATTTTATGCGGTAATGGCAATTCGCCTAATGTTGCATAAAAAAAGAACCCTGACAGATAGAACAAGATTCTTGTAACGCGTAATACTTCTCAGTTTAATTTTTGGATGAACGTCGCTGTGAGCTTATTGATTTTTGTACCACATACTAAATTTTCATACCCCTTAGTATTAGGTTCGTACCCTAAGCGGCGATGCCGTTAAAATGTATCAAATTCTAAAAATTAAACCTTTTATATATGCAGGTCAGATGTGCACTTACTACTTCAAGTAATGTTCTTTCAATTATCTGCGTCTTTGTTGTTGCATAACAGCAAAGAAACGTGTAAAAAATACATTGCAATCAAGTAGTCTTGAATGCAAGATAAGTATTACTCGAGTAAGGGGCTCGAGATACGGAGAGGAATGTATTATGAAGGCAACAGTTAATGAGGATTGCATCGGTTGCGGTCTCTGCGAGAGCACTGCTCCTGAGGTATTCGAGATCGGCGACGACGGTCTTGCTCACGCTATTGAGGAAGAGGTTCCTGAGGCTGCAGAGGATGCTGCACAGGAGGCATGCGACGGCTGCCCAGTCACCGCTATTGAGCTTGACTAGTTTTTAGCCTAGCTTTTCTTTCTTAGTATGTAAGCCTGATGGGTTTCTCGCCTATCAGGCTTCTTTTTTTGGGTACAGTATCAGCGTAAGTACAACTGATAGGAACGCATATGATTCTTGCATCACAATCCCCTAGGCGCCTTGAGCTTATGCAGTCTATGGGAATAGATCCACAGGTTATGCCTGCTGATATTGATGAAGCTCAAAAAGTTGACGAGAAACCCCTTGCACTGGTAAAGCGCCTGGCTCAAGAAAAAGCCATTGCGGTTTGCTATAAGCTCATGGAGCAGCCTAACTTTGAGCAGCTCAACAATGAGATTGTGCTTGCCGCAGATACCATTGTCTGGACAGACGACGGCCAGGTTTTTGGCAAGCCTACAAACGCTGAAGACGCCAAACACATGCTTTCTAAGCTTTCTGGTCAGACTCACCACGTATCCACCGGTGTTGCTCTGCGACGCTTTAAGGCTTTCAAGTCCCCTTCTCCTGACGGAGCACCATCTGTTGTTGCCGTAACGTTTGTGGAGACTACTGACGTCACGTTCTTTGAACTCTCCGAAGACGAGATTGCTGCCTATGTTGCCTCCTGTGAGCCAATGGACAAGGCTGGAGCTTACGGCATTCAGGGAAATGGTCGCTATCTAGTTCAGAGCATTCAGGGGGATTACGAGAATGTCGTGGGGCTCCCCGTCTCTTTGCTTTCTCGTGAGCTGGTTAAATTTACCGGCAATCATGACTATCTAGAGCACGCTCTTGCGGGTCGTAAGCACTAAAGCGCCTCTATAAATGAAAACCCTCGTATCGCCATGGATGAACTGCCTCCCATTTCTTAGACACGAGAAATAGGAGTCAGTTCAAAACACACCTAAGTCAGATAATCTGTCAAAAAGACGTATACATGACGCAGAAAATACCTGAAACATGCAGAATATCTGACTTAGAAGTGTAATATGCCCGCAATTGAGCAGAATATCTGACTTAAGTGTGTTCCTTAGGTGCGGAATTTACCTATAGTTAAATCTTTTATATGACGCTATTCATTTTCTAGCATATTAGGTTAAGTTTATGCATAGAGATGCATAACAGGTAGTGCGACCGCCTAGCTGCCTGGCTGTCTTGATTAGGAACATGTCAATTCTTCGGCGAGACTTACCAAAGCTGAGCTATTTTGTACGCCAAGCCTAAAAGCCGATGCTAACACGCTGCAGAATCATAATCACCCGCATATGAACTGCCTCCCATTTCTTGGACATAAGAAATGGGAGGTAGTTCAGGATGCGAGGGTTTTGCTTTTAGATTTGAAAGAACGTTTAGTTGAACTTAACAACCTTCTGAGCTACACGATAGCCACCAATAGTGACCGTCTTACCAATCTTGCCAGGAAGATTTGTAGCGGTGCCTACAAGACCGTAGCGAGCCTTGCGGTACATCTTCTTGTCATAAGCGCGAAGCTCATCCCAGAGCTCCTCCAACTGATCCATGGCATCCTCGCGGTCGCTCATCTTAGAGAAGACTGAGCAGATAGCCATGATGATGGTGAAGTAGCTCATCATGTACGTCTGAAGACGTGGAGAAGAGATGTCGTCGTAGATGTGATATGCATGCATCATATTACGAGCAACACGCCAATAATGATCAACGCGACTTGTTAAGACCTTCTCGTTAACTGATTGATCATCTCGACCAATGAAATAACGATATAGGTCAACATCAACGTAGTAGATAGTCTTTACCTTAGGGAATGGAACGTAAGCGTAGACGTTATCCACATAGAAGGTGTGCTCAGGCATCTGAATATTTGCAGAGCGCAGAACCTCAACGCGGTAGGTAATTGCGTGCATCAAAAGGTACTGAGACAGCTTGAAGCGGCCAATCTCTTCCCAGCCAATAATCTTGTTGGTAGGAACAGCATCGCGATAGTCTACAAAGTTCTGTGTGTTGTCCTCAACGTGCTCATAGACGTAATTAGAGAGAACCAGGTCAACAGGATTATCAGAGGCAATAAAGGTGCGGAGCTGCTGAAGGAAAGTCTTCAGAGCGTCACCATCTACCCAGTCATCTGAGTCAATGTTTTTGAAGTACACACCATCAGCATGAGAAACAGCCTTCATAACAGCAATGCCGTGGCCGCCGTTTTCCTGATGGACTGCCTTAATGATGTTGGGGTAACGTTCCTGCCAAGCGTCAGCTTTAGCGGCAGTATCATCCTTTACAGAGCCGTCATCAACAATAACAATCTGCACGTCATCGGCATAATCAGAGCCCTCAAGAATAGATTCAATGCAGTGATCCATGTACTCAGAAGAGTTATAGCATGGAATACCAAAGGTGATTGTCTTATTCATGCAAGCTCCCTATGCCTGATGAACAATAAGCTCGTCAGAAAGCTCCAAAGCAGAAGCAACAACGCCATCCATATCGTAGTAACGATACTCAGCAAGACGACCAACTGCGTGGAAGTTCAGAATGCCAGAAGTGCGCTCCTTGTAAGAGCGATACAGCTCCTGATTTTCTGGCTCGAGAATAGCGTAATAAGGGGTCTGGCCGCTCTCTGGAACATAGGCGTGTGAGTACTCACGCATGATAGTTGTTTTACCCGGAAGAACCTGACCAGTCATATTCTTGAACTCGGTGATACGAGTAAAGTCCTCACTGGTGGTGTAATTGACAGTACCAACAGGCTGGAACTGGTCCTGATCAAGCGTCTCAAACTGCATATCAAGCGTACGATATGGCAGAGCGCCCTGATCAAGGTTGAAGAGCTCATCCAGAGGGCCGGTGTAAATTACCTCACCTGCAAATGGTTTCGCGCAAACAGCCACGTTAGAAGCGGTGAGCTTCATGATGTCACGGACATCAACATCTAGGAAGACGTCAATCAAATCATGATCGAGCATGTTCTCAAAGAGCTTGGTGTAGCCCTCTTTTGGCATGCCCTGATAGGTTGCGCCTGGGAAGTAACGATCATCATCGCCGACAAAGATTGGAACGCGACCTGTGATGGACTTGTCAATCTGGTCTGGAGTCTTACCCCACTGCTTCATGGTGTAGTGCAGGAAGACGTTCTCATAAACGTAGTCGGCAATCTCTTCAAGATCTGGATCGTTCTTCTCGCGCAGCTCCATGATAGGAACTTTGACGTTCTCACCAAACGTAAGAACCAGCTTCTGATAGAGTTTCTCGCCACGCTCTTCTCCAAAGGCAAGCTTCAAAGACTGGTGGTTAAAAGGAACCGGCATCAGCTGGCCGTTAATGTTAGCCAGAACCTTGTGCTGGTAGTCAGTCCAATCAGTAAAGCGCGAGAGGAACTGGTGAACGCGGTCACTCATGGTGTGATAGATGTGTGGACCGTACTCGTGAACAAGAACGCCTGCGTCATCAAGGCGATCGTAAGCGTTGCCGGCAATGTGGTTTCTGCGCTCAAAGATTGCTACCTTTGAATTGCAGTTTTCTGCCATACGACGAGCAACAACTGCGCCTGCATAGCCAGCTCCAACAACAATAACATCGTAGTTGTCGGGGTTAAAACCGGCAGGAAGACCATGATTGATAGACATGTAAACCTCCGTGTGCGCCTAAGTGCGCAGGATTTGTATGTGAAACTTCACTCATTTTAACACGCGTCTATAAAGTGAGCCACGCGGGGCGCAAAGCTCTGCCGTTAGGCGTAAAATATTCAACTGGTATGAAAATGCATTTCTTAGCTTTTTGTGTCTAGCTTTTATACAAACTACAAGCTGAGAAGTGCAAAATTCAACGAGGCGCAGATATCAAAGTATGATTGGAGCACGACACATGAGCAAGTTTCTTGACCGTATGAAAGAAACCGCTAAGTCCAACGTGAAGACTATTGTTCTTCCAGAGGGCGAGGATCAGCGTACCATCGATGCAGCTCAGAAGATTGTTGCAGAAGGTATTGCAAAGGTCATTATTCTGGGCGATCCTGAGCAGATTAATGTTCCAGGCGCAACGGTAGTAGACCCTGCTACTGACGAGCGCCATGAGGCATATGCTCAGAAGTTTGCTGAACTTCGTGCTCGCAAGGGCGTCACCATTGAGGAAGCTCGCAAGCAGATGAACGACGCCACCTACTTTGCAACCATGATGGTTAAGATGGGCGACGCTGACGGTCTGGTTTCTGGCGCTTGCCACTCTACCGCAAACACCCTAAGGCCTGCACTGCAGATTATCAAGACTGCTCCTGGTACCAAGCTTGTTTCTGCATTCTTCATCATGAGCACCACTACTGACTTTGGCGAGGACGGCACCCTGCTCTTTGCTGACTGCGGCCTCAACATTGACCCATCTGCAGAGGAACTCTCCGAGATTGCTCTTGCCTCCGCTGATTCTTGGCGCGCATTTATGAGCGATGAGCCTCGCGTTGCTATGCTCTCCTACTCCACCATGGGCTCTGCTGGTGGCGCAACTGCCGAGAAGGTCCAGGAGGCCACAAAGCTTGCTCACGAGAAGAACGCTGAGCTTGCACTCGACGGCGATCTTCAGCTTGACGCAGCTCTTGTTCCTGAGGTTGGCAAGCTCAAGGCTCCTTTCTCTAAGGTTGCAGGAAACGCAAACATCCTGGTCTTCCCTAACCTTGAGGCCGGCAACATTGGCTACAAACTTGTTCAGCGTTTCAGTGGTGCTGAGGCATACGGTCCAATCCTTCAGGGCATTGCTCGTCCTGTCAACGACCTCTCCCGTGGTTGCTCCGCTGACGACATTGTTGGCGTTGTTGCAATTACTGCTGTTCAGGCTCAGATGGCAGACAATAACTAGTCTTTCTGCACTTCTAACTTGGTATACTAAGCCAGTCTCAAAAGAGGCTGGCTTATTCTTTAGCTGGAGGCATTTATGTCTGAAATTATTTCTATTTCTAGCAACTCTCTTACCGCTTCAATTGACACCATGGGCGCGCAGCTCATGAGCTTACGCAAAGGTGAGTCAGAATACCTCTGGCAGGGAGATTCCAACTGGTGGCCAAGGCGAGCCCCTATCCTCTTCCCCATTGTTGGCGTACTTAAAGATGGCAAGGCAGAGTCTGCAGAAGGCACCGTATCTCTTGCCCGTCATGGTCTTGCCCGCCTCAACCAATTTGAGGTTGTCGAGCAGAGCACCTCTTCTGTAACGCTCCAGTTAAAGAGCACGGAAGAGACTCGCAAGGCTTACCCTTATAACTTTGAACTTAGACTGACTTTCTCGCTAGATGGCGATACGTTGACACAGACATATGAGGTCACCAATACGGGAAACGTTGTGCTGCCGTTCACTCTTGGCGCGCATCCTGCGTTCAACATTCCTGTGCCGGGTGTTGAGGCAGACTCTTTGGATCAGTATCGCCTCTTGTTTACGCGCTCCTGGACCAGCTTTGGCCCTTCTATTACCGACGATGGACTTTGTGACTACGCTACACCTCAGAAACTTATTGTGGATTCTGATACGCTTGATTTGTCTTGGGAGCTTATTGATCGCGAGAAGACCATCACACTTGAAGACGTCCCTGATAGACGCATTACACTTGCGGCTAGCACAGAAGCTCCTTCTGCGGTTCATGGTATTCAAATGGATTTTGAAGGCTTTGATTATTTGGGCATTTGGAGTGCTGCTCCTGGTTGTCCATTTGTTGCTCTTGAGCCATGGTGTGGCATTGCAGATACCGTTGACACTGATGGCGTCTTTGAGCACAAGCCAGGTATCATAAGCCTTGAGCCTGGCCAAAGTATAGCTAAAACATTGAATATCAGGGTCTTCTAATGCACATTAGAAGAGCTGCTGCTAAAGACCTCTGCGCTGTTGCAGATTTGTACGACATAGGTCGTCAGACTATGTATCAGCAAAATAACACGTTTCAATGGAATGAGAACTATCCTCTTTTAGAAGACGCTGTTGCTGATTATGAAAGATGTGGTCTTTTTGTAGTCGCTGAAGATGAAACATCTGAAGAAATTATTGGTTGTTTTTCGCTCTTACCCGGTCCTGACGAGGCATACGTCAATATTGCTGAAGGCGCTTGGATAAACAGCCTGGATTACGTTGTTATTCACCGAGTGGCTGTTAAATATACAGGTCACGGAATTGCCTCTTTTATATTCAATTGGATTTGCGAAAACTATTCAAACGTTCGCGCAGATACTCATGAAGCAAATGTCGCTATGACTACGACGCTTACACATGCTGGTTTTGTGTATTGCGGCAAGGTAGTTGGACACGATAAAACACCTCGTGACGCATTTCATTTTGTAGCCTAATAGACAGCGAGAAACGCTTTGAACAAAAAGAGAGCCTGTGAATGAACTGCCTCCCATTTCTTGGACACGAGAAATAGGAGGCAGTTCAAAACACACCTAAGTCAGATAATCTGTCAAAAAGACGTATACATTACGCTGAAAATACCTCAAACGTGCAGATTATCTTCATTAGGTGTGTAAAATGCCCGCATCTGAGCAGATTATCTGACTTAGGTGTGTTCCGTAGATACAGAATTTATCGATAGTTAAATTTCTTATATTTCTCTATTCATGTTCAAGCATATTAGATGAAGTTTATGCATAGAGATGCATATCAGGTAGTGCGACCGCTTAGCTGCCTAGCTATCTTGATTAAGAACATGTCAATTCTTCAGCAGAACCTACCAAAGCTGCGCTATTTTGTGCATCAGGCCTAAAAGCCGACGCTAACACGCTGCAGAATCATAATCACCTGCATATGAACTGCCTCCCATTTCTTAGGTCCAAGAAATGGGAGGCAGTTCAGAATAAATCTCACAGGCTCTTTTACGTTTAACTTACGTTGTTGTAGCGTGCGTTACTGAGCGCGCCTCTTACCAAGAACACCAGCTGCAATAAGAACAGAAGACGCAGCTGCTACAGACGCTGCAGCAAAGGAAGCATCACCAGTTGAAGGAAGCTTAGGCTCCTTCTTCTTTGGCTGCTTTGGCTTCTTAGGAGTCTCTGAAGGTGGAGTGGTTGGAGTTGGAGGAATGTGAGTATTAGTAATAGTAAAGCCACTGGTAACATCACCTGTTACCTCAGCCGTATAACCCTCAACCTCGTCCTCAACAACGGTGTACGTAATAGCTGTTGTAGTGCCAGCCTGATTCTTATCGAGGTTACTAAATGTTGCAGTCCAGCCATTTGCGTCAGAGAGAACCTCACTCTTACCAGTATCTACGCCGTCTGCATAAAGGTGTACGGTAACTGAAGTAGGACGAGTACCGTCAGCGTTATTTTGATCTTCCCAAACCTTGGATACAGAAACGCTTACCTGCTGCTCGCCAGTTGCAGTACCGGCACCGCGAGGATTAATCCACCAACCTTCACGAGTGAAGTTATCGGTGTTGCCATCAAAATCAAGAGTTGCTCTATTGTCTACCTGGGTAACGTTGGCTGGAACAATGGTCTTGTACTCAAGCCAGCAATCCTGGATAAGTGGTTGGAAACCAGCAAAGTTAACCTGATTATTGAGTCGAGCAAAATCAAGAGTGTAACCATTAGGAGTAAAGGTAATTGCAGGAAGGATCTGATCTGCAGAGAGAGTCTGAACAGCACCGTTAACAAGGTGGAGAACAAAAGAGTGCTTAAGATATGGACCAGCAAGCTCATCTGAAGGATTAACGCCAGTACCAGTAAGCTTTGATGCATCAACGGTATAAGGATTTACAATCTGATCCTTAACAGTGGCATTAAGCAGACCAACCTGGGTAATATCAGATGGAGTTAGGTTAACAACCCAGCTGGTAACGTAATAATCATTTCCAGTTGTAATAGTTGCACCAGAAGGAAGCGTATAGGTTGTCTCTGCAGTTGCGCCAGTTCTGTTGTACTTAGTAATTGCAGTATCCATTGCAGCAATAGAACCGCCATACGTCATGTTAAGGCTGGTGTTACCAATATTGAGCGTAGTGCTGCCATTGCCTCTCTGTGCAATTGCGCTTGACCAATTGAGCGAGAAAGACATCTGGCCATGAACGTTAAGAAGGCCCGCAATATTGTTATTGAAGGTAACAGTCATGGTATTAGGGTTACTGGTAGGAGTTGCCGTACCAACAGAAATACTATTTCCGTTTGCATCTACACCCATAACCTCAAAAGGAGCTGGAGTATTATTCTCTAGCTCTGGAGGAAGCATAATAGTAAAGGTATCACCTGGTTGTGCAGGGGCACCATTGTTGAGCGCATAATCAAAATTTACACGCACGTTACTACCAACTAATGTTGTATAGCTAGCATTTGAAATAGTTGGTGTGTACTCAACAGCTTGTGCCTTTGTGTTGAATACAGTGAGCGCAGCAAATACAGTGAGCACAAACATAACCGCAAAGCTCAAAGACCTGCTAACTAAACCCTTAGACTGCATGATGCTCCTCACAGCTAGTTCAAAGATTTATTTATCTGCACACAAATAGCTGTACAAAACAATAAAATTTCTTTGAAACTCTAACTTCTTACTTAAAAATATAAAGTTCTAAAGTACTCATGTCAAAGAACTATCTATATCTCCATAAAAAAACTCCCACACGAAGTGCGGGAGTTAATATTTTTTTGGATTGTAAGGAAAGCCTACTTACCCAGAAGCTCCTGAACGTCAAGAGCGATCATGTACTCCTCGTTGGTAGGTACAACCAGGACACGTACCTTTGAATCTGGAGCAGAGATGTCACGGATTTCACCGGAGCGAACCTTGTTCTTCTCCTCATCAATCTTGACACCCATCCACTCAAGCTCTTTGACAACGCCAAGACGCATCTCGTCAGAGTTCTCACCAATGCCAGCAGAGAATGCCATGGTATCAAAGCCGTGCATAGCCTGAGCCATCTCCATGATGAGCTGAGACGTACGATAATAGAACATATCAAGTGCAAGCAGGCAGTCCTTATCGCCAGCGTGAGCGCCATCCTCAATATCACGAGAATCGGAATGACCAGACAGAGCGAGAAGGCCAGACTGCTTGTTCATCATAGTGTCAATCTCATCGATGGAGTAACCACCAACGCGAGAGAGATAGAAGACAGTAGCTGGGTCAATAGTGCCGCAACGAGTGCCCATGATAAGGCCATCAAGTGGAGTAAGGCCCATGGTGGTCTCAAGATCGCGACCATCCTCAATAGCGGAAAGAGAAGCACCAGAACCAAGGTGGCAGCTAACCAGCTTGTGAGTTTGACCGTTAGTAAACTCATTGGTTGCACGCCAAATGTAGCGGTGAGAAGTACCGTGAGCGCCGTATTTGCGGACGTGGTACTTATCAACAACATCGCGAGGAAGAGCATAGCGATGTGCCTTCTCTGGCATATTGAAGTGGAAAGAAGTATCGCAAACGATTACATTGCCAACCTCTGGGAAGAGCTCACGGCAAATCTCAATAACATCAGCCTCAGCATAGTTATGAAGAGGAGCAAGTGGAGCAACCTCACGAACCTGAGCCAAGACCTTATCGTCTACAACAGCAGACTCTGGGAAGTACCAACCACCCTGAACAACACGGTGACCAATGCCATCAATTGGCTTATCTATAGTCTTAAGGATGTCAAAGACATGCTTAATAGCAGTCTTGTGATCAGGAAGAGCAACCTCAAGCTTCTGCTTCTCTCCACCAAGCTCCTCGTGACCAACAAAAGAACCTTCGATACCGATACGCTCGCAGTTTCCTTTTGCGTAAACCTCGCGGGTGTCAACGTCAAGAAGCTGATACTTAAGAGATGAGCTACCTGCGTTGATAACCAGTACGTTCATGTGACTCCTCTTTCCGTGAAGCAGTGCAGACTAGTAAGTCTTTCTCTCCTACTTCAAATAAACATAACCGCATGACATCATAAACCCCAAGATACCCTGGAGTTAAATAGACAAGCAAAAAACTTGAATATTTTTATTTACAGCCCATTGAATCATCCAACTGCTTGCCACCTAAAACGTGGAAGTGGACGTGGTTGATTGACTGTCCGCCGTGTTCTCCGGTATTGGTAATTACACGGAATCCAGTCTCCTTAATTCCTGTCTTTTCTGTTACTGCGGCTATAGCCTTAGTAACACTCTCAAGTGTTGCAGCAGGAATACCATCAATGATGTTGTCATAGTGACTCTTTGGTACAACAAGAACATGCACAGGCATAAGAGGATTTAAGTCATTAAAAGCTACAACGTTTTCATCCTCATAGAGAAACTCTGTAGGGATTTCTTTGTTAGCTAACTTACAGAAAATGCAGTCAGACATAGTTTCTCCTTTACTCATCTAAATATGCAGTAGAAGGTGCTGCGGTAGTATCTGTAATTGCAGCTCCTGCCTGAGACTCATCAAGTAGAACCTTAACTTTTTGCTCTGCCGTATCAAGTCTTCCACGAAGGTCTTTAACCAGTTCAACACCACGAGCATACAGAGCCAAAGACTCTTCGAGCTCCAAATCTGTGCCCTCAAGCTTACGTACAATCTGCTCAAGTTCAATAGAAGCGTCTTTAAAAGTCAGCTCTTCGGTCTTCTTAGTATCCATGTTGTTCCCCTAATCTATGAGAGCTCAATATCAGAAACAGTTGCCTTGATTGTTCCATCCGTCATTTTGACAAGCAAAGAATCTCCAACCGAGGCATCTTTGGCCGTTTTAATGACAGACCCCTTTTCATCTTGAACATACGCATATCCCCTTGTAAGAACCTTTAGAGGAGAAAGTGCATCTAATTTTCCTGCAAGCGAAGACAGCAAAGCCTCATGTGGATGGAGCATGGCAGCACTAGCTCTGGTTAGCCTTTGTGACTCAACAGAAAGCGTCTCTTTCTTCCTTGCAAGAAGCGCTGGCAGAGCGTCCATAAGCCTTTGCTCAGTCTGATTAAGGTCTTCTGTTCTTGTAGAAATAATATAAGCAGGATCTTTCAAACAAGGACGATCTGATAGCTTCTCTAGCTGGTACTGTTTACTTGCTAGAGCATTTTTCATTGCCAAGTTAGAGCGTTGCTCAACAGTTGTAAGTCCCGTTTTATAGAACTGCAAAATCTTTCTTGTAGCATTTCCAAGGCGAGAAATTCTGTTGTTAAACGTAGTTTGTAACTCACTAATAGCGGGAGCCACAGACTCTGCAGCAGCTGTTGGCGTTGAGGTCCTTCTATCAGAAACCATATCTGCAATGGTGGTATCGGGCTCATGACCAATGCCCGTGATAACAGGAACTGGACATGCAGCAATAGCGCGAGCCACTCCCTCGTCATTGAAACACATAAGATCTTCGAATGAGCCACCACCACGCACCAGCAAGATTGCATCTGGCCGTGTAGTTGCAGCAACCTGGAGAGCTCTAATAATAGTTGCAGGTGCATGAGTACCTTGAACAGCACAGCCAGATACCTCAAGCTCTACAAGAGGGTTTCTGCGCGCAAGTGTACGCTTAACATCATCAATGACGCTGCCAGAAAGTGACGTAACTACGCCAATGCGTGTACAGAACTCTGGAATGTAGCGCTTTCTAGAAATATCAGTAAGACCCTCTTTTTCTAGCTTTTTAGCAAGCTGAGCAACCTTTTGGCGAAGGTCTCCTTCTCCAGCAATCTGAATGGTGCGCGCATGAAAAGAAAGCTTGCCGCTTGAAGCGTAAATATCAAACTTTCCTGTCATCTGAATCTTCATGCCGTCTTGCAGCGTAATGCCGCTAGCAGCATAAATCTTTGACCAGACAATAACCGCCATGGAGCTAACAGGGTCTTTTACGTCAAAGTAGCAATGACCGGACTTGTAGTTTGGACCCCTAAATCCAGAAACCTCTCCCACTACCGTCATAGATGGCATTGAGGCAACTTCATTTTTTGCAAAGAGCACTGCATCAGATACTGAAAGAACAGAATCTTCTTTCTCTTGAATCTGATCCATTACTAGTTCCTGTTTCTAGAAGAACCAAGTAGATATAGAAGCTGTAGTGCAGAAACCATTGCAGCAGCTACGTACGTAAGAGCAGCAGCAATTAGTACCTTTTTAGCGCCATTGTAGTCAAAGCCTGCGGGAGCGTTTGCCTTCAAAAAAGCCAATCCACGCCTTGAGGCATCAATCTCTACAGGAAGCGTAACTATATGGAACAAGAAGGTAAATGCATAGAGCCAAATTGCAAGCACAGTCAAGCCTGAAACATTGAGCAAGACACCAGCAAGAAAGACATAAATCCACGCTGCAGATGCCAAATTAACAACAGGAACAAGAGCGGAACGAACGCGAGATGGCATATACATTTTGGCTGTCTGAACTGCATGACCCGCCTCGTGACAAGAAACAGCAACGGAGGCTACGCTACCCTCAGAGAAGTTTGCATCAGAAAGGTGCAGGCAATTATCGCGTGGATCATAGTTATCGGTAAGTTCACCAGAAATCCTCTTGATACCAACATTAGCTGCTCCATTTGTGTCCATCATGGCGCGAGCAACAGAAGCGCCGGTGGCATTAAACCCTGAAGGAACTAAAGAATACTTTTTAAATTCATGCTTGATGTACCACTGAGTGCCCAATCCGAGCACCAACGAGGCAACTACTAGAACAACGTATGGGATAAACGCACCAGAGTAATACATATTTTTCTCCTATCTATGTATAAAGATGAGTATACCCAACTCACCGGACAAAAAGTCAGGTTTGCAAGAGTAATCACACTTAACCCTAGGTTAAAACGCTTTTATTACAACAGCTCTACTCGACCGTTTTTGACGGTAAGTCCTACCTCGCCATTGAGTAGTCCAACAAGCTGCTTGCCCACTAATTGATAGCGCCATCCAGTTTTAAGTCTTGCATCAACCTTATCCAAAAGCAGATCAGTAAGGTCATCTTTATTGGCAATCAAAGGAGATGCAATTCCTTCTTTTTCTGAAACAATCCTAATAAGGGCATACATAAGCTCAACAACACCTTCAGAACCAGCTGAAGGATGAGCATGATGCTCAATTTTTGGACACTGATCAGCGGGGGTCTTTTGACCACGTTTGATTGCATCCAAAAGATGCACTACCCCACCTTGAGAAATCTGCTCAGTACCGCGAATTTTGCGTAGTCTATCGGGTGTTGTAGGCACACGACGACAAATCTCAATAATAAGTTCGTCAGAAAGCACCCATTTACGTGGAACATCTCTTTTAGCCGCAGTTTCTTCTCGCCAGGCGCACACCTCTCGAGCAATAGCAAGCTGCCTGCGCGTAAGCGAGCCAGAACGTTTTAAACGGAGATATGCCTGATAGGGGTCTCGACGATACTGTTCAATATTGGTGTGCTGGTCCATCTCTGGCTTTACCCAGCTCAAACGGTCAAGCTTGATGAGCTTCTCGATCATTTGATGATAAATTGCAGGAAGATATCTGACGTCATCCTCGGCATATACCAGCTGTTCTTTATCAAGCGGTCGCTTTGACCAGTCTGTTAAAGACTCAGCTTTAGCAAGCTTAACGTTAGCAAAATTTTCTACCAATCCGGCGTAGCTTACCTGCTGGCGCATACCCAAAAATGCGGCTGCTACCTGCGTATCAAAAACAGGTGCGCATGCGCAGTCCATTTTTTCTAGCAAGACCTCAAGGTCCTGTGAGCACGCATGGAAAATCTTGACAATCTGCGGGTTTTCCAGGAGCTCTTTAAGAGGAGTAAGGTCATCAATAAGCAGCGGATCAATTGCGACAATCTCGGAACCTGTAGAAACCTGCACCAGGCAAAGCTTGGGAAAGTAGGTTTTCTCGCGAAGAAACTCCGTATCAACTGCAAGGATATGCGAGGTCTTTGCTCGCTCGCAAAATGCGGAAAGTTCTTCTGAGGTTGCTATATACAATGCGTCCATCCAATTGCCGATTAAGTACCTGACGTAAAGCGATACACTCATACGTATCAAAATGATATACCAGCTTGTCGCAAATCTTCGGAGGATATATGAGAACCCTCATCATTCACAATCCTTGCTCGGGTTTTAGCTCTGATGCAATCTTTGAATTTGAGCGCGCTCTTCTGAAGTGTGGCGACGAATGCCTGGTAAAACTTGTCGAGAGCCATTGGCACACAGACGAGGTCCTGAGTTCTGTTCAGCCTGAAGATTTTGACGTAGTGGTACTCTCGGGCGGTGATGGCACGGTATCTAGCCTGCTCTATGGCCTGAGAGGCTGTCAGACACCTATTTTGGTCTTCCCTTCTGGAACAGCCAATCTTCTGGCTGCAAGTATCGGAAATGCGCCTGAGCCTAACGCACTAGCGCTGGCCTGCAGAAACCTTCAGACGGCTCAGCTTGATCTGGGTGAAATTACCTGGACCACCGTATCGGGAGAAACCCATGTAGCTGGCGTGCCTTTAATGGCTGGTACGGGCCTTGATGCCGAGATTATGCGCTCGGCTATCCCCCACAAGCAAACCTTTGGAGAAGCCGCGTACTTTACAGCAGCCCTTGCCAACCTCATGCCACCAGTTCATGACTTCAAAATTACCGTTGACGGCAAAGTGCATAAGCTTCAAGGCATTGGCTGCCTCATTGCAAACAGCTCTATGATGCAAGCGGGAATTGAACTAGCCCCTGGTAATCGCATGGATGACGGTCTGCTTGAGGTTATTGTCATTGAGACTCACATGACTGCAAAGCTGGTACGTCCGCTGCTTTCTGGTTTCTTTGATCGCACGGGAGACTCGCTTGGCAGGCCTTATCTCAATAGCTTTAGTGGCAGAGAAATTACCGTTGAATCAACATCGCCTATGCCTCTTGAAGTAAATGGCGAGGTTACCTGCCACGACATCTACGCTTACTCCGCTCGCTGCCTTCCAGGTGCGGTAAACGTAGTGGTGGACCACATGAGCCCTTACAGCAAGAAAGCGTAAGCGCAGGTAAACAGCACAATAAGCACCGCCAAAGCTTGCGTTTTCTTTTCTTTCGTTTTCGTAACATTCAGCCAAAAAGATTGCACGTAACCGTCAGATTAACTAATCTTTTATAGATACATTGCTAAGGTACGCTCACGATTTTCTAATGTGTGCGCACAGTTGATGGGATATTTTTTGGTTGACGTTTCTAAAATTCGCGAGAGGTTCGATGAGCTTTCGACTCCTATTTTGAAGTCTGGAAGACTCTATCAGCTTGCAACTTTTACACAACATGGAACTACCAGCACACTCGACCACGTTATTGCGGTTGCTTATAGCAGCCTTGCCTTTGCCATGAATGCTGGCATCAAAGTTGACGAGCATGCCCTTGTACGTGGCGCGCTTCTTCATGACTACTACCTCTATGATTGGCACGATCACGAGGCCGCACCAGACAACTGGCACGGATTTACGCACCCTCGCCATGCACTTGATAATGCCCGCGAGGATTTCCCTGATTTAACCCCTGTTGAGGAAGACATCATCTTGCATCACATGTTTCCTCTTGTTCCTATTCCACCTCATACCAAAGAGGCTTGGATTGTAACAACCTGCGATAAAGCTTGTTCAACTGCAGAAACGCTGACAGGCAATCCATACAAAAAAGATGGCTTCCGCCCAACGGGTTTCTCGACACCTGAAAGCGATTTTCAGGGCACAACAAACAGTGAGTCAGATGAGTTTAACGACTACATGGATTACGGAAACCTCTCGTGAGCACCATGACTGAGACACTGCGTACACTCTTTGCACTCGATAAGAATATTGAGCTCTTTGTGCAGCATCTGCCTCAGATGGTCATAATTTTTGCGCTGATTTCTTTTGGTGGTTGGGTATACGAGACCATTTATTGCTCCGTTGTTGAGGGAGAATTTACCAAGCGCGGTTTTCTTTTTGGTCCTACCTGCCCTATTTATGGCATTGGAGCGATTGCGGAATGGCTGGTACTAGGCCAGATTTCTGATCCAATTATTGTCTTTATCATAGGTGCAGTTTTAGCCACAGTTATTGAGTACTCGACCGGCCTCTTTTTGGAACGTCGCTTTAAAAAGAAGTGGTGGGACTACTCCATGTTTAAGTTCAATTTGCATGGTCGAATTTGTCCCCAGGCCAGCGCGGTATTTGGCGCGTTTTCTGTTACCTCAGTCTTTGTGCTCGTTCCAACGATGCTTAATATTTTGATGATTTTCTCCAAGCATACTGTCTCGGTAGTAGCGTTTATTGTAGTCACCCTCTATTTTCTGGATACGGTTGCTAGCCTTCTTTGGAATGGGCCTACTACCCATCACAAAGTTGAAGCCGCAGCTCAAGATGCGTCAATGAAGGTTGAAGAAGCCGCACAGAATGCTTCGCAGAAAGTAAGCGCTGCAGCGCAAAACGCATCGCAGAAAGCAAACGCAGCAGCTCAAAAGGCAAATGCTGTTGCTCAAAAGGCAAATGCGGCAGCTCAGAATGCAACTCTTATTGCGACCAAAAAGGCTCAACAGGTTTCGCAAAAAGTCCAGGTAACTAAACAGAAACTTGACGATACCACGCAAAAAGTCAGAGACCGCTTGCCGGGTTCGTTCCCATGGGACAACTAGACGGGTTTCTCGGCATATTGTAATACCTCAGCAAACGCTGATTTCGAGTTTGGATTTATATGTACACCATTGAAAGTAGAGTTAGATATAGCGAGTGCGATGAGACCGGAAAGCTTTCCCTGGTAGGCGTTATGAACTACCTGCAGGATTGCTCGACGTTCCACTCAGAAGATATTGGCCGCGGCTTTAAACAGCTGACCAGCGAGGGATACGCATGGGTCCTGGCAACGTGGCAAATCCAAGTTGACCGTCTTCCTCAATTTGGCGAGAAGATCTGCGTAGGTACCTGGTCATATCAGATGAAGGGTCTTCAAGCATCTAGGTCGTTTGTTATTAATGATGCTAGCGGCGCGACTATCGTAAAAGCGGACTCTACCTGGTATTTGATGAACATTAAAGAAGGCAAGGCGGCTCGCGTTCCAGAGAGCGAGAGCGTCTACATTACCGGCGAGCCTCGCGTAGATTTGCCACCAACTCCTCGCAAAATTGCACTTGAGGGAAATGCTGTTGATGGTCCAGCCATTCTTGTTTCCCAGCAGCATCTGGATACAAACAAGCACGTTAATAATGCTCAGTACGTGCTCATGGCTGTCGACACACTTGTGGCCCTTGGCTATTCTCACAAGCTGCGCCGCATTGTGGTTCAGTACAGAAGTCAGGCACGCTTGGGCGACACCATTACTCCCCAGGTATACACCGATGAGACGGGTTTCTCGGTAGTGCTCAAAGATGCCGAGAGTTCCACCGTTTTTGCAACAGTCAGGCTGGAGGGATAACATGGCCGAGACCAAAACAGTCAATGTAGCTGCAGCTATCTTCTATAAAGACAACAAAATACTTGCCGCTTGTAGAGCTGATGCGGATAATGCTGGCTTCTGGGAGTTTCCTGGCGGAAAAGTTGAGGCTGGAGAAACCTCAGAGCAGGCGCTGCGTCGAGAAATTCAAGAAGAGCTGCACTGTAGCGTGCAGGCAGCGTTTTTCTATGACACGGTAGCTTACTCCTACCCCACCTTTGACCTGCATATGGATTGTTATATCTGCACGCTGGGTGAGTCTGAGGAGCCTGTCGCGGACCCAGAGATCCACTCGGAGTTTCGTTGGCTTGCTCAAAACGAGCTGCTTGATGTGCAGTGGCTTCCTGCGGACATTGAGCTCATCAAACAGCTTGGCACGTTCTGGAACGACATCTTTGCATCGCAGCACCTGTAGGAGCTGCGGGCGCGTGAGCCGCGGGCGCGTGAACCGCTGGCGCGAGCGCTGTGGGCGCGGACAAGCTGTCGTGTGCAGAATACTTTGCAGAGAATGTGGAGTGACAAAAAGAGGGGTTTCTCGCCATGAAATCCTTGGGCGACGACGGGTATCATCAAAGTGTAAGCGTTTGATTGAGGATTGATGGCAAAGAAAGACGACAACCAAGATACCAGGGACAACAGGCATGAATTTGGCGGCGAGGGCCCTGACTTTGACCCAAACGATCCGTCGCAGATGCCTGACGGCTCTCCTTTCCCTGCAGGCTTGCTATTTTTTATAGTTATTATGCTGCTCTCGGGACTGGGACGTTCTTGTGTTGCGGACACTCGTACGAGTACAAGCCCGCTTTTTGGAGACCCCTACAGCGCTTATACTGACAGCAACTGGTAATGTACTTGGAAAAGACTTGCTATACGTACAACTAGCAGGTGTTTATTCCATTTTGAACGGTATTTTGAAGGATTGAATATGAGCAAAGCAGATCGCATTTTTATTGATATGTGCTCCGACATTATTGAAAACGGCACCACCACCGAGGGCGAGAAGGTCCGTCCTACCTGGGAAGATGGTACCTCCGCATACACAATCAAGAAGTTTGGCGTCTGCAATCGCTATGATTTGCGCGAAGAGTTTCCAGCGCTGACGCTTCGTCGCACTGCGCTCAAGAGCGCCATGGACGAGGTTCTGTGGATTTACCAGAAGAAGTCCAACAACGTTAACGACCTTAACTCTCACATCTGGGATTCATGGGCTGATGAGTCTGGTTCCATTGGCAAGGCTTACGGTTATCAGGTTGGACAGGTTTCTCACTACTCCGATGGCGACTATGACCAGATGGATCGCGTGCTCAAGGACCTCAAAGAGAATCCGTTCAGCCGTCGTATTATGACCAACCTGTATACCTTTGCCGATCTTTCTGAGATGAACCTCTACCCTTGCGCATTCAACGCAATTTACAACGTTACTCAGGAGCCAGGTAAGGATAAACCTACGCTTAACCTGCTGCTTGTTCAGCGTAGCCAGGACATTCTAGCTGCTAACAACTGGAATGTTTGTCAATACGCAATCCTGTTGATGATGGTTGCGCAGGTTAGCGGCATGGAGGCCGGCGAACTGGTTCACATGATTGCCGATGCTCACATTTATGATCGTCACGTTGACATTGTTAAAGAATTGATTTCTCGCCCCACCTTTGATGCACCAAAGGTGAGCCTGAACCCTAACATCACCAACTTCTATGACTTCACTACTGACGACCTCATTGTCGAGGATTATCAGCATGGTCCGCAGATCAAAAACATTCCGATTGCGGTTTAGGCGCAGTTGCTGCGGACACGGCTGGCGCTGCAGGCACGCCTGAACGGACGCGGTTGGCGTTGTTGTAGGCGCGCCCGAGCGGACGCTCAAGCTAAGATCATCATTTCATTTAAGACGATACTTGCCAGGAGAACCACATGAACGCAATTGTTTCTGTAACACGCAATTGGGGCATCGGATGCGACGGAGATCTTCTCATCCCCAACAAGGCCGACATGAAGTACTTTGTTGAGCACACGCGCGGTTGCACGGTTGTCATGGGCAGAAAGACGCTGGAGAGCTTCCCTGGTGGACCGCTTAAAGGTCGCCGCAACATTGTCATTTCTAGAAATGCCGATTATCAGGTCGAAGGTGTTGAGGTGGTGTCGTCGGCAGAGGAAGCGCTTCGTTTAGTTGCGGATGAAGTTCCCGAGAAGGTCTGGCTTATTGGTGGAGCTTCAATTTACCGAGCTCTTCTCAACAAGTGCTCTTACGCGTACGTGACGAAGCACGATACCGTGGTCAATGCGGATACGTACTTCCCCAACCTGGACGAAGACCCTGCATGGGAAGTTTGTAACGAGGAAGATGGCGATGTAACTCCAGAAGGTGTCGCTTTCAAGTTTGTGACCTACGAGCACGTTTAGCTGACATCTTGATTAGTCATATAAGTTTTGTGATGATTGATTAGACTGTTTCATTTGAACTTTAATTTGCTCTGTTATCAAGCCCTCTTTTACCTGCAGGTATGAGAGGGCTTGTCTTGTTTTGACAGAAAAGAAACGGAAGTCTGTCAAGCTGCTGACAGGTTGCTGAAAAATCCTGCTGTTATATTCGTTACTCAATTTAAGGAGGAACGAATGGATATTATTTTCTCGCATGAAACTGCACTACAAATCTGTGCACAACTTAAGATACGCGGAAATGAAGATGTTTTGTTGCAACGGACAACAAGGGATTTGCGCGCGACGTATTCAGCGTGTTCGACCGAGATATACGATGAAAAGCTTTGTTTTCTAAGGAAAGCATACGGCATTGTCTTGGGACAAACTACACATGAACTATTAAGAAACAATTCAAAAACAAGATTTTGCGATGAGCGAGTATCTCACCAGTTCAAATGCCTTTTGCCGACAGGATTCCTTATTGATTTGGATCAAAATATCTATTGTGTTGCGCCTCCCCTAGCTGTTTGCTTGCTCTCTAGGAATAAAAGTCCTCTTCATCAATTTGTGCTTGCGAATTTAATGATGGCTAGTTATGGTCATCTCCCAAACGGTGATCTCTGCGAATTTAATACGCCGTTATTGACTACGGACGAGCTCATATCTCTATTGAGCGCGCTCGATTCCTATTCACCTGGCTTACGAACAACACAACGAAATATGAAGTATTTCTTTTCTGATGCTGCCTCTCCCATGGAGGTTAAAATGGCGCTTAGATCAGCTCTTCCATATCGGGAAGGCGGGTTTAATCAAATGCCGCTTGCGCTGAATAAATCGTATCTAATAAAAGACCTGATAAACCCAAGGGTACAAGCAAAGGAACGAAAGCTTGATTTGCTATTCGGGAAGATGTCCAAATCAAATTTGTCTGGATTGAATTTAGTAGCTGTTGAATACAACGGTGCTTATCATGATGACTTCTACCAGCAAAGAAAAGATAATCAAAGAACAAATGAGTTGAATTCGGTGAGCATTAAAGAGTACTTTGTGAATACAGATATCTACAGAAACCAGCTTGCGATGCAAAATCTGTTCCTGAGCATTAAAAAGGACTTAGGTGATAGCAATCTGTACCGGATTAGACGAACGTTACGCCGGTATTCTCATGAGCAATTCATTTTGGTGAATAAACTTGATTCGATATACAGATTTATGAATGAAATGATATATAAAGTTTAACTATCCCTGAATTGCCTTATGTGACAACACAGCAAAGTTAGATAATCTGCAAAATTCGATGCGAATAGCACACCAAATGAAGATATTCTGCATCAAGCACTCATTTTTGAAGCAATGTATAGCCTTTTTTGACAGATTATGTGACATAGGTGTGTTTTGTGATTCTGGGGTCACGGTTTCAATCAAACAGCTCATTGGCTGATCAGACAACGAATTTTGTTAGCTAGAAAAAGAGCCGGTTACCTGGGTTTTAGGTAACCGGCTCTAGTTTTGTGCTTTACGCGCTCCGCGGTGGACGCGCTACGTGCGAGGATTAGTCTTCGTAGAAGCCTGGCTCGCGACCGTAGTAAGCATCCAGGTAGAGCTCGCGGAGCTCGGAGACAAGTGGGTAGCGTGGGTTTGCGCCAGTGCACTGGTCATCGAATGCCTGCTCAGACATCTCGTCAAGGGTATCGAGGAAGTACTTCTCATCTACGCCGTAGTCCTTGATGGTCTCCTTGACGCCGATGTATGCCTTGAGCTCCTCAATCTTCTTGACGAAGTTCTCAAAGACCTCACGGTCATCCTTGCCGGTAACGCCGCAGAAACGACCTGCCTCAGCGTAACGTGCGAGGGTGTGTGGGTGATCATACTGTGGGAAGGTACCCATCTTTGTTGGTCGCTCGGCTGCGTTGTAGCGCATTACGCGAGTAAGGACGATTGCGTTTGCCCAACCATGTGGAATATGGTGGAAAGCGCCCAGCTTGTGAGCCATAGAGTGGTTGATACCAAGGAACGCATTAGCAAATGCAAGTCCACCGAGGCAGGATGCGTTTGCCATGTGATCGCGTGCTTCGACATCGTTTGGATTATCGTAAGCGCGTGGCAAGTACTCAAAGACAAGTTTCATGCCGCGAAGAGCCATGCCATCTGTGTAGTCAGATGCCATCATGGAGACAAATGCCTCGAGGCAGTGAGTAAGAACGTCGATACCAGAAGCGGAGGTCAGGCCCTTAGGCTGGCTCATCATGTTGTCAGTATCAACGATTGCCATGTTAGGCAGCAACTCATAGTCTGCAAGTGGGTACTTAACGCCATTGTCAGCATCAGTGATGATGGCAAATGGAGTTACCTCGGAACCGGTACCAGAAGAAGTTGGGATAGCAACGAAGAATGCTTTGTTGCCCATCTTAGGATAGTTGTAGACACGCTTGCGGATATCCATGAAGTCTGCCGCCATGTCCTCAAACTTCTCCTCCGGATTCTCGTACATAGACCACATAATCTTACCTGCGTCCATAGCAGAACCGCCGCCGATTGCGATGATGCAGTCTGGCTCGAAGGAGCGGATGCGAGCTACACCCTCAAGAGCACACTGAAGCGTTGGATCTGGAGCAACGTCCCAGAATGAAGAGTGGACGATGCCCAGGGAATCCAGAGTCTCCTCGATGGTCTTGGTGAAGCCACTCTTGTAAAGGAACTGGTCTGTAACAATGAAGACACGCTTCTTGTTATAAACCTCTTTGAGCTCACGGAGAGCAAGAGGCATGCAGCCCCTCTTGAAGTAGACCTTCTCAGGTACACGAAGCCAAAGCATATTCTCTTGCCTCTCTGCAACAGACTTGTAGTTAAGCAGGTGCTGTGGGCCAACATTGCCGGAGACGGAGTTGCCGCCCCAGGTGCCGCAGCCAAGGGTTAGGGATGGAGCCATCTTGAAGTTGTAGATGTCTCCGATGCCGCCCTGAGAGGAAGGGGTATTAATCAGAATACGGCAGGTCTTCATTGCTGCCTGGTGCTTAGCAATCTTCTCTTTCTCGTTAATGTTGACGTAAAGAGAGCTGGTGTGACCATAGCCACCGTCAGCAACAAGGCGCTCTGCCTTAGCAATTGCCTCGTCAAAAGTCTTTGCACGATACATGCCAAGAACTGGAGAGAGTTTCTCGTGAGCCATCTCCTCTGAAGGCTCAACAGAGGTTACCTCACCAATAAGAATCTTGGTCTTCTCTGGGACCTCGACACCGGCAGTCTTAGCGATGAAGTGAGCGGACTTACCAACGATACCTGCATTAACAGCTCCGTTAATAATGACAGTCTTGCGGACTGCATCGAGTTCCTTACCCTGGAGGAAGTAGCAACCGCGGTCTGCAAACTCCTTCTTGACCTGGTCATAAACGCTGTCGAGAACGGTAACGGACTGCTCAGAAGCGCAGATCATGCCGTTGTCGAAGGTCTTAGAGTGAATGATGGAGTTAACTGCAAGCTTGATGTCTGCGGTGTCATCAATGATAGCTGGAGTGTTACCTGCACCAACACCCAGAGCTGGCTTACCAGAAGAATAAGCAGCGTTAACCATGCCTGGACCACCGGTTGCTAGGATGATGTCAGCGTTGCTCATAACTGCTGCGGTCAGGTCGATGGAAGGAACTGGAACCCAGTCGATAATACCCTTGGGACAGCCGGCCTTCTCGGCAGCATCGCGAACAATGCGAGCTGCGGCAATAGTGCAGTCTTTAGCGCGTGGATGCGGGGAAATAATAATGGCGTTTCTTGTCTTCAGAGCAAGAAGTGTCTTAAAGATTGCGGTAGAAGTAGGGTTAGTGGTTGGAATAACTGCAGCTACGATACCCATTGGCTCGGCTACAACTCGATAGCCTGCAGCTGGATCATCCTCTACAACACCACAAGTCTTCATGTCCTTGTACTTGTTGTAAATATACTCTGCTGCGTAATGGTTCTTGATAACCTTGTCTTCCATTACACCCATGCCAGTTTCTTCAACTGCCATGCGAGCAAGAGGGATACGATTTTTCTCGGCCGCAAGAGCAGCTTCATAGAAAATCTTATCGACCTGCTCCTGAGTAAATGTTGCAAACTCTGCCTGTGCCTCGCGCATCTCTTCGAGGCGCTTGAGCAAAGTATCAACATCCTCAATTTGAGTAGCCTTCTTTGCCATAAAATCCCCTTCTATTTAGGAACATTAGTTCAAATTATACCAAGGTATGCTAATCAAATGCTTACCGTTAACCGACTCTCTCAAAATTTATAATCTGCGTTCTGGCGTCTTCATCAGTTGCTGTAAATCTATGCCATTCACCTGGCGATTCTTTCCACATGTAATCCACGTATGGACCAAATCCACCCACCAGCTGCGATGTTGCGCGCGCAAAGTTCGGGTCCGTCTTGAGACCCGGATAGCGCACCGCCTCGACGCGCGGATGGCACGCCAGGAACGTGGCAACCACCTGCGCTGCATCGCTTGCCGCGTGGCGAGAAACCCGTGCACTCGCCTGCTCTTCCGCTCCCGTAGCAGAAACCGTCACGTCATCTGTAGAGCACGCCTTGGCTTCAACCGCCTCTGCTACCCACGGTATGCAGCACTTCCGCATGCACACGACAACATATCCCGGCACCCGAGCGTCCTCGGCTACTGCGATCTCTGCTCCCAGACGACATGCCGGGCTGAACTCGGCTCCAATCGTACGCACATCCGCCACAAGCAGCTCCCCTGCCGCAGCTCTGCCTTTGATGTCGCACACCTCAACGGGCACGCCAGCAAGCGGCTCCACGACGGTTACACCGCCCGAAACCAGTGTGGCGAGAAGTTCGTCTACATAGGAAACAGGGACAAGCCGCGCACGGCCTGCCCCTGTCATTTTTACGTATTCAGCTACAACATTGGTTGCGGTTTGCGTGACAACGTCGGTTACGGTTTGCGCGACAACGTCAGTTACGGTTTGCTTGACGCCGTCGATTGCACCGACACTCTTCGTGCCGCCTGCGCCATCCTGCGCGGTGCCACCCATAACCTGCACTTTGTCTGAAGCCTGTTTAACCAACGCGCTCAGCATTCTCTTTGACAACCTGAGCAATAAACTCGTCAAGCTCTGCCGTGTGAGTCTCGTTGGAGCGGTCGCGGACAGAAATGTTTCCTGCCTCAACCTCCTGCTCACCAAGGATGAGCATGTAAGGAACACGGTCAAGTGAGCGAGCCTCACGAATCTTATAGCCAATCTTCTCGTCACGGTCGTCAACCTTAACGCGAATACCAGCAGCTGCAAGCTTCTCGGCAACCTCATGAGCATAAGGACGAGACTTCTCGGAGACAGGAAGAACCTTGACCTGGCATGGGCTCAGCCAGACAGGGAACTTGCCTTCATAGTTCTCGGTCAGAATGCCAATGAAGCGCTCGAAGGAACCAAAGCCAGCGCGGTGAATCATGATTGGCTGCTTTTTGGTGCCGTCGGAGTCAATGTACTCAAGCTGGAAGTTGTGAGGCAGCTGGAAGTCAAGCTGGATGGTACCGCACTGCCAAGAGCGACCAAGGCAGTCGGTCAGATGGAAGTCAATCTTAGGACCGTAGAACGCACCGTCGCCCTCGTTGACAACGTACTCAATGCCCATAGACTCAAGTGCGTCACGCAGGCCCTGCTCAGCGCGCTCCCAATCCTCATCAGAACCCATAGAATCCTCTGGGCGTGTAGAAAGTTCAACGCGGTATGGGAAGCCAAACTGTGCATAGTAAGCAGTGATGAGGTGAGATGCATCCGTGACCTGCTCAGTAATCTGATCAGGGCGGATAAAGAGGTGTGCGTCGTCCTGAGTAAACTCACGAACTCGGAACAGACCGTGCAGGGCACCCTTCATCTCGTAACGGTGATCAAGACCAGCCTCAGCCAGCTTCATAGGAAGATCCCTATAAGAACGTGGCTTGGACTTATAAATTAAACAAGCACCAGGGCAGTTCATAGGCTTAATGGCAAAGTCCTCTTCATCTACCGTGGTGGTGTACATATTCTCTTTGTAGTGATCCCAGTGACCAGAAGTCTCCCAAAGGGAACGCGAGAGGATCAGTGGAGTCTGAACCTCCTGGTAACCAAAGCGAGCCTGCATCTCATGCCAGTAATCGGTCAGAGCGTTGCGCAGAGCCATACCGTTTGGAAGCCAGAATGGAGAGCCTGGACCAAAGTCGGACATCATGAAGAGCTCCATCTCGCGGCCAATCTTCCTGTGGTCGCGCTTCTCGGCCTCTTCAATCATCTTGAGATACTGAGCAAGCTCATCCTTGGAGCCAAACGCAACACCATAAATTCTGGTGAGCATCTTGTTGTTCTTATCAGCCTTCCAGTACGCACCAGAAATGCTAGTCAACTTGAAAGCCTTAACACCCTTGGTGTAGAGCATGTGAGGACCAACGCACATGTCAACGTATTCACCCTGCTTATAGAAGGTGATGTGTGCGTCAGGAGCAAGATCGCCAATGTGTTCAACCTTGTAAGACTCGCCGCGCTCCTTCATGTAGGCAATAGCCTCATCACGAGGAAGCTCAAATGTCTCAATCTTGAGGTTCTCTTTGACAATCTTCTTCATCTCAGCCTCAATAGCTGGGAAATCATCCTCGTTAACCTTAGTGTCTCCAAGATCAACGTCATAGTAGAAACCGTTTTCGGTTGCTGGACCATAGGCAAACTGTGCGTGTGGGTACAGACGCTTCAAAGCCTGAGTAAGCAGGTGAGCTGCATCGTGGCGAATAACCTCAAGCTCTTCAGCTGCATCGTTAATCTCGCCAACATGGCCGTCGTTATATAAAACCTTCATGTAAAACCCCTCAGAGGTAGCTACTCATAGAAACAGGCACGGCGCCTACTCTGCTCACACAGGAGCTTAGGAGCAGACGCCTACATAGTCTCTGTTGTAAAACACCAGATTGCCATCATAAAGAACAAAACCAAACGTTATTGAATGCGAGTACGGCAGTAAGGGCAAACCTTCCAGTCTGCATTCAGTGGACGATGGCATGTTGGGCAAACGTTTCTAACCTGCGTATTGCAGATTGGGCATACGATAAAATCGCGGTCGATTGGAGCGGAGCACTTAGGGCAGATGCCGTAGTGAGACAGCTGGTGCTCACGAAGGGCAATATCAAGGTCCTGCTCCTCGCGGTCAATGAGGTAGCTGCTTGGACGCAAAATAACGTATGCAAGCAGACCAACAACAGGAACAACAGAAATGACTGCCCACATCCACCAAGGCTCTGCGCCGCGGCGCTGAGCATCGCGAATAACGTAGATGATGGAAAGGATATAAAGCATTACGACGCAAATGACCATGAGGTAAATAACCATACGTACCTCAGGTGTAATAATCTGATCAAGAATCTCCTGCATCTGACAGCCCCTTCTGCTGGCTTTTTGTTCTCTCCTAAATCGTACGACAAACCGCCTCAAAATGGGGCGAAATGTCGCAGATAAATTTATTTTACCAAAGCATCACTAAATTGTGCAGCAACCTCACCAGCAAGTGAAATTGTTCCACATGCCACAAAGCCCTTCTCGCGCAAGGCGTCCACTGCCTCAGGGACGCTTCTGTAGACAGCAACCACGTTAGCGCCGCAGGCTTTGTACAGCTCAGCAAGCTCATCTGCATCCATGGCGCGCTCGTTGTCTGTCTGGGTTACCGCTACCTCAGGGAACTCTTTGGCGAGAAGTTCTGCGATGCCCTTAACGTCTTTATCTGCAAAAACTGCAGTCAAAAGCATAGGACGATTGGTAACTTCTGGCTCAATTGAGCGGATAGCAGTTAAGAATGTCTCAATTGACTGGGGGTTGTGAGCCGCGTCGATAAGGACTAAAGGCTTTGGCTGAAGCAACTGGAATCTACCTGGTGTAGGGCACCTGGTTGTGGAGAAAAACGCTTTCTCTGCATCAAGTGGACGACCAAGAAAATCCTCGGCCAAGCAGGTTGCCAGAGCAATGTTTGCTGCCTGGTAGCTTGGTTTAAGTGCGGCAAGATCTTCGTAGGTTGCACGAGGCGTGACAACCGTAAGCTCAAGCGGAAAACCAATGCTCTTAGGCTTTTTGGTAATGAAGAAATGTGCGTGAGGCAGCTCTGGATGGTCAGACGACTGACCAGCAGAAACCTCTCCCTCAACGTCTTCTGACTTGTCAGCTACAAGAAGAGTTGGGACAACGCCTGCGGAAGCTGCCTGGGACAAGAATACGTCTTGGACGCTCTGAGGAGTTGTCGTTCCCACGCCAAGCACGCAGGTACGACCAGGCTTGATGATGGCGGCCTTCTCGCCAGCAATAGCCTCAAGGGTATCGCCTAGGATGCGCGTGTGATCCAGGCCAACGCCCGTGATGGCAACGGAGGTGATGTTTTGAGCGGCGCTTGTTGCGTCCCATCTGCCACCCATGCCACACTCGAGCACACAGACGTCAATCTCTGCCTCGGCAAAGACCACTAGAGCTGCGACCGTGAGCAGGTCAAACTCGGTGATGTCATAAGGGCGCTCGCCCAAGGCGGCTCGCTGAGCGTTTACGCGCTCCCCTGCTACCTGAGCAGCTGAAACGCCGTGAGCAAAAGCCGCCTCAGAGACGGGTGTGCCGTTGATCTCCATACGCTCGGTATAGCTGATGAGCTCGGGAGACGTGTACAGAGCGGTCTTGAGACCCTCTCCCTTGAGCAGGGCTGCATTGTATCTGGAGGTAGACGTTTTGCCGTTGGTACCTGCAATCTGGACACTCTTAAAGCAGAGATCAGGATTGCCAAGCTCTTTGAGCATGTCTTCCACGCTCTCCAGCAGGGGCTGAATACCAAACTTCTTTGTATCGTGAAGCACCTTTAAAGACTGCTCGTAGCTCAGCTCAGGCACAGAAAAAGGAACGGAATAACTCATTGTTCGCATACCTCTTATAGACCAAGCAGACGCATAGCTTCTGCACGGGTTTTCTCGTTAGTTTTAAAAATGCCACGAACCGCAGATGTGGTGGTCAAAGCACCCGATGCCCTAATACCGCGCATGCTCATGCACGTATGCTCGGCCTCCATAACCACCAAAACGCCCAGAGGATCAAGCTCTTCTACCATGGCGTCTGCAATCTGGCCCGTTAAACGCTCCTGTACCTGCAGGCGGCGAGAATATCCGCTGACGCAACGAGCAATTTTGGAAAGGCCGGTAATACGACCATTTTGTGGAATGTAGCAAACGTGCGCCTTGCCCACAAAGGGCAGAATGTGATGCTCGCAGGTAGACGAGAAAGGAATGTCGCGGACAATAACCATCTCTTTATTGCCCTCTTCATGGAACTGTTTACGCAGGTGAGCTGCAGGATCTTCCTGCATGCCACCAAAGAGCTCCACGCAAGCACGAGCAACACGGTCTGGTGTATCAAGCAGACCTTCTCGCTCTGGATCCTCGCCAATAGCAAGCAAAAACTCCTTGACCGCGGCTTTTACGCGCTCTTGGTCAAGCTCTTTATAGTTATTTTCCGCTGCCATGAGGCAACCTACCTTTCACTCTTATGCAAGCGTTTTTTGAGCTGCGGCAACAACATGGCGAGCAAGAATTGCCGTTGTCACGCTACCCACACCGCCAGGAACAGGAGTATAAGCACTTACCAGAGGAGCTACCTGCTCTGTGTTGACGTCGCCAACAAGTTTCTGAGCTGCTTCATCCCAGTTAATGCCCACGTCAACGATGGTTTGTCCTGCTCTTACGCAGTCAGCTCCAATAAGGTGTGCACGACCTGCGGCCACCACCACAACCTCTGCCTGCTTAAGCATAGCAGCAAGGTCTTTGGTTTTGCTGTGACACACCGTCACTGTAGCGTTTCTTGCACTTAAAAGCGCAGCTACCGGACGACCAATGACGTTTGAGCGACCAACAACTGCAACAGGCGCTCCCTCAAGGGGTACCTGGTAAAAATCGAGAAGCGCAAGAACTGCCTCTGCAGTACAAGGTCCCAGAGCACCAGGAGTTCCACAAAGTGTTGCCAGCAGCATGGAATCAGTTGCGCAATCAACATCTTTTTCTGGTGCTAGATGCTGAAGTGCTTCATGCTCGTCAATTCCAGCAGGAAAAGGACGCATGGGCAGACAACCATGCACCGATGCGTCGGCAGAAGCCTGGTCAAACGTAGCATTTACCTGCTCTTGTGTGGCATCTTCTGGAAGCTCAATGGTCTCAACTTCAAAGCCTACCTTCTCCGCACGCGTATAAGCCGCACGCTCATAGGTAAGGTCATCGCTTTTCTGTCCAATGCGAACAATAACCAGTTTAGGAGTTACCCCTTGTGCACGAAGTTCCTGAACCTGAGCAACAAGTTCTTCAGTTATTGCTTTAGCAACAGGAGCGCCACGAAGCTCCTGTGACAGAGTTTCTGAGCTCATGTTATGCCTCCTGTCTCAGCTGTGCGCTCACCGCATCACTTACGGCATCAGCTCGTGATACATAGGTGTCCAGAAGCTTATCTGCCTCATCAAGCAATGTTTGAGCATACGTCGTGTCATGCATGGAGCGCGTGTTTACAAACAACGTGTGAGAAGCTGCAATCAAAGCACCGCGCGCAAGAGCGGCACCGCAACCTACGTCGGATAAAAGCATACGAGACCCCTTGATAAGCATCTCTTCGAGAAGTTCAATGGACTCGCACACTTTTCTCATAACCTTTAGCGGAGGTTGAGCTGCTTCTTTAAGAGCATCCTCAACAATCTCTACGCGCTTTGGATCATCTTTAGACACACTAAACGCGCTGGAAACCAGCAAAAACTGGCGAGAGTCCTCATCCATAAGCTCCATGAAGTCTTGGCGAAGAGCTCCAGCTCGGGCGATGTATGTTGCAAGATCATCTTCATGCTGGGCATAGGCAGGTTTTCCTTGTGCGTACACACCAGCCATTGAAGCCAAAGACACTGCAAGTGCCCCTACATAAGCGGCAGCACTACCGCCACCAGGAATAGGCTCTTTAGCAGCAAGGTGTTGAGCATAAGAGTCTGCACTATACGTTGTAAACGCTACTTCTTCAGGTGAAGAGGGATAAGACATTAGAAAAGACCCACAATTCTTCCATCATCAAGAACATCAATGTGCTCTGCAGCAGGAACCTTTGGAAGTCCTGGCATGGTCATAATAGAGCCAGTAAGGCAGACTACAAAGCCGGCACCTGCAGAAACACGAACTTCTCGCACGGTAATCTTAAAGTTTTCTGGAGCACCCAATTTGGTCTGGTCATCAGTAAAGGAGTACTGAGTTTTTGCCATACAAATAGGAAGCTCACCAAAGCCAAGCTCTTCAAGCTGCTGAAGCTGCTTGGCGGCACTTGGAGCAAATTCAACACCGTCGGCGTGGTAAATCTTGGTAGCAATGTCAGTAATTTTCTGCTTCAAAGACTCTTTGACATCGTAGGCAAAGGTGAGCTTAGACTCAGTCTGGCAAAGGCGCATGACCTCTTCTGCCAGAGCCTGGCCGCCCTTTCCACCTTTTGCCCAAACCTCAGACAGGACAACATTTACGCCACGCTTCTTACACTCCTCCTCTACCAGAGCAAGCTCTTCAGCGGTATCGGTTGGGAATGCATTGATGGCAACGACTACAGGAAGACCGTAGACCGTCTGGATGTTGTCAACGTGGCGAAGCAGGTTAGGAATGCCCTCTTTAAGCGCCTCAACGTTTTGCTGGTTAAGGTCTGCTTTGGCAACGCCTCCGTTGTACTTAAGTGCACGAACGGTTGCCACCAGAACAACAGCTGATGGAGCAAGGCCAGTAGCTCTGCACTTAATGTCCAAAAACTTCTCGGCACCAAGGTCTGCACCAAAGCCAGCCTCGGTAACAACGTAATCAGCAAGACGCAGGGCAGTCTTTGTTGCCTCAACCGTATTGCAACCGTGAGCAATGTTGGCAAAAGGTCCACCGTGAACAAGAGCAGGTGTGTGCTCAAGCGTCTGGACCAAGTTAGGCTGAATAGCGTCTTTGAGCAGCGCTGTCATAGCGCCCTCGGCATGGATATCGCTGACGGTAACAGGCTTGCGGTCATAGGTGTAGGCAATAACCATTCTGCCCAGGCGCTCTTTAAGGTCTTTGATGCCGGAAGCAAGGCAGAATACAGCCATGACCTCGGAGGCAACGGTAATATCAAAGCCGTCTTGTCTTGGCATGCCATCTGCAATGCCGCCAAGTCCGTCAACAACGTTTCTGAGTTGGCGATCGTTCATATCTACGCAGCGCTTCCACACAACACGACGTGGATCAATGTTGAGACTGTTGCCCTGCTTAATATGGTTATCCAGCATGGCAGCGCAAAGGTTGTTTGCAGCGCCAATAGCGTGGAAGTCACCGGTAAAGTGAAGGTTAATGTCCTCCATAGGAACTACCTGGGCATATCCACCGCCCGCAGCGCCACCCTTGACGCCAAAGACGGGACCCAAAGAAGGCTCTCTAAGGGCCAACATGGCAGACTGTCCCAAGCTGGTCAAGGCATCCGCCAGACCAACTGAGGTAGTAGTCTTTCCCTCACCTGCTGGCGTTGGGTTAATAGCAGTAACCAGCACAAGCTTTCCGCGAAGAGGCTTATCCGCCAGAGCACGTGCATCAAGCTTTGCCTTATAGCGACCATAAGGCTCCAGAAGATTCTCTGGAATACCCGCACGCTTTGCCACCTCAAAGATGGGAAGCATCTCGGATGATTGAGCAATCTCGATATCGGATGTAACCTCAGACATGTTGTTCCTAACCTAAAGTGGACTGCATGCACGTACTAAACACAAGATGCGGCTGTTACGCCGCATCAAGTTTTACTTATGAGAAGTCGGCAATCTGCTGCTCAAGCTGAGTAACAAGCGTAGTAAGTTCTTCCGCGCGTGCACGTTTCTTCTCGATGACTTCAGGCGCTGCCTTAGCAACAAAGCCCTGGTTAGCAAGGGTACGCTCTACGCCAGAGAGTTCCTTCTTTGCAGACTCAAGATCTTTCTGAAGACGCTTGGCCTCAGCAGCAAGGTCAACAAGCTCACCAAGAACAACGTACATTTCAAGGCCAGCATCGGTGACAGAAACAGAACCAGCAGGCTTCTGAGGAGCCTCAGCGACCTCAAATGAGCTTACGCGACCAACGTTTTGGATGAAGGCTGCCTGCTCCTTCAGCGCTGCAACATCCTGTGCTGGAGCTTTAACCACAACAGCGAGGTCTGTCTTTGGCGACAGCCTGTAACGAGCGCGAGAAGAACGAACAGCAGAAACAACGGTCTTAGCAAGTGAGAAGTTATGCTCAGCTGCCTCGTCAACAAAGGCTGCAAGCTTCTGTGGGTCTGGCCACTCAGAGACCATCAAGAACTCTGCGTCATGACTTAAAAGACCAGATGCAGGAAGAGCATCCCAAACGCTTTCGGTAACAAATGGCATGGCAGGATGTAAAAGCCTCATGCTGACATCCAGGACAAAGACGAGGTTGCGCTGAACCTGCAGGCGCTGATCAGGAGTTCCATCCAGAAGACGGCCCTTGCAGAGCTCAATGTACCAGTCGCAGACATCATTCCAGAAGAAGGACTGAATGTTGCGGGCATACTCACCAAAGCCATAGGTCTCAAGCTGCTCAGTTGTCTCTGCAACAACCTTTGCAAGGCGCGAGAACATCCATGCATCTTCTGGTGTCTCTGCCTTTGGCATGCCGGCAGTGTAGCCGTCAAGGTTCATCTGAACAAAGCGGCTTGCATTCCAAATCTTAGTAACAAATGAACGTGCCTGATCGGTTCTTGGAGACTCAATAAGCTCACGGGTCTTCTTATCAAGAACAGCATCAAACTTGACGTCCTGGTTGTTAGTGATAAGCGTAAGCAGGTTATAACGCATTGCGTCTGCGCCATACTTAGCAATCAGGTCCATAGGATCTACACCATTACCCTTTGACTTGGACATACGGCTGCCGTCCTTAGCCAAAATGGTTGCGTAGATGTAGACATCGTGGAATGGAATCTCTTTAGTAAAGTAGAGCGAGCTCATAATCATACGAGCAACCCAAAGAGCAATGATGTCTCGAGCGGTTACCAGGACCTGCGTTGGATGGTGACCCTCAAGCTGCTCAGGATGATCTGGCCAGCCCTGTGTAGCAAAAGTCCACAACTGAGAAGAGAACCAGGTATCCAGAACGTCCTCATCCTGATGAACGTGATGACCGCCGCACTTAGGACAGACGTCAGTATCTTCCATAAGAGCGTCCTGCCAGCCGCAATCATCGCAGTAGAACACAGGAATGCGGTGTCCCCACCAAAGCTGCCTGGAGATATTCCAGTCGCGGAGATTCTCCATCCAAGTGAGGTAGGTCTGAGTCCAACGCTCTGGATGGAAGGTAACCTGACCGTCTTTAACTACCTGTGCTGCAGGCTCTTTGAGCTTATCAACGGCAACAAACCACTGCTCAGAGAGCCATGGCTCAAGCGTTGTGCCGCAGCGGTAGCAATGCATAACGGAGTGATCAAGATCTTCAACGTGATCAAGCAGGCCATGCTCTTCAAACCAAGCAACAATAGCCTCGCGAGCCTGATCTCTATCAAGACCAGAGAACTCACCATAGCCGTCAACAACAACAGCATGCTCATCAAAGATGTTGATCTGCTCAAGATTGTGAGTCTGACCCATAGCAAAGTCATTAGGGTCATGAGCTGGAGTTACCTTAACAAAACCGGTACCAAAGCCTGCGTCAACATGCCAGTCAGAGAAAATTGGAATCTCTCGATTAACAATGGGCAGAATAACGGTCTTTCCAACAAGATCTGCCTTTTCTGGATCTTGAGGAGAAACAGCCACGCCAGTATCGCCCAGCATAGTCTCTGGACGAGTAGTTGCTACGGTAATGTATTCAATGCCATTAACAGGCTCTTTGAGTGGGTAACGCAGGTACCAAAGATGGCCCTTCTCGTCAGCGTACTCTGCCTCATCATCTGAAATTGAAGTCTCGCAATGAGGACACCAGTTTACGATGCGCTTACCGCGATAAATGAGCTGGTCATGATACCAGTCAACAAAGACCTTACGAACAGCCTGAGTGTACTCAGGAGACATAGTGAACTTCTCGTCATTAAAATCAATGGAGCAGCCCATGCGCTTAATCTGAGAAACAATGGTTCCGCCGTACTCACGCGTCCAATCCCAGCAAGCATCCAGGAACTTCTCGCGACCAATTTCAAGACGAGAAATACCCTCTGACTTAAGCTTCTTATCAACCTTAGTCTGAGTTGCAATGCCTGCGTGGTCAGTTCCTAGAATCCAACGAGTTGAGTAACCGCGCATGCGAGAATAACGAATGTAGGTGTCCTGGATGGTGTCATCCATGGCATGACCCATGTGAAGGATGCCAGTAACGTTTGGTGGAGGGATAACTACCGTACGGTCTTCAGTTCCTTTGCTACGACCATAACAATCTGCCTTCATCCACTTTTCAATGAGCTCAGGTTCAGCTGCCTGAGGATCATAATTCTTGGGCATTTCTTCCACAGTAATCTTGCCTTTCATATGCTGACAACATCGTCAAAATTTACTTCATTTATTCTACTAATAAAAGACGACTTATGGGGTGCTTTCTTACCATTAGTTAAAATTACTATCGGTCTACACTTCTTGAAGCGTAGGTGAAGTAACAAGCTATACTATCTGCAGATACTTTTTATGAGGAGCTCTATGTCTGCCACAATTCCTGAAGCCACTGCTCGACTTGAACTTGTTCTAGGAAAAGACCGCCTTGGACAGATTCAAAATTCCTGCGTCATGGTCTTAGGTCTTGGTGGCGTTGGTTCAAACTGTGTTCAGGCGCTGGCCAGAGGCGGTGTAGGCTCGTTTGTTTTAGTGGATGCCGATGCAGTAGAAGCATCCAACCTAAACAGGCAGGCTATTGCCTATGTGAGCACCATTGGAAAAAGAAAAGTTGACGTTACCAAAGAGATGATTCTGGACATTAATCCAGACGCTCACGTGGTCACACTTGACGCGTTTTTGCTTAAAGACAACGTTGACGAGCAGCTCTCTGCTCTTCCAAAACCAGATGTTGTAGTTGATGCCATCGATACCATTTCTGCCAAATTAGCTGTTGTGGCATGGTGTCAGAAAAACGATATCTACCTCATCTCCAGCATGGGCGGCGGCAATAAGATCCACCCAGAACTTCTGGAGATTACTACGCTTTCAAAAACGCATACCGATGCTCTTGCAAGGGTAATGAGAAAAGAGTCCAAGAAGCGTGGACTTGCCGACTTCCGTGTGCTCTACTCCCCTGAGCCAGCGCGACCAGTTTTTGCACCAGAGGGTGCAACGGGAAAATCTGCCAAGCTAGGCACTATGTCCTACTACCCTCCTATTATGGGTCAGATGATTGCGTCAGACGTCATTCTGCATCTGTCGGGGCTTGATCATGAATAACCTCACGTATTTTGATGCGCACGTCCATGCCAACCTTATGGACTCCCCGCTCAATGTAGCGAGAAGTTCCCATGACGCCGGATTAGCTTTCTTTACCTGCGGCGTTACTCCTCACGACTACCTAGAACTTGCTCCTCAGCTTACGCAAGACAACATCCGTGTGGGACTAGGAGCACATCCCTGGTACATCTCTGATGGGCGCGTTACTCAAAAAGATATAGAGCTCCTGCTAGAGCTTATGGAGCAGACATCTTACATTGGCGAGATTGGACTAGATTTTTCTTCTCGCTATTGTGTTGATGGATTGCAAGAGCTGCAGGTTAAGGCCTTTACAAAGATCTGCGAACGCGCAGCAGAGTTTTCACGCAACAGCCAGCCACGAGTGCTCTCGATGCACACCGTGAGAAGCGTTGATGCGGTGCTAGACATTCTTGAACAGACAGGAGCCGCTCAAGAGTGTGTTCCTATCATCCACTGGTTTAGCGGTAGCTCAGAAGAGCTCCAAAGGGCTATTAAGCTTGGCTGTTGGTTCTCTGTTGGCGAGATGAGCCTAAAGACTAAGCGCGGTCGTGAATACGCTAAGGTCTACCCAAAAGATAAGCTTCTTACCGAGACTGACCTTCCCTCCAGTGATCACACAGATATTGACTCGGCGTACATTGTGGACAGCCTTAAGCGAGCTCTTCTTGGGCTCAGTGAGGCCCGTGGATACTCTGTGCAAAGTGAAGTAATGGCAAACGCAGCAGGCGTTTTTGGCGTCTAAGTGATAAAGTCTTACGTATGAGAAGATTACGTAAAATACCCACACAACGCCTTGTTGGAACAGGCAGGGCGCAACTTTCTGGAGCAATGCTTGCAAGCTCATCCGATGAGCTGGGACTTGCTCTTAATGACGTTGTGCTTGTATTTGCCTGCAGCGATAACTTTGTGCCGTATTTGTCTGTAGCAATTCAATCCATCATTGAGAACGTCAATCCAGAACGTCGTTACGACATCATTGTTTTGACGCGTGACCTCACTCCTACCAGCATGATTACGCTTACTCGTCAGGCTCAGCTTGTTGATAACGTCCATGTTGGTTTCTTAGATGTTGATGCTGCCCTTGGTGATATTGAGCTTCCTCATCATGGTCACTTTAGACCAGAAACTTACTACAGACTGCTTGCTCCCTCACTGCTTCCTAACGTCAATAAAGCCATCTACCTTGACTCTGACCTGGTGGTTAATACCGATATTGCAGAGCTCTACGATATTGATGTCACCGGGTATTTGGTAGGCGCTACACGTGACGCAGATACTATTGGCCAAATTGATGGATATGACGCCACAGTTGGCCCCTACCTTAAAAATGAGCTAGGTATGGATGATCCTCACGATTACTTCCAGGCGGGCGTCATTTTGATGAACCTGGAAGAGATTAGAAAGCAAATTTCTCCTGAAGAGTTTCTGAAGGTGTCAACCATGCGTGCATGGCGCTGGCTTGACCAAGATGTTCTTAACAGGTTTGTAAACGGCCATTATCTCCGCATTAATATGAAGTGGAATTACCTGGTAGACTGGCAATTCCTCCGTCGCGATCACATTGTTGCTCAGGCACCAAAAGACGTGCGAGAAGAATACGAAGAAGCTCGTAAGAATATCTGTATTGCGCATTTTGCAGGACCAGACAACAGGCCTTGGCTCTATCCAAACTCAGATCTTGCAGGTCTTTTCTGGTTCTATGCTCGTCGCTCCCCTTACCTTGAGGAGCTCCGCTCACAGCTTGAAGAGTCAAGACGTACGGTAAGAGGACTTTCTCACCGTGTGCAGAGCGGCGTGCTTTTCCGCGGCTTGATGCCTTTATTTGATACCGTCTTTCCACCAGGTACCAAAACTCGCACCCAACTTATTACGTCATACAACAAACTTGGTGGCGGCAATTTATAACGCAAAAGGAGGTCTTTCGACCTCCTTTTTTATTGCTATGCGAGTTATTTCTTTTTGCCCTTGATGATTTCTGGAGCATTATCTCCGCCAACGCTTTCTGGAGTAACCACAACCTTTGTGATATCCAAATCTGATGGCAGATCAAACATGGTCTCTTGCAACGTAGACTCGCAGATTGCACGAAGACCACGAGCACCAGTACCGCGAGCCAAGGCCTTCTTGGCAATCTCTCTGAGCGAATCCTCAGTAAACTCCAAATCTACGCCCTCAAGCTCAAACATGCGCTTGTACTGCTTGGTAAGAGCATTCTTTGGATCTGTGAGGATACTCATCAGATCTTCCTCACCAAGCTCACGAGTAGAAGTGATAACTGGAATACGGCCCAAAAGCTCTGGAATCATGCCAAACCTGTGAAGGTCCTGAGGCATTACCTTGGCGATAAGCTCAGACTCACCTTCTTTAACATTCTGAGCAACGTCAGAGTTAAAGCCAATTCCCTTTTTACCAATACGGTCAGCAACAATCTTGTCCAGGCCAACAAAAGCGCCACCACAGATGAACAAGATATTGGTGGTATCAATGTGAATAAGCTCCTGCTGAGGATGCTTACGTCCACCTGTTGGCGGAACACTTGCAACGGTACCCTCAAGAATCTTCAGGAGTGCCTGCTGAACACCCTCACCAGAAACGTCACGAGTAATTGAGAGATTCTCGGCCTTGCGAGCAATCTTATCAATCTCGTCGATGTAGACAATGCCTACCTGAGCACGCTCAACATCGCCGTCAGCAGCAGTGATGAGCTTAAGCAGGATATTCTCGACATCTTCACCAACGTAACCAGCCTCGGTAAGGGTCGTTGCGTCAGCAATAGCAAACGGAACCTCAAGAAAACGAGCAAGCGTCTGAGCGAGTAGTGTTTTACCAGTACCAGTTGGACCTAGCAGCAAGATGTTGGACTTTGCAATCTCAACATCCTCCTGGCCCTCCTGAGGCTCATCGTTGCCTGAAAGAATACGACGGTAATGGTTATACACCGCAACCGACATAGCACGCTTTGCGTCTTCCTGACCCATTACGTACTGAGACAGCTCATCGTAAATCTCATGCGGAGTTGGCAGGTCTTTGATAACGGGCTCATCAGAGTGAGTCTCAATCTCTGACTCTTCATCAAAGCCGAGAGACTCATCAATCATATCCGAGCAGGTAGAGACACATTCATCACAAATGCAGACTCCACCAGGACCCTGAATAAGCTTATTTACCTGCGACCTACTCTTTCCGCAGAAAGAACAGTGCATCTCATCTAATCCGCCAAAAGGCGAGAAGTCCTGGTCTTTAGCCATAACTTAAACCCTCAATACAAGAACAATTATTGATCGTTACGAGAAGAGATAACGCGGTCTACCAGGCCGTAGTCACAAGCCTCTTGTGCACGAAGATAATTATCGCGCTCGGTGTCTACATTGACCTTCTCGATAGGCTGTCCAGTATAATCCGAAAGCAACTCATTGAGGTGCTGGCGAATCCACTTTGTCTCATCTGCAATAATCTGGATATCGGTCTGCTGACCCTGAACGCCACTGGATGGCTGGTGAATCATAACCATAGAGTTAGGAAGCGCGAGACGCTTACCCTTTGCACCGGCTGCAAGAAGAACAGCGCCCATTGATGCTGCCATACCAACGCAGATGGTAGAAACATCTGGCTTAATGAAGTTCATGGTATCAAGAATGCCCAGGCCTGCATAAACGTCTCCACCAGGAGAGTCAATGTAGAGAGAAATATCCTTGTCTGGGTCCTGGCTCTCAAGGTGCAAAAGCTGTGCAATGACCAGGTTTGCAGAATCGCGCGTTACAGGCTCACCCAAGAAAACAATACGATCATTGAGCAGTCTGGAGTAGATGTCATAGGTACGCTCACCACGAGGAGTCTGCTCAATAACATACGGAATGGTTGGAATGTTTGTTGGATAATGCATAATCCTCCTTCAAAGGTCTTTTCTTAGAAACATACCCCGGGAAGCATGTCTCTAACCCGGGGTATGAAAAATTCAAAGTAACTGCAACTTTTGGCGCAGTCTTTCTGGCGAGAAAACCAACCAGCTGCGGACTACTCAGCGTCCTTCTCTGCGTCCTCGTCCTTCTTAGCTGCCTTCTTCTTAGCAGGAGCCTTCTTAGCAGGCTTCTTCTCTGCCTTCTGCTCTTCCTTAGCAGCCTCAGCAATCTCGTCGACAACGGTGACGGTTGCGTTATCGCGCAGCCAGTCAAGAGCCTTAGAACGACGGATGGACTCGCGGATTGCAGGAAGACGGCCAGCCTTGCGCCACTCCTCAATTGCAGACTCAACGTTAGGAACACCAGCGCGCTCAAACTCTGCGCGGATGTCTTCCTCAGTTGCTTCAAGCTTAAGCTCTGCAGCTACTGCGTCAAGAGCCAGGGACTGACGTGCGCGCTCCTCAGCCTGAACACGAAGATCAGAGATGAAGTCATCGGTCTTAATGCCACGTGCAGCCAGGAACATATCAAGGCTCATACCCTGCTGCTGAAGACCATTCAGAAACTCCTGAGCAATCTCGTTGAAGACCTCGTTCTTGTACTCCTCTGGAACCTCCTCAAGCTGAAGACGCTTGCCCAGAGCCTCAACAACACGGTCCTCTTTAAGAGTTGGAAGAGAATTCTTCTTGTCGGACTCAATCTCAGACTTAACAGCCTCACGGAGTTTCTCGACAGTGTCATAACCAAAGGTGTTCTTTGCAAGCTCGTCAGTCAACTCTGGAGTGACGGACTTCTTGTGAGCAACAACCTTGACGTTGATATCGTAATCGTGGGAGTGAACCTCATCGCCGTGAGTGTGGCTGTGAGTCCACTTGACCTCTTTCTCCTCACCTGGCTTCATGCCGATGAGTGCCTCCTCAAGCTCTTTTGGAGCCTGGGTGCCATTAAGGGTAAGAACGCGGTCCTCGCCCTCCATGTGAGCAGCACCCTCAATGTTCTTGATGTCTACACCAATGGTGTCGCCCTCTTTGACAGCGCGCTTCTCCTTGGTGTTCTCAAACTTAGCCTGGTAAGACAGAAGCTGCTTAATCTGGTGATCAACCTCAGCCTCAGTTGCCTCATTTGGAGGCATGTTGATTGCAGGAGCATCGTAAGAATCAAGCTTAGCCTCAGGACGAACGCTGAAGACTACCTCATAGGAGTAATCCTGGCCCTCAACAGGAAGGTCTGCGTCCTGGTTGTAATCACCACGGCCAACAGGAACAAGGTCAAGCTCCTCAAGAAGCTGTGGCTCTGCTGCGCCGAGAAGATCGTTGGTTGCCTGAGCAAGGACTGCCTCGCGGCCAACAATGCCGTCAATAACAGGACGAGGTGCGCGGCCCTTGCGGAAACCCTGGAAGGAATACTTGTTTGCAATGTCCTTGTAAGCCTGCTTAATTGCAGCGTCTACCTCTGCAGCAGGAACTGTAACCTTGACGGTGAGTTTCTCGTCAACTGGCTTATCTGCGGTAACGGTGATGTTCAACGTTCCTCCAGTGTCTCGTAAAAAATGCTGGCGTACCAGCTCTTAACCAAATTTCTGCATGGTGCGGGCGGAGGGAATCGAACCCCCACGGACTTAGTCCACTAGAACCTAAATCTAGCGCGTCTGCCAGTTCCGCCACGCCCGCATATTTATGCAGCCTTGCAATAATAACAAACTTCTTCCTCAATGAGCAACTTGAAATAACGATTCATTCAGATAATCTTCTATGTATTTATTCTCTCTTCAAACATAACAAATAACAAAATAAATATGCTTTGACTTGATATGGATTACATTTAATTTGTTCTATATTACTTAGTATTTAAGTGTTGTTTAAAATTTGAAGGAGTTATTCATGAAGAAAAAATTAATAAAGATCACCGTATATTTCTTTTTAGGCATGTTTATTCTTTCACTTATTGTTGGATTGCCTTATATCTCCATACCTCTCATCATTGCTTATACTGGATATAGAATATGGCTTGACAGGTATTTTAAAAGTGATGAATTTTTATCAATTAAACATCGTATTGACCATCACATTAATGAATGCAACGAATTAAATGACCATATTGAAGAACTTAAATCTACCCCACTAGCTCCGGGTATTCATTCGTATGGAACTTCTACATTTGCCGATAATAGCTCATGGAACTTTAAAAGAAAGTATCTTGACAGTAAATCAGCAGCACCTAACGTGCATAACTGCTCTCGAAATGTATGTGCAAATTCAAAAAATAAACCTATTGAATATGTTTGCAAATACTTTAACTTTAACGCAGATGAAGAAACACTTGAAAAAGTCGAAACTGTTTTAAATAATTTTATTGCTGTTAACGATGGTAAAAAGATTCTGATTGATGAGAAAAAAGAAATCTTGAACAGTATTGATTCTGAAATCCCTTGGATTGTGAAGAAATTTGAACAGAAAAAACTCTCACAAAAACTTGGATTTAAGAATATAGACCTTGCAGACACGTACTATCCAAAATTCATTTTTGAATATGTATCAGATGGTGGAAATGCAGGACTCAAAAATACTATTGTTATGGACATCAACAATTTGAATGCAATGGTTGAATATCTTAATCATAAAATAAATTGGAAAAAGAGCATTGCAGGTCAACGTGCTCTCATGACTTCTGCGCTTAGAGCCTCAATCTTAAATAGAGACAATCATACTTGTAAACAATGTGGTATTAGCACAGCGCAAGAGCCACATCTACTTTTAGAGGTTGATCATATTGTTCCTCTAGCAAAAGGCGGCATAACTTCTGTTGATAACCTTCAAACACTTTGTTGGAAATGCAATAGGTCTAAAGGGTCAAAACTCCCCGCATCAAATTCTGCTGAATCAGAGTAATAAAAAAGGAGGCGGAAAATTCCGCCTCCTTTTTTATAAAGCACGTTTTAAAGATCTTGTAGTGCAAAGGTCTCGGGCTCACTCTTTCTTGCCGCAGCAAGTGCCTGAATAAGAGCGGTAGCTGCAGACATTGCGGTGACGCAGGTAATACCCTGGCTGACAGCTTCTGCGCGCATCTTGGTGCCGTCGCTATGAGCCTCGTGACCATGAGGCGTATTGATGATGAAGCTAACGGTCTTATCGCGCATAAGGTCAACAACATTTGGATGACCATCGGAAATGCGATTGACGGTGGTGCAGTCAATTCCAGCCGCACGCAGCGTCTTTGCGGTACCACCCGTGGTGTAGATGCCGTAGCCAAGGTTCTCCAGAGCCATAGCAACAGGAGCAATGGCGCGCTTATCGCGGTCGCACACACTGATAAAGACGGAGCCCTGCTCAGGTAGCTTGTTCTCAACTGCCTCACGAGTCTTTGCGTACGCTGCTGGGAAGGTTCGAGCAATACCCATGACCTCACCGGTAGACTTCATCTCTGGGCCAAGGATTGAGTCAGCACCAGGGAATCTAGACCAAGGCATAACCGCCTCTTTGACCGCGTAGTAATCGACGGTGCGATTTTCGTCTGGAAGCAGGCCTTGTGCTCTGAGCTCACTGATCTTCTCGCCAGCCATGATGCGAGATGCGTATTTGGCCAGGGAGACGCCAGTTGCCTTAGACGAGAAAGGCACGGTTCTAGAAGCGCGAGGGTTGAGCTCGATGACAAAGACGTGCTCGTCGCGGACGGCGTACTGGATGTTCAAGAGGCCGCGAATACCGCAGGCAAGCGCCAGCTTTTTGGTGATGGCCCTAATCTGGTCAACAATCTTTTCAGAGAGCGAGAAGGGCGGCCAGCAGCAGGCGGAGTCGCCAGAGTGAATACCGCACTCCTCAATGTGCTCCAGAACGGAGCCTACGTAGCACTCCTCGGTGTCGCAGAGGGCGTCAACGTCCAGCTCAATTGCGTCCTCCAGGAAGGCGTCCAGGTAGACAGGACGGTCTGGCGTGACGTGCGTCGCGGATTCCATGTAGGTGACCAGGTCGGAGTCGTCGTAGACAATGGCCATACCGCGACCACCAAGAACGTAGCTTGGGCGGACAATCAGTGGGTAGCCAATGCGGCGTGCAGCGTCGCGAGCCTCGTCCATGGTAGAAGCAACTGCCGAAGGAGGGCAGGCAATGTTCAGGCGATCCAGAAGGGCTGCGAAGCGGTCGCGGTCCTCTGCCAGGTCAATTGCCTCTGGCTGAGTACCCATGATAGGAACGCCGGCGTCCTTCAAGGCGCGTGCCAGCTTGATTGGCGTCTGGCCACCAAGGGTGACAATGACGCCTACTGGCTTCTCAACCTCAATAACGTCCATGACGTCTTCAAAGGTCAGAGGCTGGAAATACAGGCGATCAGAGGTGTCGTAGTCTGTTGAGACCGTCTCAGGGTTGCAGTTAACCATGACCGTCTCATAGCCCTGCTCACGAAGAGCGTAGGCAGCATGAACGCAGCAGTAGTCAAACTCAATACCCTGACCAATACGGTTAGGACCTGCGGAGAGAATCATAACGCGTGGCTTTTCTGCCATCACGTACTCCGTGGCATTGCCCTTCTCGTATGTGACGTAGTGGTACTGCGTGGTTGCACCAAACTCACCTGCGCAGGTATCAACTGTTTTGACCTGCGGGCGAACACCCAGCACTTCCCTAACGGCGCGGACAACGTCTGTCTTGGTGCCAGTGAGGTGTGCAAGCTGCTCATCCGAAAAGCCCAGCTGTTTGGCAGCAAGCATGTTATCGGTAGTGAGACCAGAAAGACCCAGCTCCTTGATGCGTTTCTCGGCGTTGATGATGCCTGCCATACGATGCAAGTACCATGGATCGATACCGGTCATATCGTGGATGCGCTCAACGCTCCAATTTCTGCGCAGTGCCTCAGCAACGTAGAAAATACGCTCTGGTGTTGGCTTGCTGACTAGCTCATCGAAGTTCTTCTCGTCAAAGACATCGTGGCCGTCAGCGCCCAGACCAGCGCGATCTTGCTCCAGGGAACGAAGCGCCTTCTGCAGGGCCTCCTCAAAGGTTCTACCCATAGCCATAGCCTCGCCGACCGACTTCATGCGGGTGGTTAGGACGCGGCTGGTGCCCTTGAACTTGACGAAGGCAAAGCGAGGAACCTTGACCACGCAGTAGTCGATGGAAGGCTCAAAGGCAGCAGGAGTTGCCTTGGTGATGTCGTTGGTAATCTCATCCAGTGTGTAGCCAACAGAAAGCAGCGCAGCCATCTTTGCAATTGGGAAACCAGTTGCCTTGGACGCTAGCGCGGAAGAGCGGCTAACGCGAGGGTTCATCTCAATGACAATGACGCGGCCATTAGTTGGGTTGACCGCAAACTGAACGTTAGAGCCACCGCAGGCAACGCCTACACGCTCGAGAATAGCAATGGAGTAGTCGCGGAGGTTCTGGAGCTCTTCATCGGTAAGCGTCTGAGCTGGAGCAACGGTAATGGAGTCTCCCGTGTGAACACCCATTGGATCGAGGTTCTCGATGGAGCAGACAACAATACCGTTACCTGCGGTATCGCGCATGACCTCCATCTCAATCTCTTTCCAGCCTTCAATGGACTCCTCTACCAGCACCTCGTGCTCTGGGGAAAGCAAGAGGCCCTGTTCAACAATCTCTACGAGCTCTTCTGGGGTGTGAGCAATGCCGCCGCCCGCGCCACCAAGGGTGAAGCTTGGGCGAATGACCACAGGGTATCCAAGCTCAGCAACAATGCGTTGGGCATCTTCCATGGAGTGAGCGATATCTGCGCGAGCAACCTCCAGGCCAATGTCCTGAACAGCCTCGCTGAAGAGCTCTCGGTCCTCACCGGTGCGAATGGACTCCAGGTTACAGCCGATGACCTCGATGTTGTACTTGTCAAGGACGCCAGCCTCGCCAAGGCTGATGGTACAGTTCAGAGCAGTCTGGCCGCCCATGTTTGGCAGAAGCGCATCAGGACGCTCGCGCTCAATGACGCGGGTCACAGACTCAACGGTGATTGGCTCAACGTAAGTTCTATCTGCAGTTTCTGGGTCAGTCATGATGGTTGCTGGGTTTGAGTTAACCAGAACAACCTCAAAGCCCTCTTTGCGAAGGGCGCGGCATGCTTGAGTGCCAGAATAGTCAAACTCGCAAGCCTGGCCAATAACAATTGGGCCAGAGCCGATGACCAGGATCTTCTTAATATCAGTACGCTTTGGCATTAGAAGCGCCTCCCCTCACGAACGTCGATGGCAAGATAGTCAGACTGTCCCTCCATCAAACGAGCAAATGCCTTGAACAAGTAGGATGAATCGTGAGGTCCTGGGCTTGCTTCAGGGTGATACTGAACGGAAAACGCTGGAATATCCAGGAACTGAATGCCCTCTGGAGTTCCGTCGTTAAGGTTGACGTGTGTGAGCCTGACGCGGCCAAACTCCTTTGTCTGGACAACAGGAGCAATACGCCTTGCGGACCACTCGCAGAGGTTGTCAAAGTGCTCGGAGATTCCACCGGACTCCTCTGCAATAAGCTTGCCCAGACTTGGGAAAACCAGACCGTAATTGTGGTTCTGAGCAGTAATCTCAACCTTGCCGGTCAGAAGATTCATGACTGGTTCGTTACCGCCATGGTGGCCAAATTTGAGTTTCTCGATATCTGCACCTGCGACAATGGAGAGCATCTGGTTGCCCAGGCAGATACCAAAGACGGGAACCTTGCCCAGAACGCCGCGAGCGGCCTCTTGCGTAGCGTCAACCTGCTCTGGGTCACCAGGGCCGTTGGAGAAGAAGATGCCATCTGGGTTGTAGGCTAAGGCGTCCTCAGCAGGTGTGTTCCACGGTACAACCGTGACCTCGCAGCCGTTTGCCGCAAGACCCTGGAGAATGCCGTTCTTCTCGCCACAGTCGTATGCGACAACGTTGAAGCGCTTCTTGGACGTAGCGGAGACCATGTGAGGTGCGTCGACGGAGACGTCGGGGACAAAGTTGTGCTCGGAGATGTTGGGCGACGCCTGGACGCGCGTGAGCAGATGGGCGGGATCCAGGTCCTCGGTGGAGATGGCCGCCTTCTGTGCGCCATAGTCGCGCAGGTGCATGGTCAGCGCGCGGGTATCGATGCCCTCGATGGCAACGACGCCGTTTTCCTGCAGAAACTCTGGCAGGCTCTGCTTGGATGTCCAGTTGCTTGGCTCGTAGCACATGTCGTGGACGACAAAACCACGAAGGTGCAAGACGTCTCGTTGCATGACCGCAGGATCGATACCGTAGTTGCCTACCTGCGGATAGGTCAGCGTGACAATCTGGCCGGCGTAACTTGGATCGGAAATAATCTCCTGGTAACCGGTCATAGACGTGTTAAAAACAATCTCGCCGAAGGTCTCTCCACTAGCACCACAGCACCTCCCCTCGAAGGTTGTTCCGTCTTCGAGAACAAGCAGCGCGCGAGGCTGCGAGGTGGCACTTGCCAGTGGATTCATATACTCTCCGATCTGCGTAGGAGCATGCCGAGCCATAAAAAAAGCACTCCTTATGGAGGCTCAACAGCGAACATGCGCACTCAACGCTATGGGCCTTGCCGGTGTCTCGCACCGTCCTTAAAGGTTGGTAGTATTGTAGCGCATAACCAATAAAGGAGATGGCATGTTTCCAGATTTTCTAGAGAATCCCTCAGATGTGGCCGCGCCGCTGCTGCTGGGATGCACTCTGACAAGGACAATTACGCTTAATGGCGAGAAACACAAACTAGTTGCAAGAATTGTGGAGACCGAGGCTTACGACCAAGATGATCCCGCAAGTCATGCGTTTGGCGGTCCTAGCGAGCGCAATGCGGCCATGTTTGGACCTGCGGGTCACCTCTACGTTTACGTTTCGTACGGCATGCATCACTGCTGCAATGTGGTGTGTGGTCCTGAGGGCTTTGGCAGCGGTTGCTTGGTGCGCGCGGTTGAGCCTCTTGAAGGCACGGCGGCTATGCGCGAGCTCCGTGAAGCAGGACGCGCGGGTAAAGTGCATACGGGACATGCAGGTAAAGAGCAAGCGGAACGTGCGCGTAAGCACCCGCTCAAGCTGCGCGACCTCACCAACGGGCCAGGTAAGGTGTGCGCTGCACTTGGCATTAACAAGGAACTCTACGGACATGACCTGACAGTTGAGCCGCTTGTGCTGGGCTTTGCTCCTCTGTTACCAGGAGAAACAATTGGGCGTTCACCTCGCGTAGGCATCAGCAAAAACATTGATGCTCCAAAGCGCTTTTTCATCGAAGGAAACGAGTTTGTTTCAAGAGCGTAGTGCGTGGGTATACAGGGTGCGTCAGGCGTGCGAACAAGACATGCAATCATGACTTGCAATCAAAAAAAGGACCTTGGGTGACCAAGGTCCTTTTTAGTAGTTACGTTGAAGCCAAGCCGGCAGTGAAGATAGACAATCGAATGCCGCTGCATCGGGTTTCTCGCCAAGTGTTATGCGAACTAGCAGACACCCTGCGCCATCATTGCGTTTGCAACCTTGAGGAAACCGGCGATATTTGCGCCAAAGACCAGGTTGCCGGGGTGGCCATACGTTGCTGCGGCCTCTGAAGCAGCGGTGTAGATGCTCTCCATGATTCCCTGCAACTTGGAGTCTACCTCCCCAAACGTCCAGGAAAGGTGTTCGGCGTTCTGGGACATCTCAAGACCGGAAACAGCTACGCCACCTGCGTTTGCAGCCTTGCCAGGTGCGAAGAAGACGCCGTTTTCGATGAGATAATTGGTTGCCTCGAGGGTGGTTGGCATATTAGCGCCCTCAACGACGTACTTGGTGCCGTTAGCAACAAGTTTCTGCACGTCAGCAAGCTCGAGCTCGTTCTGAGTTGCGCATGGCATAGCGACGTCACACTTCTGACTCCAAGGACGCTCGCCTGGGAAGAAAGTAGCAGAAGGACGTGCGTCGGCGTACTCCTTGATGCGTGCGCGACGAACCTCCTTGACGTCTTTCAGCAGCTCAACGTCAATACCCTCAGGGTCATAAACATAACCTGAAGAGTCAGATACGGTCACCACGGTTGCTCCGAGTTGCTGTGCCTTCTGGGCAGCGTAGGTAGCAACGTTTCCGGAACCCGAGATGCAGACCGTTTTACCTGCGAGCGAATCGTTCTTCTCGGCAAGCATGTGGGTGAGGAAGTAAACCGCGCCGTAGCCGGTTGCCTCGGTGCGAGCAAGGGAGCCGCCGAAGGAGAGGCCTTTGCCGGTCAGGACGCCGGTCCACTCGTTGCGAAGGCGCTTGTACTGGCCAAACATGTAGCCGATCTCGCGCGCGCCGGTGCCGATGTCGCCAGCTGGAACGTCGGTGTTTGGACCAATGTGGCGAGCAAGCTCAGTCATAAAGGACTGGCAAAACGCCATAATCTCGCGGTCAGACTTGCCCTTTGGATCGAAGTCGGAGCCGCCCTTGCCGCCACCCATTGGAAGCGTGGTCAGGGAGTTCTTGAAGATCTGCTCAAAGCCGAGGAACTTCAAGATAGAAAGGTTAACGGTTGGATGGAGACGGAGGCCGCCCTTGTAAGGTCCAATTGCAGAGTTAAACTCAATGCGGTATCCGCGATTGACCTGAACGTTGCCAGCGTCGTCAATCCAGGGGACGCGGAACATAACAATGCGCTCTGGCTCAACAAGACGCTCTAGCAATGCGGCTTTCTCGAACTCTGGATGAGCGTCAAGTGCAGGTTGGATGGTGGTAAGAACTTCTTTTGCTGCCTGGATAAACTCAGGCTGATCTGCGTAACGCTCTTCAAGCTGTGCGATTACCTTAGATGAATAGCTCATGAAACCCCTTTCGAAGTGGTTACGAATAGCATAGTCATCCAATGTTTCGATTACATAACAAAATAGAAAAATCTGAGATACGAAAAATTAGTTCAAAAAGATTGCAATTTATTCTTGCTCTTGGGCGATTTGTCACCTATACTTTTCTCTCGGCTCGGGGTGTAGCGCAGCTTGGTAGCGCAACTGCTTTGGGAGCAGTGGGTCGCTGGTTCGAATCCAGTCACCCCGACCATTTTTCTTTTTGCTTTACCCTTGCGGCGGTAGTTCAATTGGTAGAGCATCAGCCTTCCAAGCTGACTGTTGCGGGTTCGAGTCCCGTCCGCCGCTCCATAAAATTTCCTATTTTAAATTATCTCCTGTTCAAGGCATAATTCTGCTTGTTCCCTGCTTATTCAGTCTTGAATTGTCAAAGCAAGTGCAACGTTTGGTGATGGTAGACTTCCCAAGGGCAC
>NZ_DBHHJM010000003.1:0-217672 GCF_057237245.1 Lancefieldella sp.
ACTTAGGGTTATACCCTAAGAGCAAACCACCCGCTATGCGGGTGGTTATGATTGTCAGATGGTTGATTTGAGCCAGTTTAGTTTGCAGGTGAGCAGTTTGTGGTCGGGCTCAAGTGAGGGGTCTTTGATTCTTTTAAGGAGCATCTTACAAGCTGCATAACCCTCTTCATAGACGGGTTCAACAATAGTTGAGATGCTTTTAGCAGGTAAATCGGTCCAATCAGTGTTATTGAATCCCAACAATCCAACTTGCTCTGGAATTACCTTTTCATAAGCATGCAAGGCATTGTAGACACTCTTGAGAGCCCACTGATTTGGGACAAATACCAGCGTTTTCTTTGACGGAAGAATGTGGTTGTTAAGCCATTGTGTGATTTCAGGGATAGACAACGTATTTTGCTCTATGGTGAGACGCTCATAAGGTTTACTTGAGGCCTCTAGGGCATCGGTGAAGCCAGATTCTCGTTCAATCCTGGTGCGACCTTTTGGCTCTCCACCAATGATTAAAAAGTTTTCGTATCCGCATTCAACACAATGCGATGCTGCTGAATAAACTCCGTCGTAGAGGTCACTTTTTATCCAGGAAGTATTGAGGGTGAGGAGATCACAGTCAAAATAGACAACCGGTTTTCCAACTTTAGCAATGCGCCTATCTACCGCTCTAAACTGATTGGTGGGCTGAATTAACAAGCCATCTGCCCCTATTGAAAGCATTTTCTCGACCCAGTCGGCTTCAAGCGTGGGGTCAAAGCGAGAATTACAAATAATTGTCTGATATCCGGCTTCAAGAGCAGCGTCTTCAATACCGTTGGTCATTTGGGCAGCCCAGGCATTCGTGTTATCCAATATGAGAACAGCAATAATTCCAGAGCTCTTTTTAACCATTGCCTGAGCCTGGGCGCTTGGGATATATCCCGTATTTTCAATTGCTTTTTTGATACGTTGCTTAGTTGCTTCGGACATCTTCTCAAAGTGTCCATTAAGGTAATTTGAGACGGTGGCAATGGAAACATTTGCTAATTTTGCAAGGTCAATGATAGTGGTCTTAGACATTGGCACTCATTTCACCGAAATTTTTACAATGTACTTGCAAAATACCAACGTTAGTGATTCTGCTGGATTCCACGTTGGTTAAACGTTTAACAAAATTCATCATAACACAAGGTAGATTAGACGTTTACCGAAATCATCTTCCAAAAAAGATTGAAACAATGCAAAGTATGAGTTGGAAACGTACGTCGTCAAAAGACGTGCTCGTGCGCCCCGTTTAGGGGCTCACAACTTACTTTGCGAGAGGACATAACCATGAACGTCGTTGCTGTATGCGCTTGCACGGTTGGAATTGCTCACACCTGGATGGCAAAAGAGGCCATTGAGAAAGAATGTGAGCGTCGCGGCTATGAATTCAAGGTAGAGGCTCAGGGTGGTTACGGTATTGAGAACGAGCTTGAGCAGGACGAAATTGATGCTGCAGACGTTGTTCTTCTCGCCATTGCAATTGGCATCGAAGGCGACGAGCGTTTTGACGAGAAACGCGATGAAGGCCGTGTTCTTACGTTGGACCCATCGCTTGCTATTGCGGATCCAGCAAAGGTTATTGATCAGGTAGTTGCGCTGGCTGAGTAGCAAGCGCGTAAGTGATAACGCAAGGAAGAAGAGAGGAGAAACCCATGGCAGAGGAAAAGAGTCCCTCAGTTTTGGGCAAGGTCGGAAAAGACCTTCTAAAGGCGTTTAACACTGGTGTTTCGTACTTTATTCCTATTGTCGTAGTCGGCGGAGTCTTCCTGGCTTTCTCGCTAGCTACAGGAACCGCAGGAAAAGACGGTATTGAAGTCACCAATCCTTTGATGCAGAGCCTTAACCTTATTGGTATGGCCGGCATCAAGATGATGATTCCTGTCCTTGCTGCTTACATTGCCTATTCTTTGGGCGGAAAGCCTGCTCTGGCACCTGGCTTTGTCCTTGGTTACCTGGCAAGCAATCCTGTTCCTGTAGGTGAGGTTCAGGTTTCTACTGGTTTCTTGGGCGCAATGGTCCTTGGCGTTGCTGCTGGTTACCTTGTCCAGTGGATGAAGTCCTGGAAGGTCAATAACACCATCCGTACCATCATGCCAATTCTGATTATCCCAAGCTTGTCTTCGCTTGCTCTTGGCATGCTCTACATCTATGTTTTGGCAGCTCCACTTGGTGCATTCATGGACTGGCTGACAAACCTGCTTTCAAGCCTTCAGGGTGGTTCTGCAGTTGTACTTGGTATTGTAATTGGCCTTATGACCGCATTTGATATGGGCGGCCCAGTTAACAAGACTGCTTCTACCTTCACCATGGCTCTTATGACCGCAGGTGTTTATGGTCCTAACGGCGCATTCCGTGTTGCAGTTGCTATTCCTCCACTGGTCTGCGGTGTTGCATCTCTTATTGCTCGCAGCAAGTTTGACGACACTGATAGGCAGATGGGTATCTCCGCAGTCTTCATGGGACTCATTGGCATTACCGAGGGCGCAATTCCATTTGCTGTTAAGGATCTTGCACACACCCTGCCTGCAATCATGATTGGTTCTGCAGTTGGTGCTGGCCTTGCTGCTTGGCATGGTATTGAGTGCTTTGTTCCTCACGGTGGCATGATTGTTGCTGCAGCTACAAATAACATTGCCCTCTACACCCTTGATATGGCAATTGGCGTTGCAGTAGGTGTTGCAATTCTTGTTCTTACCAAGCCAAAGCTTGAGGACAACAAGTAACACACAGCGAGAAACGCATGTACCTTTTGGTCTTAGACCATAAAAATTTAAGTTAAAAGGAGAGGGGCGTAGGGATTCAACCCCCACGCCCTTCTTATTACCAAGAAATGCTCTTGGGAAGGGGTAATTATGGAAAAGCTACCAATCAAAAAAGCTGTTGAAGGGTTGCTTAAGCTTCAGGACACAGGAAAGTCCGCCACACTTTTAGGAATTGGACCAATGTCGCCCAACTTGCTCCAGGCAGCTTTTGAACTTGGTAGAGACTGCGATTTTCCTCTGATGTTTATTGCATCGCGAAACCAGGTAGACCTTGATGAACTTGGTGGAGGATACGTAAATTCTTGGGATCAGAAGCGTTTCTCGGAAGATATTGCTGAAGCAGCTCAGAAGGTTGGTTTTGACGGCCTGTACTATCTCTGCCGTGACCACGGTGGTCCTTGGCAGCGCGATGAGGAGCGCAATGCTCACCTTCCAGAAGATGAGGCCATGGAGCTTGCCAAGAAGTCCTATCTTGCTGATATGCTTAACGGCTTTGACCTGCTGATGATTGACCCAACAAAGGATCCTTTTGAGATTGGTAAGGTTATTCCGCTTGATGTGGTTCTTCGTCGTACGGTTGATTTGATTGAGTGGTGCGAGAAAGAACGTGTTTCTCGCGGTCTTCCTGAGATTGGCTATGAGGTTGGTACCGAGGAAACAAATGGTGGTTTGACCTCTACCGACAAGTATCACACCTTCATTGAGCAGCTTAAGAGCGAGCTGACTGCTAAGGGTCTGCCTATGCCAACCTTTATTGTTGGACAGACGGGAACGCTTACACGTCTTACTGAGCAGGTTGGTCACTACGATTTTGAGGCTGCCATTAGCCTTGCTGAGATGGCCAAGAGCTACGGTGTTGGTCTTAAGGAGCACAACGCAGACTACCTTGATGACGTGACGCTGCTTGAGCATACTCCTGCAAATGTCACCGCTTCAAACGTAGCTCCACAGTACGGAACAGAGGAGACTCGCGCATATTTGAAGCTTTGCGATGTAGAGGATCTTCTGGTTAAAGAAGGTCTCCTGAAGGCAGACGAGGTCTCTGGCTTGAGAAACACCCTGTTGGTCAAGGCAATTGAGACTGAGCGTTGGCGCAAGTGGATGGTGGGTGACCAGGTCAATCTGACTGTTGAGCAGATTCTGGCTGATCACAAACTGTCTCTGGATATTCTTGATATTTCTGGCCATTACGCGTTCAATGATGAGGAGGTCAAGGCAGCAACTGAGCACCTCTACAAGAACCTTGCTCAATTTAATATTGATGGCCAGCGCTTTGTTGTTGATCACATCAAGCGTCCTCTTCGCCAGTATGTTGAGTGCTACAGGCTTGAGGGAGTTACCACGCGCATTCGTAAGGCACTGGCAGAGTAAACACGCGCTTTCAGGCGCGGCGTTTTACCGTTGCAACATCCTTGCTGTCAGATTTTGGACAGATATCTGACAAACCTAAGAGGTCGAAGGCTTTTTGCTTTCGACCTCTTTTCTTGTGCGATGTATCATAGAGAACAATAAGTACAAAAACGATGCTAAGGAGCGGCATGGCTGAAAACGACGAGCGCAAAGATGGAGTTTCTCCCCAGCTTGATATGCTCTCAACTGAGCTGCTTGGGGATGCGTTTGACCTGCTTGCAGATGGCCAATCACTTAACGTTTTGCTTGTGGTTGAGGATGCGCCAGGCACCGTTGCAAGTTATGAGTTTTCTGACGACGGTCCAGAGGAGCTGCTTGAGGGTGCTCATAAGCGCGTGCTTGACCTGGTCAAACAGAAGGGCGACAAAGAAGCAGGACTTGAAGAGCCTGTCCGCTATGCGCTTGTATATGAGGGAGCTATCCAGCTAATTAAAGAGGGCGGTTACGAAGATGCCGTGCTTCTTGAGTTTGGCGAGAAGGGCTATAAGAGTTTCTCGGCATATTCTTTAGTTCACGGAAAAGGCCAAGGCGACCAGTTTGTGTGGTCTGATCCAGCGCCGGCAGGAGAGCTTGAGCCGCTTCTGTAATGAAAAAGCTGCGTTCATTGAAATTTCTGGGCGCTCTAGGCACGTAATTGCACTAAAGTTCTAAAGCTGATAAAAATTGGACCTGAACTATTCAAGTCTAAGCACATACCTTCGAGAGATAGAGACTTATGCGTCAAGACAACATCAGAAATATTGCTATCATCGCCCACGTTGACCACGGTAAAACCACCATGGTTGACCAGATGCTCAAGGCAACCGATGCATTCCGTGAGAACCAGCAGGTTCAAGAGAGAATTCTGGACTCCAACGATCAGGAGCGTGAGCGCGGAATTACTATTCTGGCAAAGAACATCTCTATTGAGTACAAGGGTGTCAAGATTAACGTTATCGACACCCCTGGCCACGCTGACTTCGGTGGCGAGGTAGAGCGTGTTTTGAAGATGGCTGACGGTGCGCTTCTGCTGGTTGACGCAGCTGAGGGCCCTATGCCACAGACGCGTTTTGTTCTGCGCCACGCCATTGACGCAGGTCTTTCTATCATGATGGTTGTTAACAAGATTGACCGCGACGGTGCTCGCCCAGAGGCTGTTGTCAACGATTCTCTTGATCTTATGATGGACCTTGGCGCAACCGATGAACAGCTTGAGTTCACCATGGAGCACGTTGTCTTTGCTTCTGGCGTTAACGGTTACGCTCGCCTTGATCCAAATGATGACAATGACAACATGTTCCCTCTTCTCGACATGATTATCGACGGCCTTCCAGCTCCAGATGTTGATATCGATGGCCCTCTTGCTATGCAGTGCGTTACCATCGACCACTCTGATTACCTGGGCCGCATTGGTATTGGCCGTGTGTATTCCGGAACCGTTCATACCGGTGACAAGATTCTTGTTGTTAAAAACGACGGCTCTCGCGCTATGAGCCAGGTCAAGCAGCTGTTTACCTTTGACTACCTGGGTCGCAAGGAGTGCGATGAGGTTGACGCAGGTGATATTGCGGCAATCGTTGGCGTTGATAAAACTGATATTGGTGATGTTTACACTGATCCAGAAAATCCCGTTGAGCTTGATCCAATCGAGATTGATCCACCAACCCTTTCTATTATTTTTGAGCCTTCTACCTCGCCACTTGTTGGCCGCGAGGGAGACATTGTTGGCGGCCGTCAGCTCAAAGAGCGCCTGATGACAGAACGCGAGAATAACGTCACCATGCGCATCGAGGAGCTTCCTGATAAGACGGGTATTGAGGTTTCTGGCCGTGGTATTTTGCACCTCTCCGTTCTTATGGAGAGCATGCGCCGTGAGGGCTTTGAATTCCAGGTTGGTCGTCCTCGCGTTCTGTTCAAGAAAGACGCTCAGGGCCACACACTTGAGCCTATTGAGCAGGCCGTTGTTGAGTGCAACCCAGAGTATGCCGGTAAAGTTATTGAAGTCTTTGGTAACGTTGGCGGAACCATGTCCATCATGGACACTGGCGAGACTCAAACGCACCTTGAGTTCAAGATTCCAACCCGCGGTATCATGGGCCTTAAGACGCGCGTCATGAACGTCACCCACGGAGATGCAGTCTTCTACCACACCTTCCTTGAGTACGGTCCTTTTGCAGGTGATATTGGTAGCCGCCAGAACGGTGCCATGATCTCTATGTCTACCGAGAAGGCCGTTGCGTACGCGCTTGGTACGCTCCAGGAGCGCGGTCAGCTCTTTGTTTCTCCAGGCGTTGAGTGCTACGAAGGCATGCTGGTTGGTGAGCGTTCAAGGCCAGGCGACATGGTTGTTAACATTGCACGCACCAAGTCTTTGGGCAACCAGAGGTCTTCAACTGCAGATATTTCAGTTCAGCTGACTCCTCCACGCCTGTTTACGCTGGAAGAGGCTCTGGAGTACATCATGGACGACGAGCTTGTTGAGATCACACCACTCAACATCCGTATGCGTAAGCGTATCCTTTCCGAGACCGAGCGCCGTAAGTGGGCAGTTCGTAACGGTATGGTCAAGAAGTAACAGCGTCGTTTACAGACAATCAATCTGGCGAGAAAAACTTGCAGCCGCAAGGGTTTCTCGCCAGTTTTGTTTTAGGTGAATTTTAAATAAAGTGCAGGTAAATGTCGTGTAAGAGCGACGCAAGACCGGCCAAGTCGCCAAAACCGCTAAAACCGTTCGATTGCGGCTAGGCGCTACTTTGAGGGACCGTTCTGCTCAGGCTGCTTACCTGGCTTCTGAGGTTTATGACGAAGCTTATTGACGCTGCGCATGACATGCGGCGTAAGGTCAACATCTGCAGGTGAAAGTACGTTGTATTTGAGCGACCAGCGCCTAAGGCCAACGGTAACCACAACACAGACAACAGCTGCCCAAATTTTGGTGACGCCTGCATAAGAAACAAGTGCCCAATAGGAGGTAGTGCCAGCAACAGCGCAAAATGCATAGAGATTGCTTCGCTGGAAAATACGAGGGATGTTGCCAAGAAATACATCGCGAAGCATACCGCCACCAACGCCCGTAATGCTTCCCATCAAAACAACCGAGAAGGGAAGCAAGTGATATACCAGGGCTTTATCGGTACCAACGACAGCAAAGAGGCCAACGGAAATAATGTCGGTCCACTCGAGCATGCGAGGGAATCTATCAAGCGGTTCGGGGAACATAAACAGCAAGACAGCGGTAAAAACGGCTGCCGGAATGGCGTAGGGCGAGTTGAGCATGTAGACGCCGCCTTCTTGCATCATGACGTCTCTGATAAGTCCGCCGCCCAGACCACCCAAAAGGCCAAGACCCACAAAGCCCACAAGGTCCAAGTGACGATCTCTTGCAACCAAGATTCCCGAGATTGCACCAATAATTACTGTTAGAAGGTCTAGCCAGTAGGGGATGCTCACAGAAATTGCATCTGTGCCATACGGCGAGAAAATCGGTGGCATCCATACCTCCTACTGGTGTTTTACTTTTTATGAGTATGACAATACTACACAAGTATTAAAAATACACAGAACTTCTCGTTCTATATTGGTGAGAAATCCGCTATACTGTCCCGTGCGGTTTTATATGGAGAGTTGTCCGAGTGGCCGAAGGAGCACGATTGGAAATCGTGTAGGCGTCTAAAGCGTCTCCAGGGTTCAAATCCCTGACTCTCCGCCAGAATTTTCACGGCGCCTACGGGCGCCGTTTCACCCTTCGGAGGGGTGGCAGAGTGGTTGAATGCGGCGGTCTCGAAAACCGTTTACCCCTTCTAGGGGTACGAGGGTTCGAATCCCTCCTCCTCCGCCATTTGACATTTTCATTTGATTAATTGTTACCAATAAAGATATATTTATTTTTCGATTTTATATAGAATGTTTAGGCTTAGTAATTCGATGTCATCTTTTTTGACACGAGGGGAGAGTTAAATGGCTGTTTCAGCAGATGAGTTGAATGGCTACAGGCGCGATCGCTACTTTGCACGTTCCTGGGCACTTCTGACTCTGGAAAAGGGTTGGTGGAAGCCTGTCCTTATTATGGCTCTGTTTGGTCTTATTCCAGTTGTCGGAATTCTTGCACTTGTTGGCTATGCACTTGAGACTGCACGCGTAACTGCATGGGGCATCAATGCTGGTCCAAAGCAGAAAGACCTTAAGTTTGGTACCTATATTGTTACCGGCTTCAAGGCAGTTGTTATTGCACTTGCGTTTGGTCTGGCATACAGCATTGCTACTGGAATTCTTTCTTTCATTCCAGTTATCAATCTGATTCTTATTCCAGTCTTCATTGTTGCAGCATTTGTTTATCCACTGTGCATCAATGTTGTTCAGGTCCGCGCATCAGTTTATGGTCGTATCTCTGCAGGTTTTGCTTTTAAGAACATCTTTGAGATGATCAAGCACGACATGGGCGGTCTGTTCCGTATCTTTGGTATGGGCATTGTACTTGGCATTGTTACTTCTATCATTATGGGAATCATTGGTGGTAGCGCTGCAATTAGTATGTTCGTTAACATTGGTGCTCAGGCTATGGCCATTGCAAGAACTCAGAATATTTCCAGCCAGAACCAGCTTGGTCTTGTCGTGCTTGCTCTTCTTGCACGCGGCTTCATTCAGATGGGACCAATCTTCCTGGTTATTGGCTATATTGGTCACGTTGTTGGTCTTATCGTTATGCTTCTTATGCAGAACGCAATCGCTCTTTGGATGCGTCAGTTCAACGTTGCTGCATGGGGACAGAGCAACGATCCACTGCCACCATTCATTAACGATCCTCGTGATGGCGCAGCCGCTACTTATGCAGCTCCAGCACCAGTTGCTCCAACCGCACCAGCAGCAACCGCTGCTCCTGCAGCAGCACCTGTTGCTGTTCCTGTTGCAGCACCAGTAGCAGCCCCAGCTCCAGCAGCTCCTGCAGCGCCTGCTGCCCCAGTTGCTGCTCCAGCTCCAGTTGTACCTGCAGCGCCTGCTGCCCCAGTTGCTGCTCCAGCTCCAGTTGTACCTGCAGCGCCTGTTGCGGCTCCAGCTGAGCCTGTTGCGGCTCCAGCTGAGCCTGCTGCACCAGTGGCTCCTGTCGCTCCAGCTGCACCTGCTGCACCAGTGGCTCCTGTCGCTCCAGCTGCACCTGCTGCACCTGTTGCACCTGCGGCACCAGTCGCACCTGTTGCTCCAGCAGCACCTGTGGCTCCAGAGGTTTCTGTCGCTCCCGCAGCTCCAGAGCCTGCACCTGCTTCGACTGTTGTTGTTGAGCCAATTATCCCAACAACTCCAGAGGCTCCTGAGGCACCAGCTGCTCCAGCAGACGCACCAACTCAGAATCCTGAGGGACCTGCAGCTCAGTAAAGTAGAGCACATATAAAAGAGACGGCCATCATGCAGATTGTGTGATGGTCGTTTTTCTTTTTCAATCCCATGTTATTTGAATTATGCGTCTGACCATACCTTAGAAAGATTTGCGTCAAATCTTTGCAAGACTAAAGACAATTTGGCGACAAATTGCCAATTTAAGCTTTATATGTGGACTGCATGTGAGAAAGTTTGTGGGTCAGTTTCGTATTTGAGCATTTATGTGGTATGATGCTTGGTCGAACTTTCCTGCTTCGGGTGCACCTTCACTTCCCGAAGCCATTAGCCCAGAGGAGGTGACAATATGAAGGCCTATGAACTGCTGTTTTTTGTTGACCCAGCTTCCACCGAGGAAGTCCGCGCTGGTGTAATGAAGCGTATTGACGTTGCTATCACCACTGACGGCGGAGTAGTCGACAGCGTCGAGGATTGGGGTAAGCGTAAGCTTGCTTTTGAGATCGACGATCTTACCGAGGGTGACTATACCCTCATCAATTTCCATGCAGATCCAACGCAGATTGCAGAGCTTGATCGAGTCCTGCGAATCAATGATGCTGTTAAGCGTCACATGATCGTGCGTCGAGTCGATAAGGACTAAGTCCTTGTAATGGAAAAGTGGAATTATTCCACGATGAGAGGTAGTGAGATTTATGAGTATTAACAGGGTTAACATTTCGGGCAACCTGACCCGTGACCCGGAGCTTCGCTCCACAGCAGGCGGTACCCAGATTCTATCCTTCGGCGTTGCGGTTAACGATCGTCGCAGGAACCAGCAGACCGGTGAGTGGGAAGATGTTCCCAATTTCGTTGACTGCGTAGTATTTGGACAGCGTGCTGAAGCACTTTCCCGCTTCCTCTCCAAGGGTTCGAAGGTTGCTATTGAAGGCAAACTTCGTTTCAGCTCCTGGGAGACGAAGGAAGGACAGCGTCGCAGCAAGCTTGAAGTTGTTGTTGATGAGGTCGAGTTCCTTTCTAGGAATCAGCAGGGTGGAGCCCCTATGTCACAGGGTGTACCATCTTATGCAACTCCAACTCCACAGGCACCCGCTCCCGTTCCGGCTCCGCCAGACGAGGAGTTCTACGATGCTGATATTCCGTTTTAAACGTCAGACAGCAACACAGACGTTACTGTCATCTGAAAGGTAAAAGACATGGCTCAGCAGAAACAAGATTTCCAGCGCCAGCCGCGTCGCAAGTATTGCCAGTTCTGCAAGGAGGAGACTGAGTTCATCGATTACAAAGATACTCAGCTTCTTCGTAAGTACATGACCGACCGTGGCAAGATTAAGCCTCGTCGCGTCACTGGCACCTGCACGCAGCACCAGCACGACATTGCACTTGCTATCAAGCGCGCACGCGAGATGGCACTTCTGCCCTACACTGTCCCTGTGGTTTCCAGCCGCGGTGGCCGTAGTCGCGGATAACCTATCTGTTCTTCAGGTAGAGTTGGTTAGCAATGGATAGACCGGATTCAAATATTCCTCAGGCACCTGAAGGGTATTCTCGCCCAGAGAGTAGCCCACAGAATTTTGCCGGTCCAAGCAACCAAAACGGAGGCAAGCCGCGTCCGTTTGAAGCTCCAACCTACAAGCAAGGCTTTGTTCTTTGCGTTGTTGGCGGAGTAATTACCGGGCTCCTTTCTTTTATTGGAGCAGCTTTGGTTGCGTATGGCATGGTAATTGCTGTCTATTGCAAAAAAGGGCACGGATGGTTTGGTCCTGCTATTACTTCAGTACTTGTTACGGGTGTAGCAGCTTATTTGCTCTCGGGACCAACGGAGGCGGCTACTTCAGTTACCGCTTGTGCACTTGCTCTTGGAGTTGGCTACGCTTTTGCAACAGAGAAACTCACCGTTGGCGTTGGGTCTCTTCTTGTAGGAGCAACGGCTTTGGCACTTCTGGGATATGACGCGTTTTTTGCCGCAATGGCAGGAACAACTCTTCCCGAGCTTGCTCAGAACGTATTTAATCAATACGCCTCGCAGGTCTCAGGTGCTTCTCCAGAGATCCAAGAAGGTCTTTCAACGGCAAAGGCACTCTTTATGCTCTTTTGGCCAACCAGCTATACCGGTATGGCGCTTTTATATTTTGTAATTGCGCGTTTTGGAGCTCGAACAGTGTATAAAGCACTGACAAGAGACCCACAGAAATTGCCACAGTTCCAGCTGATGGACGTTCCATTTTGGATGTGTGCTCTTACCGTGGCCAACTTGTTTGTGTATGCACTTTCAAGCACCATTTTGTCTGCACAAGACATACTTCAGCTTATTACGTTGAATGTGTTTATGGCTCTTAGAGTTGTGTTTGCTCTTCAGGGCCTTGCAGTGCTCACATGGTTTGTGCGCGAGAAGCACTTCTCGCCAGCACTTTCTCTGTCACTGTTTGTATTGGCAGGCATGTTAGAAGTTCAGTTAGGCGTTATGGCTCTCGTAGGACTTATTGACGCCTGGGTAAACTTCCGAAAGCTTAATCGCTTAGGAAGCCAGGATTCAGAGTCCACGATAAACAACAACTAGTCGATACCATCGACTCATCAAAGGAGTTTCCCATGAAAGTTATTCTCTTGGGCGAGCTTCGCGGTAAGGGCGGCGAAGGCGACATCGTAGAGGTCGCACAGGGTTATGCGGAGAACTTCCTGTTCCCCAACAAGATTGCCCAGCCTGCTACACCGGGTAACATCAAGCAGCTTGAGGAGCGTCGTCACAATATCGCTAAGCGCGAAGAGCAGCGTATTGCTGACGCAAATGCTACCAAGGCAGCTCTTGATGGCAAGCTCGTAACTGTTGACGCTCGCATTGGCGAGGAGGGCCAGCTCTTTGGCTCCGTCACCACCGCTCAGATTGCTGACGCAATCGAGGCACAGCTCAACGTCACCGTTGATCGTAAGCGCATTGCTCGTAGCGCTGCTATCAAGACCGCTGGTCGCCACAATGTCACCATTGAGCTTTACCGTGACATCACCGCTACCGTCGTTGTTCTTGTTGGCGAGGACGATGCTGCTCCTGCAGAGGAGGAGACCGAGGAGGTCGCCGCTGAGGCAACCGTCGAGGTTGAGGTTGAGTCCGCAGAGTAGTTTTATGCATGCATAAAACACTGTTCTCCTGCATTTTTTGGTGGTTTATACAATTTCTGCAGTTTTCTACAGATTTGTAAGCTTTTAGAAAAAGCAAGGCCATCTTAAAAGAATGGAATGTTTGTTCGAACCACCCCTTTGTGAAACATAACAAAGGGGTGGTCTTTTTATGTGTAGACAGAACGGTATATTTTCTTATACTCTACCTGCGGTTATTCAAAATGTTATGTAAAACATATTCACTTAACCTGCGGAATTGTAATTTGATTTGTATAACTGCAGATAAGCAATTGTGTAGAAAATACTACGTGTCGAAAAAAGTCTAAAAAATGTTGAAAACGTTGAAAACTCAAGGAAATCCCGCTCAGGGTATGCGAGTTTTGGAAAATCATGTTGAAGACTTAACTTTTCGAATTTTGCAAGCCAAAATGACTCTTTATTTTTTTGAAAAGTACACTACTATTCAGATTCATTCCCAAAAAACATGATTGGAAAAGACGATGGCACAAGACTCGTTTGAGATGAATCCTACGCAATTGACGGCCCTAGAGAACGCCTCTATGCCACAAGATTCTGATGCCGAGTTTTCCATTCTTTCTGCAATGATTCTTTCGGAAGAAATCAGAGGAGAGTGCCTCATTAGGCTTTCTTCCGAGGATTTTTATATTCCATCCAATCAAATTATTTTTGAGGCAATTAAGTCCCTGTTTGACAATAACAAGCCGGTAGACGTCATTTCGCTTGCAGACCACCTTAAGAGTAACGGCAAGTTTGAGCGCGCTGGAGGAGCTGTCCGTTTAGCAGAGCTTGGAAATAACCCACTTGCTATGGTTGGTTGGGAAAACCACGCTGTTATGCTGCACCGTGATACTACGCTCAGAAAGATGATTAGTGCTTCTGCAAAGATTTCTGCGCTTGCCTACAACGCTCCAGAAGATACAAAAGAAGTAGTTGACCAGGCAGAAAAGCTCATTTTTGATGTAACCAACAGAGATGTTCAGCAGTCTGAGCAGGGCATTGAAGACATTATGACTGATCTCTTTGAAGAGCTTCAGCAAAATGCTGGCAAAGATGCTTCAGAGCTGGGTGTCCAAACTGGATTTGCAACCCTAGATAACCTCTTCCAAGGTCTTCGTCCTGGTCAGATGGTTGTTATTGGCGCTCGTCCTGGTGTTGGTAAGACTTCTTTTGCTCTCAGCATGGCCTATAACGCCGCAGTTTCCGGTGCAACTGTTGCGCTCTTCTCGCTTGAGATGAGTAAGATTGAGATTGCGCAGAGACTGTTGGCCTCTGAGTCAAAGGTTGATTTGCAGACCATCCGTTCTTCCAACATCAGAAATGAGCAGTGGCCCACCCTTCTGGAGGCAGCAGAGCGCATTTCTCGCCTTAAAATCATCGTTGACGATACTCCAGGCACAACAGTCACAGAAATTCGCGCAAAAGCCCGCAGAATGCTTAATAAGGCCGAGAAGGGCGTCATTATCATCGACTACCTCCAGCTGCTTTCTCCACCAGCCGAGAAGGGCCGTGCAGACAGTCGTGCAACTGAGGTTTCTGAGATGTCTCGTGGCATTAAGATTATGGCCAAAGACCTCAAGGCGCCTGTTATTGCACTTTCTCAGCTCAATCGTACGCTTGAGAACAGAAACGGCAAGCGTCCACAGCTTTCTGACCTGCGTGAGTCCGGCGCAATCGAGCAGGATGCAGATATTGTTTTGCTGCTTGACCGCTCACTGAGCGATGAAGAAGCCGCACGCGATGACCGTCCTGATAAAGACGTTACCAACATCATTGTTGCAAAGAACCGCGCAGGTGCTCTGAGGGATGTTCCTGTTATGTTTATGCCAACATCCACCAAGTTTGTTGAGATCTACCAGGGAAATAATTACTCAGAAAGTGAAGCCGCACAGTACGCTGCGATGGCAAACCCCGCGCATTAATCGTTTCTTATGTGTGACAAAACCTCTGCGCTTCTGTGCTTTTGCGAGCGGTATTAGATATACTTATGAAGCAACCCCTAAAGAGGTTGCAACCGTCATGTAATGGTCGTGTTTGTAGATAGCTGCGATAGGGGAGAACTTATGCCAGCTTCCGTACTTGTTGGTGCTCAGTGGGGAGACGAGGGTAAGGGTAAAGTTACCGACCTCATTTCCGGAGATTTTGACGTTGTTTGCCGTTACGCAGGTGGTGCAAATGCAGGCCACACGGTAATTGCTGGAGACACAAAGCTTGCACTTCACCAGGTTCCATCTGGCGTTATGTACGAGAACACCTATCCAGTTATTGGTAATGGCTGCATTGTTGACCCAGAGGTTCTTCTCGGCGAGATTGACATGCTGGAGAGCAAGGGTATTTCCTGCGACCTGCTCAAGATTTCCGGCAACGCTCACATTGTTATGCCTTATCACAAAGATCTTGATGGCGTGCACGAGAAAAAGCTGGGTAAGAACCTTATTGGTACCACTAAGCGTGGTGTCGGCCCAACTTACATGGACAAGATGAATCGCACTGGCCTGCGTATTCAGGACATGCTTGACGAGAAGATCTTCCGCAAGAAGCTTGAAGCTGCACTTGAGTACACCAATCCAATCTTGAGCCTTGTGTATGGCCTTCCAACCTATACCGTTGACCAAATTTGCGAGACCTACCTGCCTTATGCAGATCGCATTCGTCCTTACATTGTTGAGTCTTCTCTCTTCCTCAACGAAGAGCTTGAGGCTGGTAAGAACATTCTCTTTGAGGGTGCCCAGGCAACCATGCTTGATATTGACCACGGCACCTATCCATTTGTTACCTCTTCTAGCTGCACCGCTGGTGGCGCAGTAACCGGTTCTGGAGTTGGTCCAACCAACATTGACCGTGTCCTGGGTATTGCAAAGGCATACCTCACACGCGTTGGCTCTGGTCCATTCCCAACAGAGCTCTTTGACGAGACGGGCGATCTTCTCGGCGAAGTTGGCCATGAGTACGGCGTTACTACTGGCCGTAAGCGTCGCTGCGGCTGGTATGACGCAGTAGTTGTTAACTACGCGGCTCGCATCAATGGCCTCACTGATCTGGCAATCACCAAGCTTGACGTTCTTGGCTGCCTGGATGAGATTAAGGTATGCGTTGCTTATGAGTGCGACGGCAAGATTTACAAGACCGTCCCAGAGCACCAGAGCGTCTTCTATCACGCAAAGCCTGTGTACGAGACTCTTCCTGGTTGGAAGTGCGACATCTCTAACGTTCGCAACTTCTACCAGCTGCCTCGTGAGGCTAAGGACTACATTGACTTCCTGGAGCAACTTGCTGGTGTACGCGTTTCTATCATCACCGTTGGTCCAGATCGCGAGCAGACAATCGACCGCTACTGGAGGTAACCCGTGGCGTCTTCGGACTGCTCAACTTTTGCAATAGTTTGCGATAACCCCTGTGGGCTTGAAGCTTCCCAGCTTGAAGCCCTGGGGGTTTCTGTAATACCTGGAGCTCTAAATTCAGATGCTGATCAGGTAGGCGAGTTTTACCGAGGCATTTTTGAGTCAGGCGCTCAAAAGATCCTCTCGCTTCATGTGTATGCAGATTTTTCTGACTCGTTTCTTACGGCAAAAAAGGCTTGTCAGAACAATCCTGATATTTCAAGCTCAATTTGCCTGGTAGATAGTGGAAATATGCCCACCGCTATGGGAATCATGCTTGAGCGCTTAAGTGTGGCAAGAGCATCCGGGGCTACATTTGAGGCGGTCTGCGCATACGCGCACGAACTTGCCGAGGTAGTTGCCACAATGTATATCGCAATGAATAAGGTTGCGCTGCATAAAAGCAAGGACAAGCACCCCAGGCTTTCGTTGCGACTTCGACTTGAGCGTTTGCATAGGCGCATTTCAAACGACATGTATTTGTATCGTTTGGTTGGCGGAAGATGCACAGAGGTTGCTCGCTCATCAGATTTTACCGATCTAGCAGCAAGAATTTCTCGCCTTATGAGCGCGTGTTTTGTAAAGCGCGGCGAGCTCAAGTATGTAGTGATTTCAAGTGGCGAGAAACGCATAGAAAAGCATCTCAAAAAGCCGCTTAAAACCAACGAATATGATGCAGAATGTATTGCAGAAAGACTTGCTTCTCCTGAGTTTAAAAAACATCTTGGAGAAGGCGCTGTTGGCGTTGCTTGTATCCCAAAGGCGTTGTATCAGAAGGCTGGAGTACTTATGAATGACACCGTTGATATCTTGTTGCTCGGCGCAGGTGGTCGTGAGCACGCTCTCTTAACTAAGCTGCAGGAATCGCCTCGCGCAGGAAAAATTTATGTTGCTCCAGGTAATGGCGGCATGGCTGCCCAGGCAGAGATTGCTCCTATTGATCAAAATAACCCTGACGAGGTTGTTTCTTTTGCTAAGGAAAAGGGCATTAACCTGGTAGTTATTGGCCCCGAAGCACCTCTTGTTGTGGGCGTTGCAGATGCTGTTCGCCAGGCCGGTATTGCATGCTTTGGCCCTAATCAGAATGCAGCGCAGATGGAGGGCTCAAAGGCGTTTGCCAAGGGCGTTATGGAGCGAGCAAACGTTCCAACTGCTGCATGGAAGCCCTTCACAGACCAGGCGTCTTGCGAGGCATATGTTCGCCATATCGGCGCACCTGTTGTTGTTAAGGCGGACGGTCTTGCCGCAGGTAAGGGCGTTATTGTTGCAACTGAGCTTGAACAGGCCCTCGAAGGTGTTCGCGAGTGTTTTTCCGGTCACTTTGGCGATGCAGGAGCAACCGTTGTTGTTGAGGAGTTCCTTGAAGGCCCAGAGTGCTCGCTACTTGCACTGACTGATGGAACGTACGTTGTTCCGCTGGCAACAGCCCAGGATCACAAGCGCGCTTACGACGACGATAAGGGACCTAACACCGGTGGAATGGGCGTCTATTCTCCTGTTCCTTTTGTGACCAACGAAGAACTTTCCCAGATGATTGCCATTGAGCATCGCGTTGTTGACCAGCTCAAAAAAGAGGGTATCAACTATTCTGGCTGCCTTTACGGCGGATTTATGCTGACCAAAGACGGCCCTAAGGTTCTTGAATTTAACGCTCGCTTTGGCGATCCAGAAACTCAGGTTGTACTGCCTCGCCTCCAGGGTGATTTGGTTTCAATTTTGATGGCTTGCGACAACGGTACCCTCCGTCATCAGCAGGTTTCCTGGTCCGATACAGTTGCTGTTTCTGTTGTTCTGGCAAGTGCCGGATATCCTGGTTCTTACGAGAAGGGCAAGGAGATTACCGGTATTGAGGCTGCTCAGCAGCTTGAGGGCGTTTCTGTGTATCACGCAGGAACTGCTCAGACCGAGGACGAAAAGTTTGTCACAGCAGGCGGCCGCGTGCTCAACGTCACTGCGCTTGCACCAACCTTTGAGGAAGCTCGCGTTCGCGCATATGAGGCTTGCGACCTTATCAACTTTGAAGGCAAGCAGCTCAGGCACGATATTGGACTTAAGGCTCTTCAAGGTCGTCCAGAAAAATAGTTAGGTTAGCGCTTATGGCAAATCAAAATGACGAGAAAACCAACGTACAGGATGGTGCTTGGACCAGCAATCAAGGCAGCTCTCAGTTTAGTGATGTGTTTGATGATATGCAGTCTGCTGAGCCAGAGATTCTTGATGCTGACATGCAGGTAACTCCAGAGGTGTTTGATTCTGCTCGCAATGATTTGCACTCGGCAGTTGATTCGCTTACCTATGATGGAGAGCGTGTTGCTGTGGGCGATGCTGCCTACCATCATTCTGGGGAGCCACAAAAGCGCAGCTTTGTTGCAGGTACAGAGGATGCGCGTGATGCCTCTCTAGAAGAGAAGCCACTCTCTGAGGACACCGTTTGGGTTGGCCGCATTTTTGACGTGAATCGTTTACGCGTCTCTCTTCCTGATGGACGCACTGCTCTTCGTGATGTTGTGCGTCATCCCGGTGCTGTGGCTATTGTTGCATTGACTGATGAGGGTAGAATTTGTCTGGTTCGTCAGTACCGAACTGCGCTTGGTCGCGTAACAGTTGAGCTGCCTGCAGGAAAGCTTGATCCAGGCGAGGATCCTCTTGATTGCGCTCACCGTGAGTTGCTGGAAGAGACCGGAATGAAGGCGGGAAAGATGGCTTTTCTCACCACTACCGCCACTTCTGATGGATTTACTGACGAGCTCATTCACCTTTATATGGCAACTGAGCTGACCTTTGAGGGATCAGACCCAGATGCCGACGAATTTATTAACGTGGATCTTGTTCCACTATCTGAGCTGGTAGACGCTGTTCTCGATGGCAAAATCGAGGATGCAAAGACTATCATTGGAGCTCTTATCTGCGATTCAATTTCACATCGATTGCCTATGGAGTAATTACGCATGCTTGATCGTTCTTCTCGCCCTGTACCTGGTAACAACGCTTCTGGCAAACATCGAAAATCGCTGTTTGCCAGTTTTCTTTCTTATTACGCTCCGCAAAAGCATCTGTTTATTCTGGACACTATCTGCGCCATCATTTTGGCTTGTATCGAGCTCGCGTTCCCCCAGATTTTGCGCTCGCTCACCAAGGGACTGTTTGTGCAGGGTAAAGATGCCATTCTCGGCAGCTTAGTGTTCATTGCCGTTGGCCTTGTGGTCATGTACTTTGTCCACTTTCTGTGCCGCTACTTTGTTATTAGCTGGGGACACATCATGGGCGCCCGCATGGAAAGCAAGATGCGAGAAGACCTGTTTGATGCATACGAGCGCATGAGTTTCTCGTATTATGATCGCCACAAGACAGGCGATTTGATGAGTCGCCTGGTATCCGACTTGTTTGACATTTCTGAGACGGCGCACCACGGTCCTGAATATTTGATTATTGGCCTGCTAGAGATTGCCGGCTCTTTTGTTATTCTGGCTTTTATTAATGTACAACTTACGCTGGTGCTTGCTGGAATTGCTGCGGTACTGGTAGTGTTCAATTTCTTTGCCAACATGCACATGCGCGGCATTTTCAAAGAGAACCGCATGCGCATTTCCGACGTAAATACCCAGCTAGAAGACTCACTTTCTGGTATTCGCGTGGTTAAGGGCTTTGCGGCGGAAGATCACGAGCGTAAGAAATTTAGAGCAAGTAACTCGGCATACTTAGACTCCAAGGCCAATATGTACCAGGCTATGGGCAGGTACCAAGCTGCCATCTCGGGCATGATGGGTGTTTTGAACACCGTTGTGTTGGTTTTGGGCGGCTGGATGATTGCTCAGGGTCAGATGCAAGCCATTGACCTGGCTACGTATGCACTCTATATCTCGCTGTTTACCACGCCAATCATGAACATTCTGAACTTTACCGAGACATTCCAGAAGGGTCTTGCCGGCTTTAAACGATTCACAGAGATTCTTGAAACGCAGCCGGACATTCAAGATGCACCAGATGCCCGGGACATTCAAATTACCGCGGGTGAGATTATCTACCAGGATGTTCATTTTGCTTACAACAATGCTGAAGAGGTTATCGACGGCCTGAACCTTCATATTGAGAGTGGAAAAACTGTTGCACTGGTTGGACCTTCTGGTGGAGGTAAGTCAACTACCTGCGCTTTATTGCCACGATTCTATGACGTCACAAGTGGCAGTATCACCATTGACGGTCAGGATATTCGCTCCGTTACGCAGCATAGTTTGCGCTCGGCAATTGGTATGGTTCAGCAGGACGTGTACCTCTTTGATGGTACTATCGCGGAGAACATTGCATACGGCTGCCCTGAAGCTTCTGAAGAAGACATTGCACTAGCAGCAAAGCGAGCAAATATCGCCGAGTTCATTGAATCGCTGCCAGATGGATATGACACGCAGGTAGGACAGCGTGGAACTAGACTTTCTGGCGGACAGAAGCAGCGCATTTCCATTGCGCGAGTGTTCCTGAAGAACCCGCCGCTGCTCATTTTGGATGAGGCTACTTCCGCTCTGGATAACGAGTCCGAGCGCGCGGTCCAGGAGTCTCTTTCCGAGCTGGCAAAGAATAGAACTACGCTGGTTATTGCCCATCGACTCTCGACTATTATGGGTGCTGATGAAATTATCACCATCAATCACGGTCGTGCAGTTGAGCGTGGAACCCATGATGAACTGCTAGAAAAAGGCGGAATCTACGCTCATTACTATCAAATGCAGTTTGGTGATGCACCAAACATCGCAAGGCGGTAAAATAGAGCCTTAAGTGCTTTGCGAACTGCGGCTAGCGACAGCAATCGTTCTTCTCGCGATGCGCTTAACTGCAGGTTTGCGGCTTGCAACTTGCGGCTGCAACTTGCGGCCTGTAAACCGACGGGTGGAACTAAAGATCAAAAGTCAACGCATCACACGCTTTAAAGTGTGTTTATGCAGGTTGAATGAGAGAGCTACATGGCTAAAGATGATGCAGAACGTTCACGTTTCGCGCGCCGCCAGAAGGGTGCGCTTGATGCTGACGCAGCTGAAGAGTTGTTTACCAAGGTAGACGAGACGGGTCATCCTAACGAGGAGCGCGCAGCTCTAGAGCGTGCTCGCAGGCAGGGTGGAGCTGTCGCAGTGGACGTTGATCCACTTTCGGGATCTGATCCTTCGGGCTCAAATATCGAGAAGGTCATTACAAAGACGGCAGTCCTTTTTGTTTTGGTTTTCCTGGTAATCGTGGTTCTGATGCAGGTCTCTTGTGGTGTTATTCGTCGAGCTAACACAGCAAATCTAACTGAATCAGTTACGGTGCGATCTGTTGCATCTGCATTGCGTGGCGGTGTCGAGTGGGGTAATGGATTTACGCAGTTCCCCGAGGATTTCTCGGTTCAGGAAGCCGACGAGAACACTGGTCGCGTTGAGGTAACAGTTACCGATACGACCTCAAAAGACGTGCTTGAATGCTATGCGGGATCCAGTGTCCAGGCTCAGGCGTTTGCTATTAACGCGCTGCTCAACCCACGAATCAATACCGTTGTCTATCACGTCAGTGTTCACAGAAATGACCAAGGCGAGCTTCAGAAATCTCAGCTCTTTGGATTCCTTAAACCTGGCGGAGATGCAACACCTATCTTTACCTTTACGTTCTCAAAGACGCAGTCTTCTGATGGAGTAAATATCACCATGGTCATTACCGGTGCAAACGACACCATCCAAAAAGAATTGCGTGACCAGATTGCAACGTCATTTACGCCGGTCCGCGTGCTTGGCGGTATTGTTGGTGGAGATTCTTCAACAAAGAAGAACACCACAACTGGAACAACAGGAACCACTGGTACCACTAACACCACAGGTACATCCGACAGTTCTTCAAGCACTAAGTAGTCTACGTACCTGCAAGCAACAAAGCAAAAGAGCAAAAGAGCAAAAAGAGCCGCTGAAGTCAGCGGCTCTTTTTGCTTGTGCTGCTGGAAGTGACTTATCGGGAGGTCGGCACGCCTCAAAATGGTGGCGCGGCGAATGATTTGCACGTTAATTTGACTGAAAGTTATGGAATCGGTGTTTCCAAGACGATTTTGGTCCCAAAAAGGTAAAAAAGCCGTTTAGTTGGAAGTTTTAATCTTTATGCATGACGATTTTGAGTGATTTTGATTTAGCAATGTGTCGCTTGATTAACGCCAACTGGGCTTTTAGTAATATCAAATATGTAATCAATTTCTTCGATTTCCAACTAAACGGATTATTTACCTTTTTCGCTATGTTTTGAGGCTCAATGTTTGTTTGATAAAAATTGAAACGAATAAAGTGCCAGAAAAATGCATTTTCGTGCATAACAACGATTGCTTGCGTAAAAATAGGCGCCCACTCTACGTGAGTGAGCGCCTACGACAAAGAAAAAGAATACTTCTCTGCGGCACAAAGGCCTGTGCGAGCAGTTTATTTTGTAGAAGCGTCTTACTCCTGCAGAAGCTGGGCAATTAGGCCAAGCTTTGTCTCAAACGAAACGCCACGAAGCTCAAAGTTTGGCTGATCGCGAGTAATTTCCATGGACTCACAGACAAACTCACCAGCAAACTCAACTGCGTCAGCGATTTCCTGACCACACATAACTGCAGCTAAAAGCGCGGAGGCAAACAGATCGCCGGTGCCGTGCAGCATGTAAGGCAGAAGCTCGGAGACAATCTCGCCACGCTCGGACTCGGTAGCAACAAAGTTGCGGATAAGGCTATCGCCGCGGACAATACCCTTAAGGACAACGCACTTTGCGCCCATCGCAAGCAGTGCATCAAGCAGCTCATCTACCTGCTCATCAGTCAAATCCTGACCAGCGTATGGAATGCCCGTCAGAATTGAAGCCTCAGTAAGATTTGGTGTCAAAATATCTGCGCCGTTTACCAGGGACTTCATTGCGTCACAAAGCTCTTGCGTATAGGTTGGATACATCTTGCCGCCATCGCCCATAACTGGGTCAACAACGCGAAGTGCCTTTGGATGCTCCTGGTACAAGCGCTGAATGCTTGCAACCTGCTCTGCTGCACCAAGGAAGCCAGAATAAATGGCGTCCAGGTCAATGCCCTCTTCCTGCCATGCATTCAGGTAATCCTCGAGCATGTTGGTGGTGTCGTGCATGTAGAACGTAGGGAACTTGGTGTGTGCCGAGAAAAGCGACGTAGGTACTGGGCAAACGTCACATCCCGCTGCTGACAGAACCGGAATAGCTACGCCAAGCGAGCATTTTCCGTATCCGCAGAGGTCATGCACTGCGGCGATGCGAGGGATGTACGAGCCTTCTCGCTGATACAGAACAGAGTTGGTTTCATTCATTACAGTTTCCTTTCACGTGGACTGATGGACCAACGTTCTAGAAAATCATACTCTATACTGTGAGATGGATATTTGACGTATCCGCCTATTTTATGAGACGTAACAAAGGAGCAGAGATGGCAGATCAGCCTGTTGTCGGCATTATCATGGGATCAAAGAGCGACCTTGCAACTATGGAGGGATGTACCGCCGAGCTCGAGCGCCTTGGCGTTCCATATGAGCTGGTCATCGCATCCGCACACCGCACTCCAGATAAGGTTCACCAGTGGGCCGAGACCGCTGCCGACCGTGGCCTCAAGGTAATCATCGCGGCCGCAGGAAAGGCTGCTCACCTGGGCGGAGTTGTCGCTGCATTCACACCGCTGCCTGTCGTTGGCGTTCCAATGAAGACATCCGACCTCGGTGGCATGGACTCCCTGCTTTCCATGGTCCAGATGCCATCCGGCGTACCCGTTGCCTGCGTTGCCATTAACGGTGCCAAAAACGCAGCTATTTACGCTACCCAGATTCTTGGCGCTTCTCTTCCAGAGTATCGCGAGAAGATCGTCCAGCTTAAAGCCGAGATGGCTGACGCATAAGCTAGCCCGTACTGCACGCACGCAGCTCGCGAATAAAACTCGTACCCGCATGCACGTAGTCCGCAAATAGAACTCGCATGCATGCGTACCTGCATCCGCAATCGCACGCGAGACCCGCGCTTCAGGAGATTTGAGGCGCGGGCTTTTCATACCAAAAAATGTGATTATGCGATGACTTCATAAGATGCACAGAGATTTTTGTTTCGTGCATAGCTAAACTTTTAAGGGGTATGACAAAGGTATGACAAAGAGTACCTTCAGAAGGGAAGTGCATGGAATCAAAAAACGGCAAGCATTTTGCTTCATTCGCCGCTGACGATCAGACGGCTGGAAATACTCACACCTCAAAAACCTCCGTCGAGATGGTTTCTATGAAAAATTCTGCGTCTTCAAAAAAAGAGGGCAACAAAAAAACCTCTCCTAAAAAGTCTGGCGAGAAGCCCGCTAAGAAGAAGGGCTTTGCCTATATTCTTTCCACGCTCTTACTGGTAGTTGGCATTGGCCTCTTAGTTGTTGCTGGCGTCATGTTTGGCAAAACCCAGCTTGAATACCACGAGCAAGACGTCATCAACGAAGAACTCGCTACATACGCAACAGTTTCCGAGAAAAAAGACGAGGCTCCAGTTATTGATTGGGCTGGTCTTCAGGCAGTAAACAACCAGGTTGTCGGCTGGATTCAGATTCCAGATACGCAAGTCAACTATCCTGTGTATCAGACTACAGACAACGATCACTACCTGCACACAAACGCAAAGGGTGAGTGGTCAATCGGTGGTCAGATTTTTATGGACTACCAGAACAACCCAAACGGTCTTACTGACCAGCAAACCATTCTCTATGGTCACCACATGAGAAACGGCTCCATGTTCCAGTACATTGGAGCAATGAACGACCAGTCTACCTTCGATAAGGTTGAGACAATCTGGTACGTCACACCTACTCAGACATATGAACTTGAGCCAGTATTTACCTATCACACCGATGAAGACGACGAGGAAGTCAGGCAGTTTAACTTTGGCTCTGTCGATGAGTTCAGGTCTTACTTGAAGGATAGGCTCTCAAGGGCAGTAAGCTCTCGTTCAGATGCAGCAGAGGTTCTTTCTCGCGCTGATCATGTTCTTACGCTCTTTACCTGCAATTACACTGACCAGTATGGTCGTACCATGCTCATCTGTGTTCCAAAAACCGAGGCTCAGCCAAAGGCTCAGTAGTCGGTACGATGACGGTTCAGAAAGAGTATTGGACGCAGCCAGAAGCTGTCAGTCAGGGCAGAAAAATGTCACTTTCTTAAAAAAATTGTTACACGCTCCGAACATATTTGTTCGGAGCGCTTTTTCTTGTAAATTTCCAGGTACACTGTATGTATTGTTGCCAGACGTGAGAGGCGTTTGATCAAGGGTGGCTCAAGCTGAGGCATCCGGAGGGGATCCAATGGAACTTCACGAGGAATGTGGCGTCTTTGGAGTATGGGCGCCTGACCGTGACGTTGCTCGACTCACTTATTTTGCGCTGCACGCGCTGCAGCATCGCGGGCAAGATTCCGCAGGTATAGCTGTCGGCGACGGCCATACCGTACTTATCAGAAAAGATACGGGCCTCGTAACCGAAGTTTTCAACAACGACGACCTCAACGCAATGCCAGGTAAAGTGGCTATCGGGCACTGCCGCTACGGCACTGCGGGCGCCAAGGGTTGGGAGTCCGCTCAGCCTCATATGTCGTCCATCGATGAGACCCTCATTGCCCTGGCACACAACGGCACCCTCGTCAACTTTGACTCTTTGCGAGAAGAACTGTCTTCTCGCCAGATTTCCTTTAGATCGCACACGGATTCCGAGGTAGCAGCTCAGCTCATCGGCTACTTTACTCGTCGTACACACCGCCTGCGTACCGGTATTGCTGCAACTATGAACCTCATCGAGGGCGGCTACGCCATGGTGCTCATCCGCGAGAACGCCCTCTATGCGTTTAGGGATCCTAACGGTATTCGTCCGCTGGTACTCGGCCATATTGGCGAGGAAGGCGAGAATAACTGGGTAGTTGCATCTGAGACGTGCGCGCTTGATATTGTGGGCGCTACGTATGTGCGTGAGGTGGCTCCTGGCGAGATTATCCGTATTTCCGACAGTGGCCTATCTTCTGAGATGGGACTTTCTCCTCGCCAGCAAGCAGATTGCATCTTTGAACAGGTGTATTTCTCGCGCCCTGACTCTATTATTAGTGGTCGCTCGGTGTATTCTGTCCGTCACCAGATGGGTCGCCAGCTGGCAAAAGAGACCCCAGCAGACGTTGACCTGGTAATCGGTGTACCTGATTCCGGCGTTCCTGCAGCTGAGGGTTTTGCACAAGAGCTGGACGTGACTTTTGGCACTGGCTTGATCAAAAATCGTTACGTTGCAAGAACGTTCATTCAACCTACACAGCAGCTTCGTGAGCTGGGTGTACGCTTGAAGCTCAATGCGCTTTCGGACGTTGTTGCAGGTAAGCGCATCGTAATGGTAGACGATTCTGTTGTTCGCGGCACTACTTCCAAGCAGATTGTTCAGCTGCTTAGAGACGCAGGAGCTACTGAAGTACACGTCAGAAGCGCATCTCCAAAGGTTATCTGGCCTTGCTTCTATGGTATTGATACTGCGGACCAGCACCAGCTTGTTGCGGCAAAAATGACTACTCAAGAGATCTGCGAATATATCGGTGCAGATTCCTTAGGCTTTTTGAGCCTAGAGGGTCTGCTTGCCTGCGTTCCTTCTCGCGGTTATTGCGAGTCTTGCTTTAGCGGCAGGTATCCTGTGGCAATTCCGGAAGACTTCCACCAGAGGTTCTTGCCAGAAAACACCCCAGACAATCTAAACCCATCTTTTGCACGTAAGTTTGACCAGGTAGAACAGCAGTTAATTGACGAGGGCTTTGTCCCCTCAAAGCAGTAAGAAGGAGAATAATGACTACTTCCGCTGATCCAACCAAGCAGATTACCTACGCTGACGCAGGCGTTGACGTTGATGAAGGCACTCGTGCGGTCGACGCCATCAAGGCTGCTGTTGCTACAACTACTCGTCCCGAGGTCATTGGCGGCTTGGGCGGCTTTGGCTCCTGCTTCTCGGCAGCAGCTCTGAAGGACATGGAAGAGCCTGTACTGGTCAGTGGTACTGACGGCGTTGGCACTAAGCTTGCTATTGCTCAGCTTCTCAACCGTCACAACACAGTGGGCGAGGACCTGGTTGCCATGTGCGTTGACGACATTGTTCCCATGGGTGCAGAGCCTCTGTTCTTCCTAGATTACGTTGCTGTGGGCAAGCTTAAAGCCGAGGCAGTCGCCGAGATTGTTGGTGGCATTGCAGAAGGCTGCCGCAAGAGTGGCTGCGCGCTGGTAGGCGGCGAGATGGCCGAGCATCCAGGTGTTATGAATCCTGACGACTACGATCTTGCTGGCTTTGTCGTAGGCGTTGTCGACAAACCAAAGATCTTAGGTCCCGAGAAGGTCAGTGAAGGTGACGTCATTCTGGGACTTCCTTCTTCTGGCATTCACTCCAACGGATATTCGCTGGTACGCAAGGTAGCAATTGAGGGTAAGACTGTTGAGGAGCTTAACCAGCCACTAGAGGAGCTCGGTGGAGAGTCACTCGCAGACGCTGTTTTGCGTCCAACCACCATTTATGCAGGTGGATTGCTTGCTGCACTCCGCGCAGGAGCTCCTATCAAGGCTATGGCACACATCACCGGTGGTGGAATCACCGAGAACCTTAACCGTGCACTGCCAGCTCACCTTGACGCAGAGGTTGATCGTGGTGGAGAGGCTGGTCCTGCATGGGATATTCCACCAGTTATTTCATACGTTTCTAACGCTGCAAATCTGCCTCTTGATGAGCAGTATCGCACCTTCAACATGGGCGTTGGTATGGCTCTTATCGTAGACATGGACGACGTTGACGATGTAGCAGAAGCCCTCTCTGACCAGGGATTTGAGCCATTTGTCATGGGTCAGATTATCCCAGGCTCCGGAAAGGTGGTCTACAACGATGCCAATTAAGCTTGGCGTTCTTCTTTCCGGCTCAGGTACCAACTTGCAGGCTATTATTGACGCCATTGATGCTGGCAAGCTAGACGCAACCATTGAACTGGTTGTTTCTTCTCGCCCCGATGCATATGGTTTGAAGAGGGCGGAAGCAGCTGGTCTGCAAACCCTAACGCTCTCAAAAGAGACGTACGAAGATCCATTTGTTGCAGATATGGTCATTGCCACCGAGCTCAAGCGCTATAACGTTGATTATGTTGTTATGGCTGGCTACATGCGCAAAGTTGGCGTTCCTATTCTGAACACCTTCCTTAATCGTGTGCTCAATCTGCATCCGGCGTTGCTGCCAAGCTTCCGTGGTGCACATGCTATTCAGGACGCGTATGAGTACGGCGTCAAGGTGACGGGCGTTACCGTTCACCTGGCAAACGCTGATTACGACCGCGGCCCTATTATTGCTCAGCGACCAGTTGTGGTTGAAGAGGGCTGGACCGTTGACCAGCTTGAAGAGGCTATTCATCAGGTAGAGCACCAGCTGTATCCTGAGGTGTTGCAGCTCTTCGCCCGGGACAGAGTTCACGTTGAGGGGCAAAAGGTTCGCATAGAGTTAGGCGAGTAAATGTCGAGAAGTGCCCGGATTAAACTGAGCGACGTAGCTACATCGCGAGTCAATAACCTGAACTTTATAAGGTTTGTTGCCGCGCTGATGGTCATTGTTTCCCACTGTTATGCAGTTGTTTTGGGTGGCGATGCCGGTAGCTATCTCTTGAAGTTTACTGGTGACCGCTTGAGTCCAGGCGGTGTTTCTGTTGGCGTTTTCTTCCTCTTTGGTGGATTTTTGATTGCACGTAGCTGCGAGCACCATCCTGAGGCAAAAAAGTTTTTCTCGGCACGTATTTTGAGGCTTTTTCCTGAGCTTTTATTTGTTGTGATTTTGACCGCATTTATGCTTGGTCCACTATTCTCAACGCTTTTACCTGCGGAATATTTCACTAATCCACAGACGTATAAGTATCTGCTCAATGGCGCCTTAATTATGGTTCATCAGTTGCCAGGAGTGTTTACTAACAATCCTTCAGGTGACGTGGTTAATGCTGCGCTATGGACGCTTCCTGTTGAGTTTATCTGCTACATTCTGTGTTTTATCAGCTATAAACTCACCAAGTTTGATAAGAAGAAATTTTTGCTGCTCTCGGTACCTGTTTTTGCGTTGGCGGCAGTGTATTACGTGAAGTTTTCTCCGTTGCAGCTCAGCGTTGTGCGCGCGGTTCTTCTATTTTATCTGGGTGTTTTAATCTGGGTGCTCAGAGACCATATTACTATCTCGCCTGTTTTGGGCCTTGCGACGATTGTTCTGTGGTTTGTTATGGTCTTCCGCGGCATCGATAATCTGGCAATGCTGACGGTTTTCCCCATTGCTTGTTTCTGCCTTGCATACGGAATGGGCAACCATTTTAGTAAATTTGGCACCAAGTTTGAGCTTTCGTATGGCATCTACCTTTGGGCTTTTCCTATTCAGCAAGCGTTGGTCCAGTATTTCCCAGCATGGCATCCTTACGTGAATGCATTGGTTGCGGCTTTGCTAGCAACTTGCGGAGCGTTTGTGAATCACTTTGTTGTTACCGCACCGCTTGGAAGATATCTTAAAGAGCGTCGTCAGAAAGCTCTTGAAGCGCAAGAGCCCTCTGTAGAGTAGTCAGGCGCTTAAAGAGAAAATGCCGACAAGAATAAGGAACTTTCTAAAGGCGAGAAGTCCATTAAGCAGTAATGGAACGGCTGCGTTACTATTTTGTTGCAAGTAAAAGCTCAAATATTCTTTGCGTATAAACAAATGAGGAAACAAGCCAAATAAGCGGAACAACCAAGTCTCTAATAGTAATAAAACAATCTGATTTAGAGTGTTTTGCTATTTGCGTAAAGATTGCGCACGCAACAGCAATAGCAATAATTCCAACTATATAAGGAACAAGAAATTGCTGCTTAACTACAGTTTTAGTGGTAAGAAGCATTATGTTTACAAAGAAGACCATAGCTATAAAAAAGTAATAAAGTGCGAGCACTCCACCGCGGAAGAGGTCAAAATTTGTGCGCTTAAAGATTTTGCTCAAGCTTTGCTTTGCAAGAAGGACATATGCCGCTATGAGATACAGGACGGTCAGGGGAATATAGATAACTTTAAAGAAACCTATAAGTGCCACGTGAACCGTCCTTATCGTTGAGTCTTAGTAAGCTGATAGGCCTGACCGGCTGCCAGATTATAGTAGCGCAGTTAATGCAGTAACAAGTCCAAAGAGAATACCAGGGGCGTTAGCAATCATAATGGGAACATCGCGTTCTTTCTTGAAAGCACCGTAAACAAACCAAACAATGCAGTTGATCATGGCAACTAGTGGTTGGATGAAGCTACCTTTATTGCCAGCAAGATTGTTGGTAATCTGCGGAATATAAGAAACATACATCATGACTGATAGAATGCTGCCAAATTGACCTAGCTTGTTGAAGAAATTCTCGTCAAAAGAAAGTGCGTGCTTTTCTGTCATGTAAAGTAACCTCCAATGCCTAACAAACAGATTGCTGATACTTACCCAAGTACCAAACAAGATATTCGTCAGTTTGTTGCAGAATAACTTGCATCAATCCATTGACACAGCTCATCAAAGTCAACAGAGCCATCTAAAAGCACAGAGATCCAATTACCGTACTGATTCGCAACGTATTCAAACAGCTTTTCTCGCATAAGCCGGCCTTCCTGGTTCATATCTTATTATGATCGACAGCTTCTCCATGGAGAAGTTGAAATTGTCATTATCTCCAGCATACACGCCCTAAACAGCTATACTAAATGTGTTTCTATATGTAATAAAAAGTCCAAGTGAAGGGCGTCATATGAGCCGAGTTTCTCGTAGAGAAGATGAGTTCTACAGCATGTTCTCTGAGTTTTCAGCGTTGATTGTTTCTACGGCAAAACTCTTTGTCTCCTATATGGAGTCATTCCCAAGTTCAGAAGATTATGAAGTCCAAATCAAGAACTACGAGACACTCTGCGATGACCAGGTAGGAAAGATTATTTCCACCCTCAACACATCCTTTATCACGCCATTTGATCGCGAGGACATTTCACGCCTTGCCCTGCTTATGGATGAGATTGCAGATGGTATTGAGAGCGTCTCTGCACACCTCAGCATGTATGACATTAAAGAAATGCGTCCAGAGGCAGTTCAGGTGGCACATCTGATTCTGTTTGCATCAGAGGAGCTGCAAAAGGCCTTTGATCGTCTCCCTGATTATCACAAGGATGACTCGGTCATTCGCCATACACGCTCTACAAATGAGTATGAGGACCAGGGCGATGTCGTTTACCGCAACGCTCTGAGCTCTATCTTCAGAAATGTTGATGATCCAATTGAGGTTCTTAAGTGGAAGAGCCTTATGGACAGGCTCGAGTCTACCCTTGACGCTTGCAAGCACGTTGCAAACGCTGTTCAGAATGTTATCGTGAAAAATGGCTAGCATCCTGCTTATTGCGGTACTTGTTTCCGCTCTGATATTTGAGTTCATTAACGGCTTCCACGACACCGCAAATGCTATTGCTACCACGGTGTATACCAAGGCTTTGCCTCTACGCACAGCAATTATCATGTCGGCTATCATGAACTTTATCGGCGCGCTTATGAGCGAGAAAGTTGCTATGACCATTGCGTCTGGTCTGGTTGATATTCAGCTACAGCTCTACGTTATTTTTGCTGCACTGATGGGCGCCATTGTTTGGGACCTCTTTACCTGGTGGTTCTCAATCCCAAGTTCGTCTTCGCATGCACTTATTGGCAGCCTTATTGGTGCAACCATTGTTTTTACCGGCAGCACAGGTCACATTCTTTGGGCGGGTGTCCTAGAGAAAGTTGTTATTCCTCTGTTTACTTCGCCTCTTATTGGTATGGCCCTGGGCTACTTTATTATGAAGCTGGTATTTGAGATCTTTGCTGAATGGCCACCTAAAAAGGCAAACGGTCTCTTCCACCGTCTTCAGGTGCTCTCAGCTGCGTTTATGGCATACAGCCACGGCAATAATGACGCTCAGAAGACCATGGGAATCATCACGTTGGCGCTGGTAACCGCCGGTCTTCACGACCCTTCTAACGGCATCCCTCTGTGGGTCAAACTACTCTGCGCTACCACCATGGCATTGGGCACCTCCATTGGCGGCGGCCGCATTATGCGTACCGTTGGCGATGGCGTTACCAAGCTCACGCCAGTTATTGGCTTTGTCGCCGAAACAAGTTCTACCGTTGCAATTGAGATTATGACTGCACTTGGCGCACCAGTTTCCACTACGCAGGTCATCACCACATCCATTATGGGCGCAGGATCTGCTCGTCGTCGCAGCTCCGTACGCTGGGGTGTTGCGCGCAAGATTATTGCCGCCTGGTTTGTGACGCTGCCAGCCACCATGGCGCTTGGCGGACTTATTGCCTTCCTGACCAGCTTTGTTCTGGCATAACCTATGCTCAACGTTGTACTGGTAGAGCCCGAGATTCCTGCAAATACGGGAAACATTGGTCGCACCTGCGTAGTGAGCGGGACTCACTTGCACTTAGTGGGCCCGTTGGGTTTCTCGCTTGATGACAAAAGCCTCAAACGAGCAGGCATGGCCTACTGGCAAAGCCTTAACGTTTCTGTCTACGATAACTGGGATCAATTTCTGGAGAAGAACGGTCTAGCCCGAGCATCTGGCGCACCTGCTGGGGACGCTGCACACGACGCTGTCTCCACGGTCGACGGCACCTCCGCAACCAGTAGATCCCCGCTACATTTTCTGACTAAGAAAGCTAAAAAGACCTATACGCAGGCAACGTATTGCGATGGGGATTACCTTATCTTTGGTAAGGAAAGCCTGGGATTATCCGAGGAGCTTCTGGCACAGCATGCTGACGAGTGCGAGAGAATCCCAATGCTGCAAGATTCTGCTAGCCTGGTCAATCGCGAGGACTGGAGCCAAAAGCACGATGCGCTTGATGGCGATGACCAGTATGCTCACCCAGCGCTTTTGCAGCAGGATATCTGCGGAAACTTTATCGATCCTAACGAGTTCTCGGTCAGTGCGCTAAACGTTTCAAATGCTGCCGCCATTGTGCTGTATGAGGCGCTGCGACAGATTGGCTTTCCGGGAATGGATGTCTAAGAATTAGTTTGTTGAGTTTGTTTATGATGTAGAACGAAAAAAGTGTCAAGAATGGCTACAGAGGTGAGATGCGTGTTAATTAAAATCCGACAACACCATTAGGTGCTGTCGGATTTCTAAATTAAACTTGCTGCTTAATCACTATAAAGCGGTGAGGAATGTTAATCCACCTAAAATTACACCAGCAGTATTTGGAATAATGAGAATCCAGTCCTTTTTGGGCTCTTTAGTCCAACCATAGATGACCCAAATTAGACAAGAAACTGCTGCAAATAGCGGTTGAAAAGGTTGAGCCTTTACTCCCTGTAGATTTGCAATAATTTGTGGAATATAAGCGATAAAAACAAATACTCCGATAAAAGCTCCGATAGAGCCTACAAATAGATTGATTTGTTTCTTTGACATAAAACACCTCCTCCTTTGTTATTTTAATTATAAGGAGGAGGTGACAAGAAAATCAAACTATCTATGAAATTAGAATTTAATGAAATTTGGTTAGTTATGAAGAAGCGTTTGTGGGCTCACCGGGTTTCTCGGTAGGCTTCTTTGTAAAGAGCTTGCCAGATTTCCTGAGCTGATAGGCAAGAATCAGGATAGTTACCAGCATAACAAGTGTGCAAACGATGGAACCTTCTGCGCCAAAGCTACCGCCGGTAAGCCAATCCGGGCCACTGCCAGGGGCAAACTGCAGCAAAGAACTGCCTGTAGTGCTACCGCTTACCAGAACTCCAAAGATGTTGCCCTGAGCAAAGTTCCAGGCTCCGTGAATGCCAGCGGCTCCCCAGAGATTGTCAGTTTTGATGATATAGAACGTCTCTAAGATGCCAAAAAGAATCAGGTCAATCAGAGACTGCATGGTAAAGCCGCTGTTAAACATATGGAGAAGACCAAATAGACTGCTCGAAACCACGATTGCAATAATTTTATTGGACTTCTCTGCCATGACAGGAAGAAGCCAGCCCCTCGTGATAAGTTCTTCTGTTCCGCCCTGAATCAGCCAAAACGGAATAGTGAGAAGAACAAAGCCGAATGCATAAGGCGTAAAAGTAGTGCCAACTAATTGATAAGATCCGGTCAAAATGAGGATCAACATCACAACAGAGAAGAGAAGAATTCCTAGACCAAAGCCTTTGAACAGCTCTTTCTTCCAGTTGTCTTTGTAAAATCCTAGGGTAGCAATCGGACGTTTTTCAAAGAGTTTTACCCACAGGAAAAAGAGACCTGCAATAAAGACAAAGGAAAGAAGCGTTACCAGAAGATAGTAGTCTCCAAAAATCTCTCTCAGATTGAGGGAATCGGAAAGGCGATCTGGAAGATCTGGGTGCGCCATGTAGTAAGGGGCAATAATAAGTGCTGCTGAGATGGTCATTACAATGGCGCCAATAATTTGCCCAACGACCAACAAGAAAACGGCTAAAAAGGGACTAAGCCAAGCTGGAGTTAGTCTCTTTGCCTGCTTGACGTCGGAAAACATACGATTTTCTTGCATAAAAAACTCCTAGTAAACGTGCTCAAAGCGCGTCATATAGATGACAAAATTTTAGCGACGGTGCAGGCAAACAGCGTCTACCTGCGGTTAGTTCTCCTTATACTCTAAGAGAAAATCGCAACAATCGCCACCGTGGCCTATGGTTTTTGTGCGGCCCCAGATAAGCTGTGGATGCAAATTACCGTATCCTGCATCGTCGCTATCACAGTATGCAGCGGTTATTTCGGGGCAGCCATATTTTTTGGTTATCTCATAGTAGGGGCAGCTCACAATAGTGAGGCGCGCTTCGTTGCCATGGCTTTCTGGATACTCAAAGGCAAATCCTGCGCTTGATGTGCAGCTTTTCTCGATACCTGATTTAAAGAGGCGAGGAAACTTGCGTGCAAGACCAAACGTTTTGATGGCCCATTGGAAGAGTGGGACTCGTTTGGCAGCAAATCGCTGGAAATATTCGCGAATATACCAGACGGCCTTTTCTTGTGGGATGCCCTCTGCGCGCAGAGCTTCATAGACTGCAATACCAGGGTAAATGCGCTTGTAAGAGTGAGCGCGGAGCTCTTTGGAATCGGATGCATTTTCTGTACAGAGCGCCTCGAATCGCGTTTGAGCTGCCTGTGCAATCTGATCTGCTTTTGCTTTGCCGAGGTCTTCAGAGACTATCGCGCACGTTTCTTTGATGAGCTGCTGAACTTTCATACGAGCCTCACTAGTCGTAAAAAATGCCCTGATGAAAAGCTAAGTAGAACATACTAACAATTGTACGCTTAAATTTTATAGAGCGCAGAGAGGGTGGATGCTCAGTAATGGCTTAGGTAAAGTTCTTTACTATCTCCAGGCCAAGAAGCAGTGCCTTTTCATGGGAGTCTTTGCCAAAGTCCCTCTCGTCATATTCGTGAACGTTTGCCAAAGAGTCTGCTGTAAAGAGGAATTGTCCAAACTGCGCCCCTCGTTTTCTGCAGCAAGCAGCAAGCGCCGAGCATTCCATCTCTACAACTGAGCATCCTTCTTGTAGGCGATACTCAACCATATCTTTTGTCTCACGGAAGAAGCCATCAGTAGTCCAGGTAGTACACGTCTCAAAAGGGAGGCCGTCTTTTTTGAAGGTCTCTTCTATGGCAGAAATTGGCTCCTCATCAAGCTCTATGTATCTTGATGCTGGAAGATAGTGATAGGACGTCCCTTCCGCTCTAAGAGCTTTGGTTGGGACGAGAAAGGCATTTTCTTGTATCTCTTTTAGAACGCCGCATGAACCAACTGCAATTATTTTCTTACATCCACAGGTAACCAGTATGTCCATTACCTGTGTGGATGAAGCAGATCCAGTAGGGGATTGAACTAAACAGATTTTCTCGCCATATGAATCTAAAACGTAGACTTTAATATCTCGAGAAACGGTCACGATTGTTTCTACGACTTCTGCTCCGTGCTCTTTAGCGTAATCATGGACGACGTCTCCAAGAAATGCAAAGAGGCACTTTTCTGGCAGCCGGCCTGCGGTCCATTCGTGATCTGCTGAAATAACCTCTGAGGAGGCATCGTCATATTCTAAAAGAGGTATTTCGTTTTTTATAATCACGGGAGCTCCTGAGTTGTAAGTGCCTTTGAGAAGTCTACCATCATTAAACGTTGCACTTGCTTTGAGAATTCAAGAGGAAAAAACGTCGGACAAACAAAACAAATCGAGAATACATCCGTATACTGATTGACAACGTATACCATTTGTATCAAAATCACCTTAAAAGGAGCTGATACTATGGCAACAAGTCCTACTCAAATTCGCATCGATAGTAATGTCAAAACAGAAGCAAATGAACTGTTTAAAGAACTCGGTATCGATATGTCAAGCGCCGTAAACATCTTCTTACGCCAGTGCGTTTTGCACGGTGGCCTTCCTTTTAAAGTGGAAATCCCAAAGTTTAATGCTGAAACACTGGCTGCTATGGAAGAAGCACGCGATATCATGTCAGGTAAAATTCAAGCAACATCCTACAACACCACAGATGAGCTGTTTGAAGATCTCAATGCAAGGGTTTAAGTTATATGCTTAAACTTCAAGCAACTTCTAAGTTTCGGAAGGATTACAAGCGCATTAAAAAGCGAGGTCTTGATATATCTCCACTTCAAGAGGTGCTTGACAAACTCTGCGCCGGGGAAGCTTTAGACCTAAAACACAAAGACCACGCTCTTACTGGACCCTACCAAGGGTTTAGAGAATGCCATATTCGACCAGACTGGCTTTTGATTTATGCCATTCACGAAGATGAGCTTATACTTGTTGCTTCTCGTACGGGAAGTCACGCTGATTTATTTAATATGTAGCAAATCATGTCTAGGAGTTCTTTTGTATACTCCTCTGGGTAATTGATGGAATACTCGCCATGATATAAGTCTTTCTTTATTTCAAGAACGCTACCAGGCAGTGCCTTATGCAATTGTTCTGCTGAACGGATCATCTTTTTCTGTTCTTTTTCGCCGACAAGTATATGGGTGTTGATGTAGACATCTTGAAGGTTGGGTTTTATCTCATAGGATGCATTTGCTTCCAAGAATGCAATCATGTTCTCTTTTGAAATTTGTGACGTGTCACGATAATAGTCTTCAAATAAATCTTTACGAATATGAAGATAGTCAAATTGCATTTGAGCAAAGCTCTTCTTTTTTACTAAGCCATAACTTAGAGAAAACGTTGGTTTGATCAGGAGATTTGTCAGCTTGGACGGAATGACAGACGCACTTTCAATGACAGCGTTTTGGCAAATTGAGCTTCGTTGTGTCAGCATTTCTACTAAAATCTGCGCGCCAAGGGACAGGCCTCCAATAAGGAGAACTGAGCCTCCAAATTCTTTATCGATACAAGAAATGAGCCGACTTGCGTTTTTCTCGATGCTTATAAAATCATTGTCACTACCTGCATGTCCGTCAAGAATTGGTAGCACAACGTGATATTGATTCTTCAGTAGTTCAGCCTCGGCTTTATAATTCCACCAAGACAAACCGCCACCATGAAGCAGCATGATTACGTCGTTATGTTGTTTTCCAAATTCTACCGTTTTCATAGCTGCTCGAATCAGTTTGTGCCTTTAATCTAAACCCGAGAAAGCACTACAACACACTCAACGTGCTTGGTGTGGGGGAACATGTCCACAGGTGTCACGCGCTCAATGGCAAACCCGCTGTCGAGAAGAACCTTGAGGTCTCTGGCCTGCGTTACAACGTTGCAGCTCACGTACACGATTTTCTTCTGGGCTAGCTGAGCAGTCGCCTTGAGGAAGGTGGGCGTTGAGCCTGCGCGAGGTGGATCAAGAATAATAACGTCAAAGTTCTGACCGTCTTTTGCCAGAGCTTGCATGTAGCGAGTGGCATCATCGCAGATAAATTCGGCTTCAAGTTTATTGTTTCGAGCGTTTCTGCGAGCCATTTGAATGTTGTTTTCAACCTGGTCAACGCCAGTGAGTAAGAGGTTGATACCTTGAGCTTCAGCAGCGTGCGCCAAGCAAAGTCCAATGGTTCCCGTACCGCAGTAAGCATCAAGAACTCGCAGGTTGCCGGTTTGCGCGGAAGTGGCTGCCTGAGTGGAAGCGTCGGTCAACGCGGCACCTACCTGTGCAGAGCTGGCTTGCTCGGAGCCAGCCAGAGCGCCGTCGATGGCCAGCTGGTAGAGCACCTCGGTTTGTTGAGGATTCGTCTGGTAGAAACTGGTTGGGCCAATCTCAAACGTGCAGTCCAAAAGCTTGTCGTTCATAGACGTTGAGCCCCAAAGCAGACGGGTTTCTCGCCCTAAGATTGCGTTGGTGCGCTTCTGGTTGACGTTCAAGAAGATGCTGGTCAGTTCAGGATGTGCCTTGCGAAGTGCGGCAATAAACTCCTGCTCGTGAGGCAGGTGCTGACCATTGACCACCAGTACCAGCATGACATCATCGGTGGCATATCCGCAGCGCACTACGCCGTGGCGCAGCGCTCCCTTGCCGCGATCTTCCTGGTAAGCATGGATGTTGAGCTGGCCGGCAAGATACGCCACATCGTTGAGGATGGCGCGAGCTCGACCGTCTTCTACCAGGCATTCCTTTGAAGCAATAATTTTGTGCGTTCCGCTTGCGTAGAAACCGGAGCGAACCGTGCGACCTTTGCCCGGCGCAAATGGCGTTGCTGCCTTATGACGATACGCCAGGGGCTCGTCCATTCCGCGGATGGGCTCGATAGTTACGTTATTGATGCTTGCTAGCGGGGCGAGAAGTTCCTCTACCTGCGCTTGTTTGCGCTTAAGTTGGATAGGATAGGGGACCGAAAGCCATTCACAGCCTCCGCAGCTACGCGCAATAGAGCATGTTGGTGTCTTGTATCCCATAGTTCCTCTCCAAATCTTGGGTTACTACTATACCGTTTGCGGGCTTAAATGGCACGTTGAGGGGATTGTTGTATCTAATATGTTTCATTTTTTGTATCGTTTCCCGTTTGTCTAGAAAACCGTTAAGCTAACAGGCACAGTATTTTGGCGAGACAAAAGAGGTGGACTATGGCTCTCATCAGCAAAATTGGCATCATCGGCGCTAATCATGTTGGCGCACATGTTGCAAACGCCCTACTTTACCAGGGACTTGCAACTGAGCTCTACATTAGCGACACAAATGAGGTCCTCTGCAAGGCTCAGGTAAACGACCTGCTGGACGCAATGCCATTTTATCCACACCCTGCTCGTGTCTATGAGCTTGATGACCGTTATGAGGAGCTTGCTGGCTGTGACATTATTGTTAACGCCGCAGGTCATGTAGCTGCTGCTGCAGGCAACCGCGATGGCGAGCTCTTCGTCACCACTGACGAGGCAAAGAAGTTTGCCAAGCGCATTGCAGACGCAGGCTTCGATGGAGTTTGGGTCAACATCGCAAACCCATGCGACGTTGTTACCACTGAGCTCCAGTATCTGACTGGTGCCGATCCAAATAAGGTTATCGGTTCCGGTACCACGCTGGACTCCGCTCGACTCCGTCATGCGCTTTCCGGCGCTACCGGCTATCCAGCGTCTTGCATCAACGCTTGGATGCTCGGCGAGCACGGCAACGGCATGTTTGCTTGCTGGTCGCACGTTTCCATTGGCTGCCTTACCCTCGACGAAGTTGCAGCTCAGACGGGCAAGACCTTTAACCTCCCAGAGCTTGAGCAGGCTGGTCGCATGGGCGGTTACGTCACTTACAGCGGCAAGCAGTGCACCGAGTACTCCATTGCAAACGGAGCTGTCGAGGTCATCAAGGCTATTGTCCACGACACCAAGCTGATTACGCCAGTTTCCACGCTGCTCAACGACGTGTATGGCGTTTCTGGCTTCTACTCTTCACTTCCTGCAGTTATCGGCGCCAATGGTGTCGAGAAGGTCTTTGTGCCCGAGCTTTCCGACTCCGAGATTGAGGCATGGCGTAAGTCTTGCGAGCATGTCAAGGGCAACATCGACCAGCTTGGCTGGCTTGAGGTGGACGCTCGTATTGACTAGCGCGGCGCACGCCGGCTGCGAGCTCAGCGCCGGCGGCCAGTTGCGACTGCCATCACGTCCGAAAACATGGCCTGCAACCAGGCAATATTGCACACAGAACACACCTTGGGGGCTTCTCCCGAGGTGTGTTTTTACGCGACCAAGCTGCCTCTCCCCGTTTTTTTGATTGGCTCTGATTGCGAGCCTGAAAAGCTCATCATGTCTGAGTAAATTTACTCAGACATGATGAGAAAAACCGGCAAATCGTTCAGACATGGTGAGAAAATCAGGCTCCATGGAGGGGCAATCTCGAGCACGCTTCAAAGCCCGCCTTAAAAGTGCAAAGAATCTGTGTTTTGGATACAGATTCTTTGTAGAAATCAGGCAAATCCACAGATTCTTTGACGTTTTTAGGCAAAAGTTACAGATTCTTTGCAGAAATCAGGCGCGCTTAGTCCAAGCCTTACAGGTCGGTTACTTTTCTCGAAGAGACGACCTTCTCGTTGCGTGCAGCGACCTTCTCGCCATGCGCCGCATCAAGCGTTTTTCTCACCGCTCGTCTCATGCCACGCGCCGAGGCCGTCAAAACCACCTCCTTACCTGCAATTTTTAAATAATATTTAAATAAAAATTTCTATTGACTTGTAATCAAAGTGATATCACAATGATGCCAACAGAAGGCTCATTGTCACAAAGGAGATCTTATGAGCACCGAGAAAATCATTAAGTCCAAGAGTGGTTGGCTGTTCCTGCTGATTACCATTGCTCTTTTTGCAGTTGCAGCCCTGTTTTTGGCTAATTTTGTACTCAGCGCTATCGCTGCAGACAGAAATCCTCGCCTGGACCCATCGTTCCCAAGCATCATTGGTGCGCTGGTATTCTTCTTTGCAGGTTTGTTTGTTTCGAGCGGACTATTCAGTCTTCAGCCTGGTCAGGCGAAGGTTTGCGTGCTATTTGGTAAGTACATCGGAACCGTTAAGGACGAGGGTCTGCGTTGGGCAAATCCTTACTATGCCAAGACTCTTTCTACAAACGTGGGTGATCTTTCTTCTCTCGCTGCAGGCGTTACTCCAAGTGTCAACGTGCACACCTCCATCATTTCCACTCGTGCTCGCACGCTGAACGGCGACGTCCTCAAGGTCAACGACCGCATGGGCAACCCAATCGAGATTGCCGAGGTTGTTGTTTGGCGCGTCAGCGATACCGCAAAGGCTCTCTTTGACGTCGATGACTACGACAGCTACGTTGCTATGCAGGCAGAGACTGCGCTCAGGCACGTCGCGAGCATCTACAGCTACGATCACATGGAGGACGAGTCCGAGTCCAACACCGCAATTACTCTGCGCTCCAACATCGAGGAGGTCTCCGAGGCGCTTCAGTCCGAGCTGAGCCGCAATCTTTCCGTTGCTGGTATCACCGTTGACGACGCTCGCCTCACACACCTGTCCTACGCTCCAGAAATTGCGCAGGCAATGCTCCGCCGCCAGCAGGCAGAGGCAATCATCGCTGCACGTAAAAAGATTGTTGAGGGTGCCGTTTCTATGGTTGACATGGCTCTCACTCAGCTTTCCGAGAATGGCGTTGTTGAGTTCGACGAGGACCGCAAGGCTGTCATGGCTTCCAACCTTATGGTTGTTCTCTGCGGCGAGTCCGAGGCCCAGCCTGTGCTTAATACCGGTTCCTTGCAGCAGTAAAGCATGGCGAGAAACCCATGGCACCTCGCAAACAATATCCACTTCGTGTAGCTCCAGAAGTTTGGGAGGCGGTTGAACGCTGGGCGCAAGACGACATGCGTTCAACTAACGCTCAGGTAGAATGGATTTTGCGCGATGCTCTGAGAAGGGCAAAGCGCACTCCAAAAGCAAATAACACTCGTGTGAATAAGACAGACAAGATGGAAGAAGGAAACTAACATGGCCGACAACATTCCACAGCCACCTGTTCCTAACGCTCCTGTACCTCCCGCTACGCCTGCTGCACCTGCCGCGCCCGCCGCACCCGCAGCTCCTGCTGCTCCTGCGGCTCCCGCACCTGCTGCTCCCGCTGCTGCGCCTGCAGCTTCTGCTGCACCGGCCCCAGCTCCAGCGACACCTGGCGAGGTTGTTCCCGTGCTGAGCGTTCAGCACTTTACCAAGAAGTATGGCTCTAAGGTGGCCGTTTCTGATCTTTCGCTCGACGTTATGCCTGGCGACATCTACGGTTTTATCGGCCACAACGGCGCAGGTAAGACAACGCTTATCAAGTCCATCGTTGGTGCTCAGCCATTTGAAGGCGGCGTCATCTTTGTGGACTCCAAGAACGTGCTGGTTGACCCTGTTGGCTCAAAGCAGGTCATCGCTTACGTCCCAGATAACCCAGACATTTACGAGTTCATGAGCGGCATTAAGTACCTCAATTACGTCAGTGACATCTTTGGCGTTCCTGCGGAGAACCGCGTCGAGCGCATTACTACGCTAGCCAACCGCCTGGGCATCACTGATTCCCTGGCAAATGCCATTGGCAGCTACTCTCACGGTATGAAGCAGAAACTGGTTCTGATCTCCGCCCTACTCCACGAGCCAAAGCTTATCATTTTGGACGAGCCATTTGTTGGCCTGGATCCAGCAGCAAGCTTCGAGTTGAAGAAGATGCTGCACGAGCTTGCCGACCGCGGATCTGCTGTGTTCTTCTCGTCACATGTTCTTGAGGTTGTCGAGAAACTCTGCAATAAAATTGCAATTATTCGTCAGGGCAAGCTTCTTGCTGCAGGTAAAACGGACGAGATTCGCGGTAATGCTTCACTTGAGGAAGTCTTCCTTGGCCTTGAGGCAGGCGCTCCTGGCGTTTCTGCCGAGATTGCTCAGGACATGGCTACCACAAAGGACGGCGCAGCTGTTCAGCCAGTCATTCCTGGCGCGCCTGTCGCGGCTGCACCTGCAGCACCAGCTGCACCTGCAGCCCCCGCTGCTCCAGCGGCTCCAGCAGCCCCAGCAGCACCCGCCGCACCCGCCGCACCGGCAGCACCAGCAGCCCCTGCGGCACCTGCGGCACCTGCGGCTCCAACTGTACCCGGCGCACCAGTACCTCCAGGCGCTCCAGTTCCTCCCTCCTTCCCTAAGGAGAACTAGTCATGGCAAACAACGTTCCACAGGCTCCTCAGCGCCCCGATGTGCCTGAGCAGAACCTGCAACTTTCAGGAGATGTGTTTATTCCAGCTCAAGTAAGCGCTGGTCAAGTTCCTGTTCTCGATCGCTCTGAGCTCAAGCTGCCTTCCGATCTCAAAGTGTTCTGGATGCTGCTTAAGGTTCAGATAACCATGATTTGGACTACGCAGGTTATAGGTGCTCGAAAGAATTTTGAGAAAAAGGTTGGCGCAAACGCTCTGCCTATTGTCGGTGGCGTTTTTGCAGTTGTTGGCGCACTCTTTATGATGGTCTACATCTACGGCGTTTCAACAACGTTAGCCATTGCCGGCTTCACAAGGCTGCTGCCTCTCGCAGGAATTCTAGCTGGTGCTCTACCTGGTGTTATTTTGACATTTGTAAAGGCCAATGGCGTGCTTTTTGCGTACAAGGATTACGACTTTATCATGTCGTTGCCAATCAAAAAGAGCACCATTATCTATTCTCGCGTAGCTGCTCTTTATGCTGCAGAGGGTATCTGGTCTATCACCATTATGCTGCCAGTCTTTTTGGCTTACTTTAGCTTTGAGGCAGTCACGCTTCCACGTTTGATTGGCGCTTTGTTTGCGCTTCTTCTTGGACCTAACCTTGCAGTTTCTGCTGCAATTCTCTTGGCTTTTGCGGTTGCAGCCCTTGCTGCAAAACTGCACTTTAAGAACTTGGGAATGGTCATTGGCGGCGTTTTTGGCCTTTTCTTTATGGTCGCGTATCTGTTCTTTATCTTTACGGTATCTTTCAACGCGGACAAGTTTGTCCCAGGTGTGGTGGATAACTTCCGTGATACCGTCTTTAACGTTGCAAGTTCAGTTGGCGTAGTTTATCTTCCATCACTGTGGATTGCGGATTTCTTTAATTCTGGTTCCCTTGTTAGCTTCTTGCTGTTTGCGCTGGTCTCTGTTGGAGCTCCTGCGGCAATCGTGGCAATTATTTCTCGCTTCAACGACCGCATTAATGCGCTGGTAAGCGAGGACAAGGTCCAGAAGAAGTTCACCACTAAACAGATTTCCACCAAGTCTGCGACGCCATTTGTTGCCCTGATCAGAAAAGAAATTCAGACCATCACGGGCTATCCAGCAGTCTTTATAAACATGCTTTTTGGCTGCTTGCTGATGGTTATTCTCGCCTTTATTTCTATGTTCTTTAGCACGTCGTCTATCGTGGCCTATTTTGTTCCTGCGTCCGAGGTCCCGCGCTATCTACCTCTGGCAAGAACCATCCTTGGCATGATAACCACCTGGTTTGGCACCTCGATGTTCTGCGCCGCCAACTCCGCCGCCATTTCGTACTCGCTGGAAGGCCGCTCAAACTGGCTGATGGCGACTATGCCTGTATCTCCAAAGCAGATTTTTGGCGCAAAGATTGCCGTTAACATGATCTACGTGCTCATCTTTAGTGTTGTGACTCAGATTTTCTTCCTGATTCCTGGTCACATCACCATTGAAACGGCCCTGAGAAACGTCATTCTGCCACTCTGCATTGTGTTCCTGGTGTCTAACGTGGGCCTGGCCATTGATATCCGCCGACCAAACTTTGACTGGACTTCTGTCATCGATATCACCAAGAGAAGCCTTTCGGTCACCGTATCTTCTCTTGCGGGCACGCTGGGCTCCATGTTTGTTATCGGCGGAACGTTCATGATGATGATTGTTCCGGTTATCGAATCATTTAGCTCGTCAACGGGCGTGATTAACGAGACGCTGCCAAACATTATCTTTGTTACGCTGTCGCTGGTGAACGCAATTATCGGCTATCTGATCTTTAACAACACCGTTCACCGAGGAGTTAGAATCTAACTTTTGTGATGCACAAGGGTGACGTTCTGCGATTTCACATCATCTACCTGCGGCAACATCACAAATTCTTCTGTCGAGAAGAAACTTTGAGACACCCACCACATGTCGTTTATCGAATGGTGGGTGTCTCTTTTTGTGCTTTGCGGTACGGTAGGGTGGCTAGAGGTTTTCTTGTTCGGTAAGTAGCAGGAAGGGCCGAGGCATATCGCGCTAGACTCGGGCGCGTACTATCGGCTGACCTTCTCGGCTGCTTGCCGCAGTCAGAGGAGGCATCATGGCCGAAAAAAATGTTTCTAAGGTAAAGAATGTGGTCCTGGTGGGCCAAGGTGGCGTGGGCAAAACCATGCTTGCCGAGGCAATGCTGCATCTGACGGGTGCAACCACTCGTTTAGGCGGCCACGCAGGCACAAAGCCCACGCTTGATTACGATTCACAAGAGTCAGAGCGCGGATTCTCTATCTCTACTACTATCGCACCAATTACCTGGGAAAATATACGCATTAACGTGCTTGACGCACCGTGCTATCCTGACTTTGTGGGTGACGCCTATTCGGCAATGAGCGCTGTTGAGACTGCGCTGTTTGTTGTTGATGCAGCTAGTGGACCTGGCACTATCACCACCAGGCTTTGGTTTGCTGCCGAGGACCTGTCTCTCTGCCGTGCACTGTTTATCAACCGCCTGGATCGCCTTGATGCAGACTACGAGACCGCAATGGCTATGCTTCAGGACCGTTTTGGCTCCTCGCTTGGTGCAGTGACCATTCCAATGGGCTCTGGCGAGGCATTCTCCGGCATCATTGACGTTGTCCATCAGAAGGCGCGCAAGCTGGTAGATGGCAAGCCTGAGGTCACTGATATTCCTGCTGAGTTCCAAGCAGAGGCAGAGGCTGCTCGTGCTGCCCTGACCGAGCTGGTTGTTGAGGCCGACGATGAGTTGATGATGCGCTACCTTGAGGGCGGAGAGATTACGCAGGAAGAGCTCGAGGGTCTGCTGGGCAAGGCTCTTATGGAGCGCATTTTTGTTCCTGTTTTCTCGGGCTCTTGCGTTCGCGAGGAGGGCGTCATCTCCTTGCTTGACGCCGTTGACGGCTGGTTCCCAACTATGTCCGACTTTGGCCGCATTCCGTTGGTCAATGGCGAGCAGCTTGATATTTCACCTGATGACGAGCGCCCCGTTGCGTTTGCTTTCAAGTCGCTGCAGGATCCACAGAACGGCAAGCTTACCTTTGTAAAGGTGCTTGCAGGTACTGTTTCTGCAGGTATTGAGCTTATCAACGCTCGCACACGCAAGCCCGAGCGCCTTTCTCACCTGTATCGTATGTGCGGCAAAGAAACAGCTGATGTGAGCACCGCTGCAGCCGGCGACATTGTGGTAGTTCCAAAGCTCGAGGCCATGACGGGCGACACGCTTTCCGTTACCGGCAAGGTTGAGGCCGCCGCATTCAGGTTCCCCAACTCCCTGTACCGCACGGCCATTGAGCCTGATGAGCGCGGTACTGAGGGCAAGCTCTTCGCGTTCCTGGAGAAGGCCGCCGACGCCGATCCAACTCTTAAGGTTGAGCGTGACGAGGACACCGGCCAGACCATTGTTTCTGCAATTGGAGAGGCACAAGTAGCCGTTCTTCTCGAGCGTCTTGAGCAGCGAGCCGGCGTTTCCGCACATAAGGTTGCGCTTCGCATTCCATATCGCGAGACAATCCGTCGAGTTGCAAGCGCTCAGGGTAGGCACAAGAAGCAGACCGGCGGCTCTGGCCAGTACGGCGACTGCTGGCTGCGCATTGAGCCAAACCCAGACGCAGGCTACGAGTTTGTGGACGAAATCGTAGGCGGCCACATTCCACGCGGTTTCATCCCCGCTATTGATAAGGGCGTCCAGGAGACCATGCGCGAAGGCGTTTTGGCTGGATATCCTATGATTGACGTCAAAGTTGCTGTTTACGAGGGCTCTTACCACCCAGTTGACTCCAACGAGATGGCATTCAAGACCGCTGCTCGTATTGGTTTCCAGAAGGCTGTTGACCAGGCAGAACCCGTTCTCCTGGAGCCTATGGCTCACCTGGAGATTACCGTTCCAGACAGCTACGCAGGTTCCGTCATGGGCGACGTCTCCGCTTCTCGCGGTCGCGTTGAGGGAATGTCTTCCGGCACCGGCGTTTCCGCTGGTGAAACCACCATTAAGGCGACGATTCCATACGCTGAGGTTACCGATTACGCTACAAGGCTGAGGTCCCTCTCGCGCGGAACGGGCGAATATACCGTTGAGCTAGCAGGATACGAGCAGGTCCCGCACGACATCCAGGCTCGTCTTGCTGCCGAGTACGCCGAGCGTCGCGCCGCTGGCGAGCGCTAAGCTGCAGGTCAGACGCACTCTGCGGGCGCGGCAGGCGCTGCGGGCGTGGACGCGCTGCGAGCACGGCAGGCGCTGCGAGCACGGCAGGCGCTGCGAGCACGGCACGAAGCCGTTGCAAGCATGGTACCCCTGCGAGCGTAAAACCGCAGGTAGATAAAGCGTTTCAAGCAAGAACCCTCGCATCTTTCAGGTGCGAGGGTTCTTTTGTGTTCCTGCAATGTGATTGAGCGCCGGCTTTTAGGCTTGGCGTACAAAATGGTGCAGTTTAGCCGCGCCTCGCTGAGAAATCGTCCAGTTCTTAATCAAGATAACCGGACAACTGGGGGCTCAATGTCTGACAATTAAAGAGCCTCGCCACTTGATATACATTTCTATGCATAAACTTCGTCTAATATACTGGAAAATGAATAGAGAAATATAAAAAATCTAACTATAGGTAAATTTCAGTTCTAAGCAACACACCTATGTCGGATAATCTGCTCAATTACGGGCATATTACACACCTAATGACGATAATCTGCACGCCTTAGCTATTTTCGGCGTCATGTATACGTCTTTTTGACAGATTATCCGACATAGGTGTGTTCAGCCATGTTCAACCATCTTCAACCGTCAGCAAAACAGTACAAGCAACTAATGATGTTGCCCGTACGGTATGGTTGATCGTGGGCGCAAGCTTCTAGAACTTACTTACTCATGTGGCTTATTTTCTTGCCTGTCGGTATTGCGTGGCGGCTATCTGGGTACGTATTTCAGACAAACAGCGTTGAGATGGCGATGTTATTCGTGACAGTAGTTTAAATCCAAGAAAGGCCGCACATGTACCTAGAGAATATCAATGGACCAGAAGACGTAAAGAAGCTGAACGCGGAGGCTCGTGCAGTACTTGCGCAGGAGATTCGCGACAACTTGCTGGTCATGGAGTCAAATCATGGCGGCCACTTTGGTCCAAACTTTGGCATCGTCGAAGCAACTATCGCGCTCCATACCGTGTTCAATTCGCCCGTTGACCATATCGTTTACGATGTCTCGCACCAGACGTATCCCCACAAGATGCTCACCGGCCGCAAGCAGGCATACATGGATCCCGCGCTTTACGACTCGGTGTCTCCTTACACCGATCCCGCCGAGACCCCGCATGACCTCTTCAAAATCGGCCACACTTCCACGTCCATCAGTCTGGCGCTTGGCCTGGCAAAGGCTCGCGACATCATGGACGGCAAGGAGAACATCATCGCAGTTATCGGCGACGGATCCATGTCCGGCGGCGAGGCTCTTGAGGGTTTGAACGTTGCTGGTGAGCTGAACAGCAACTTTATCATTGTCTTCAACGACAACCAGATGTCCATCGCCGAGAACCACGGCGGCATGTACGACCAGTTCGCTGAGCTGCGCCGCACCAACGGAGCTGCCGAGAATAACCTCTTCAAATCGATGGGCCTGGACTACCTGTATGTCAATGACGGTAACGACATCGAGGCTCTTATCGCCGCATTTGGGCAGGTAAAAGACTCGACCCATCCGGTCGTGGTCCACATCAATACGCTCAAAGGCAAGGGCTACGCTCCCGCGGAGGTAAACAAGGAGAAGTGGCACTGGCACATGCCGTTTGACATCCAGACTGGTCAGAGCCCTACATCCGGTTCTTCCGAGTCGTATGCCAGCATTTTTGCAGAGTATGCCCTCAAGCGCGCAAAGACTGACCCAAAGTTCTTGGTGCTTATGTCGGCTGTTCCTGGCCTGCTTGGCCTTACGCAGGAACGTCGAGAAGAGCTGGGTAAGCACTACCTTGACGTGGGCATTGCCGAAGAAACTGCAGTTGCAATGGCTTCCGGCGCGGCTTACGCGGGCGCGCACGTAGTTTGGGGCTCAAGCGCAACCTTCATCCAGCGCACCTACGACCAGCTAACTCAGGACCTGGCGCTCAACCAGAATCCTGCGGTTATCGTGGGATCCGGCTCCATTAGGGGTTTGATGGCCGCCACCCACCAGGGCCTCAGCAGCATTTCCATGATCGCAAACATCCCTAACATGGTGTATCTCGCGCCGTCCAACGCCGAGGAGTATATCGCCATGCTCGACTGGGCGCTTGACCAGGACAAACACCCCGTCTACATCGCAATTCCTTCCGGTCCTGTGATCCATGCCGAGGGCTCCGTCCGCACAAACTTCGACACCCTCAACACTTACGAGGTCACGCGCGAGGGCTCCAAGGTGGCCGTTCTTGCCTTGGGCGATTTCTACGACCTTGGCGAGAAAACCGTTGAGGCCCTCAGCTCTACCTTGGGAATTGAAGCCACGCTGGTTAAGCCATACTTTGCCTCGGGCGTTGACCAGAATCTGCTCGACAACCTGGTAAAAGACCATGACGTCATCGTAACTATTGAGGACGGCATTATCGAGGGCGGCTGGGGACAGAATATCGCCAGCTACCTGGGAACTTCTCCCGCACGCGTGCTGAACTACGGCGTCAAGAAGGCTTTCTACAACCGCGTCAACATCGCAGAGCTTATGCGAGAAAGTCATCTGGAACCCAAGCTGATTGCTGCGGACATCAAGCAGGTACTGGGCCTGTAGGCGCTTGGTCTATAAGTGCGTCGCCGCTGGTAGGTAGGCGCCGCCACGCTGTTGCGCTGCCGTTCCGGCACGAGCCGCGCCCGCACTGCGGTTTTGTCGTTGCAGCATTGTCCGCGTTTCTCGCCATCACATCAAAACTGCAACAAAAAAGAGGGGCCGCATTTGCGGTCCCTCTTCTGTATCAAGTGAATGTGCTGTTGCGATGCCCTATTGCGACCTGCCGCTCGGGCGTACCTTGCGGCACGCCGTTGCGTCGCAACCTGCGGCTAAAAGCTTAAGCCTTAAGAGCGCGGCCCATAGCGTCAGCCTGAACGATAGCTGCATAGAGCTCGTCAGGAGTGACGTCGCCAGCAAGGTTGTGGATGGTCTCGCCAGGAACGCAAGCAGCCTCAGCGATCTTCTTGATCTGCTCGTCAGTGGTGATGCCAACCTCCTCGAGGGTAGTTGGAAGACCAACCTCAAGGCAGAAGTCCTGGACCTCGTCGAACTCCTCCTGAGGAACGCCCTCAAGAACAAGCTGGACCAGGGTACCAAAAGCAACGCAGTTGCCGTGAGGTGCGCTGTGGCCACCAAGGGAGGTGAGGCCGTTGTAGAAGGAGTGAGCTGCTGCGCAGTTAACGTTGTCAGCGCCGACACCACTCATGTAGACGGTTGCCTCGCAGATAGCCTCAAGAGCTGGGGTTACAACGTTGTTCTCGCAAGCCTTAATTGCCTGTGAACCGTAATCGCGAAGAGTGAGGTAGCACTCCTTAGCAATTGCCATACCAACGCGGGTAATGCCGGTTCCCTCGAGGGAAGGAGACTCGGTGCGGATGGATGCGCGGCCCTCAAAGTAGGTGCCCAGTGCGTCGCCCATGCCTGCTACCAGGAAGGAAACAGGTGCGTTAGCGATGATCTGGGTGTCGACCATAACTGCATCTGGGTTCTGTGGGTAGAAGAGGTACTTGTCAAAGGAACCGTCATCGTTGTAAATAACGGAGAGGCCGGTGCATGGAGCGTCAGTAGCTGCAACGGTAGGAAGAATAACGATGCGCTTACCAGCGTAATATGCGGTTGCCTTTGCGGTGTCAACAGCGCTGCCGCCGCCGATAGCGACGACTACGTCGATGTTGTCCTCCTCGACGATAGCCTTCATGCGGTTAATCTCGCCGTTGGAAGAAATGCCACCGAAGACCTCATAGCGACGGTAGTAGTCGCCCTTGCCCTCGAAGCTCTGCTCGATCATGTCGTGGGTTGCTTTGTAGCCGCTGTTAGAGCAAACAAACAGGAAGCGCTTTCCCATGTAGCCCATCTCTTTTTCGAACTCGAGACAAGCATTTTTGCCCTGAACATACTTCAGTGGCTCACGCATTGCGCGTAGCATTTTCATAGGTTCCCCTCTCCGGATACGTTTTAGACCTATGTAATTTATGTTAGCACTGTCAAAAGAACATAACAGCAAGGAAAATATTTCTGTGGAGCATTACTTTAAGTTAGCCTCACTAAAGCAACAGGATGATTGGAAATAATTCTATTTGGAGAACTTATAATATGGGGAAATCAAAATGGGGGATAGAAATAATCTAATGAGGAAATGAATGTTTGAAGGAAAGTTAGCAACAACAGAAAAGAACATTCTGCTCTACGAATGGTCAAATTATATAAATTCAAGTGTTTTGATTTGGACCATCTTAACCCTCTATTATCTTTGGCGTGGTTTAAGTTATTTTGATATTGCACTAGTTCAGAGTGTTGGAGCAATAGCTACAGTAGTGCTTGAGATTCCAACAGGATGGATATCTGATCGTTGCGGACACCATATTGTTTTAAAAATTGCTTCTTTTTCTAGACTCGTGGCAATAGTGACTTTAACCTTTGCGAATAGCTTTTTATTAATGGTTGCTTCTGAATTGTTCTTTTCTTTAGCAAGTGCGTCGCAGTCAGGAGCTGGAAGTGCTTTTCTTTTCGAGGCAACGAGTGCAAATTCTGGTATGGATAGGAAGAATGGAGCATATGCTCTAATTCTTTCAAAAATGACAGGAACTCAGTCAATCATTAGAATTACTGTTCGTTTAATAGCCCCTGTTCTTTTTAGTATCAATCCTTTGACTCCTTTTGTTATTTCGATCTTTGTATATTTTCTTGGGCTATTGGTCACTTTGGAATTTAAAGAAAATGATGTAAGTCCTAATAGAAGAAACAATTGTCTACCAGAAGAAGATGGATTTATAAGGACTAGAACTAGTAAATTGAATCTGAAAGAAAATGTACAGACATTTTTTCAGGAACTTATAAAGATTGTGAAAACAAATATATTTATTTCGCTTTGTACAGTTTCAGCAATTTCATTAATTTTAGTTAGTAATTACAGTCAGTTTATTGCCCCAAATTTAACCAGTATGGGATTTGATATAAAGTTCTTAGGGATTGTTACTGCTGCTGCAAGTTTAGGCGAGTTTTTTGGGTCAAAGCTTACAGCAAAGATAGTAAAAACACTTAAAGACTCTTATAAGAAATCCGCTGAAGATATTATTGCGTTTTCAGGAAACGTAGAATTTCTCGTTATTTTAGCTATTCTTTCCATGATTGCGATCTTGATGTTATGCGCTGGTCTAATCCCAAGTATATACGTGTGTATTTTTACTTATGTAGCGATTAATTTATTTTCAACCACTTTAAGTATTTTAATAAACAATCAAATGAATTTAATCGCTGAAGAGAATAATCGCGCAACATTACTTTCTGTATCAAATCAGATTGAAGAAATCGCATCAGTAGTTTCGGATCCATTAATTGGAATTGCCTTAGACTTTTCAGGATTTGGAACAACTTATGTTGGTTTAGGCTGTATTACTCTTGTGGTAATAGCCCTTATTTTTACTATCCATTACAGGAAATATAGATAGTCATAACTCAACTTCTCATAATCTATTGGGTTAAAGTTATCTGGAAAGTTTACGTGAACATACATTCACGAGCCAGCAAATGATATTCTTGTAGTGTCAAATTTTCGCACTGTGGTCTTTGGAGGACACATGCTTAGTTCTGTCGAAATCAAACCCGATGTCTACTTTGTAGGCGCCCTGGATTGGAATGCTCGCGAGTTTCACGGCTACACCACTGAGCAGGGCATTACCTACAATGCATACCTTATCCTGGACGAGAAGGTCACGCTCATTGACACCGTCAAGCGCCCATTCTCCGAGGAGCTGGTCGAGCGCATCAAGAGCATCATCGATCCAGCAAAGATTGACGTTCTGATCTGCAACCACATTGAGATGGACCACTCCGGCAGCGTTCCTCGCATTCTGGAGCTTGCGCCAAACGCCGAGGTCTACGCAAGCGCACCTCAGGGCGTCAAGGAGCTCAAGGCTTTCTATGGCGAGAATATCAACGTCAACGGCGTAAAGACGGGCGATACGCTCAACATCGGTAAGCGCACCCTGACCTTTGTGCAGACGCCAATGGTCCACTGGCCAGACAACATGGTCACGTATTCCGACTACGATAAGATCCTCTTCTCGAACGATGCATTTGGTCAGCACTACGCTTCAACTACTCGCTTTGAAGATGAGTCCGACTACTGCGAGGTTATGAAGCAGGCTCGCAAATACTATGCAAACATCGTTCTCCCTTACGGTCGTCAGGCTGACTCTGCTGTTACTGCAGTTAAGGGCATTGGTCTGGAGAACATCGATATTATCGCCCCAGCTCACGGCGTTGCATGGCGTTCCCACATTGCCGACATCATCTCCAAGTACGAGGAGTGGACTACCGGCAAGCTTGAGGAGAAAGCCCTGGTTGTGTACGACTCCATGTGGGGTTCAACCGACAAGATGGCTCATGCTCTTCTGGACGGTTTTCTGGCTGAAGGCATTCCTGCCCAGCTCATCGACCTCAAAGAGACTCACATTTCCAACGTCATGTATCACTTCTTGGATTCCAAGTATGTCTGCGTTGGTTCGCCTACGCTGAACTCTAAGTTCCTGCCTACCGTTTCTTCGTTCCTGACTTATATGAGCGGTCTTTCTCCAAAGAATGACCACCGTATTGGCTTTGCGTTTGGTTCTTACGGTTGGGCTCCACTTGGACCAAAGATGGTTCAGGCCGAGCTTGAGGCAGCAGAGTTCACCATGCCACTGCCTGTTCACGCTATCGGTTGGCTTCCTTCCGACGAGGACCTGGACGCCGTTCGTGCGCAGGTCAAGGACCTGGTCGAGGCTGGCAAGCAGCTCTAATCTAGCAGAGAATTAAGCAAGGTTAAGGCCCCCCCACATTCAGTTGAATGTGGGGGTCTTTTGCTGTAGAGGGTGAGTTAAGCGGGTAAGAATGATGCAAATAATCCCAGAGTGACCCCGAAATGACCCCAGAATGACCCCAGAATGACCCCAGAATGACCCCGGAGTGGTAAAAAATCCGTTTAGTTGGAAAATACAAGTTTCTGTATATAGCGTTTGCCCAGATAAAAGTTTTTAAGGCGGTAAAAAATCGTCTTAGTTGGAGATAAATTGGCTAATTTTAAGTTTTCATTTCCAACTAAACGGGTTTTTTACCTTTTTTGGCACATAATTTTGAGCTTAAAAATTACGTATTCATGGAAATGAATTAATTGGGCGAGTTATTCAAAATTCTGCATCAAATATTGAGAACTGCTTGTTAGTCAGAATTAACGCAGAAAAATAGAGAAGTATGACATTAAAATGGCGGGAAAACCGCAGAAAAGTGATTCGCATCGCGGGAAAAGCGTGCTGATCGTATAGTTGACGTCATCACGCCGCCGCTTCCGACACCGTCAGCCTCCCAGCATTTCATGGCGAGACTGTGTCAAATTCCTGAAGACTACAAGGTAGAGCGCGTTAGAGTACAATAGACTACACAAAAAGTAACTTCGAAGAGGTAGGTGCCCATACACTCGATGGACATTGCGTTAAGTATTGGAATAACTCTGCTGCTTACCCTGGTAAACGGCTTCTTTTCTGCGGCTGAGATGGCCATTGTCAGCTCTCGTCGCGCGGCACTTGAGGCGGACGTGGATGAAGGCGATCCAAGAGCCCTTGCTGTCATTGACATTGCCACTGATCGCGGATATTTCCTCGCAACAATCCAGGTCGCAATTACCCTGGTAGGTTTTGCGTCCTCGGCATTTGCTGCAACAAGTCTTTCCGAGCCATTCGGCGCTTGGCTGGTCAGTATCGGAGTCCACGCTGACCTGGCGCTTCCTTTAGCTGTCGTGGCTATTACGCTGATTGTTTCATTCTTTTCCGTGGTCATCGGCGAACTGGTTCCAAAGAGTATCGGCCTAGCAAACTCCGAGGCAGTGGCCAAAGCAGTCGTCGGCCCCATGAAGGCGTTCATGCAGATTGCGCGTCCACTCGTGTTTATCACGTCTGCCTCGGCAGATGCGGTTACCACGCTGATGGGCATTGACACTACCAACGACCATCAAGAGGTCACCGAGGAAGAGCTCCGCTACATCGTCAAGGATTCCGAGGACCTCTCTGAAGAAGAAAAATCCATGATCCACGAGGTCATCGAGATGGGCGACACCGTTGTCCGCGAGGTAATGGTCCCGCGCGTTGACATGACCGCCATGGAGGACACTGCAACTATCGCCGAGGTCCTGCGCGTCATGCGCCAGACGGGCTTCTCGCGCATCCCTATCTACCACGAGAATATCGACCGCATCGTGGGCATCGCTCACATCAAAGATTTGCTGGAGCCAGCGCTTGACCAGCACGATAGTGACGAGAAGATCGCGCGCTTCGTACGTTCTGCTGACTACGTGCCCGACACCAAAGACATCATTCCACTACTCACTGAGATGCAGACAAGCCGTGATCAGATGGTCATTGTTGTTGACGAGTACGGCGGAACTGCGGGTGTTATTACCGTTGAGGACATCGTCGAGGAGATTGTCGGCGAGATTGAGGATGAGTTTGATCCGGACAACAAGTACCTGACGCAGCTCTCTGATAGAGAGTGGCTGGTAGATGGTCGTTTCTCGCTCAATGATGCAGCTGAACTTGGATGGCCGGTTGGGGAATCCGAGGAGTACGAGACTATCGCGGGCTTTGTGCTGGATTTGGCAAATCATCTGCCTCGTCCAGGTGAGGTTTTTGAGAAGGATGGCTACGTGTTCCGTGTGCAGTCGATGCGTCGTCGCCGACTATCTTTGTTGCGTGTAATTGCCCCAGAACCACAGGTAGACGGTGAATCTGAGCCAGCCGGCGAAAACTCTGACACATCAGAAAATGAATAACTAAAAGAATGATTACAATAGAGTGAACCAATAGAAAGAGGTTGAAATGGCGCAGTTGATTTCTATCAAAAAAGTTGTGGTAGGACCTAAAAACTTGACCGCTACCGTTGAGTTTTCGGCCAAAGCGCCACGTTTGACCTCGGAAAATGCTGAGGCAACTGAGCGCGTACTTGAGCTTTTGCCAGGTCTTTCCAATCACCTGTGCTTGGGTGACGCCGACGCTCGCTTTGGCCTTGTTGCCAAGGACACCGAGGTTGCGCACCTGCTTGAGCACGTAACCGTCGAGCTCCTGGCCCTGACCAACCTCGCGGGAGACGTTGCTTCGGGCAAGACTTCCCTGGTAGATTCCCGTCGCGGCCTCTACGAGATCATCCTCGCATGTCCAGATGACGTGCTGGTTGCAGCCTCGCTTTCCAGCGCTGTATGGCTCCTCAACTGGGCATATGGCAACCAGGAGGACGCCGACCCAGACATCAATGCAATCGTCTCTGGCCTCGTTGCGCTCATCCAGAGCCTTAACGGCGAGAAGACCGATGAGCTCGCAGACTCCGCGGAACCTGAGGCGGACGCTGCACCCCAGGCAGAGAGCGTAGACGCAGAGGATTACGCTGCCGACAACTCCTCCGAGGACGTCGCTGATGCAGCTGCTGCTGATGCAGTTGAGGCTGAGGTTGCTGACGCTGAGGAGAACAACGCCGAGGTCGCAGGCATCGACGCAGCCGATGAGGTCGCACCCGCAGCCGTCGCCGAACCCGCAGCCGACGCCGCCGAGGCGCCCGTCGAGGAGGTCATCGCAACTGAGCTTGCCGAGGCAACAGCCGCTGAGGACGCTACGGACGACTCCGAGGTCACTGACGTCCCAGACGACTGGAACATGATTAACGTTCCTCGTCCAAAGCCCGTTCGATAAACGCCCTTATTGCGGTATGATTACGTACAGCGTTTTGCTGTTTAACAGGAGGTACTTATGAGCAAGAAGTCTGCTGGTTTCTTTCTAGGCGCTATTTTTGGTGCTGCTGCTGGCGCTGTAGCTGGTCTTTTCCTGGCTCCACGTTCCGGCGAGGAGACTCGCGCTTTGGCTGCAGATGCTGTCAATGACGCATGGGATTCCGCACTTGATTCTTATGAGCGCACATCTAAGGTTGTGAGCACTAAGATTGACGAGGTCAAGCCTACTGTTGACGCAAAGACCGACGAGCTCCGCGCAAAGGTTGACCTTGCTCGCGAGCGCATGGATCAGCTCCGTGAGTCACTTTCTGACGCTGTGACCTCTGCTTCTAACACTGTCGCAGATGCTGCCGATGTTGTTGCAGACTCCTTTGTTGTTCCAGAGCCAACCGCCACAACCGCTGAGGCTCAGGCTGTTCGCATCGAGAACGTTGAATCCCACGAGCAGGAGCACGCTGGCGAGGGCTACCAGGAGGCATAAGCCTCACTTATAAGCAATGTGACGGGACGCCTTATGACGTCCCGTTTTTTATAGAGAGGTTTCACGTGAAAACAACCGAGCTCCTAGGCGCAAAGGTCCTTCTCCCCAAAAAGCCTGCTACAAAGGGCAAGCACGCGGGAGAAGAGCGGTTTTCCAAGTTAGGAAAAATCCACAACGTGGTTTTTGCACCCTTCAAACAGGGCCAGCCTTCGCAGGTAGTGGGCGTGATGGTTCAGAAGCCCGACATTGCTGGCATGATTAAGCAGGATGACGCGTTTGTCACGCTGGAGTCTCTGGAGACCATTGAGCAGGGGCTTTGCGTAAAAGATCCCGAGAATAACGTCGATAAAGCAGCAATCAAGCGCTTGAACTTGGATTTTGATACCTGCATCTTGTGGCACGGTATGGAAGCTCGCACTAAGAGCGGCAAAACCTTAGGTTACGTAAGTGGCGCTGAGTTTAACCAGTTCACGGGCATGGTTTCGGCATTCCTTGTGGGCGACGGCGCCGGATCAGAGGCACTGGTGGGCTCCTTTGCCATCAAGCCAGAGTGGCTGCTAGGCTACTCCAACGGCGCCATGGTCCTCTCTGATGAGGCAGCAGATGCCCAGCTCACTGGCGGTCTAGCTGCAAAGGCGGGCGAGGGTTACGCGGCAGCTGCCGCAAAGGCTTCTGAGGCCACCGCTAAGGCCGGAAAGGCTGTTGCAGAGGCCACCGAGAAGGGCGCGTTTGCCCTGGGTAAGACGCTGGCCAAGGCAAAGCGTGCTATCGAAGATGCTACCGAGCCTGACGCAGAAGACGATTCCGAGCGCCCAGCTCCCGTTGCTGCAGAGGATGTTCGTCTCGAGAAGCCATCTGCAGAGGAGCAGGTCGCCGCTGACAAAGCCGCTGCAGAAAAGGCCGCTTCGGACAAAGCCGCTGACAAGAGCACAGCTGCTAAGCCTGCAAGCAAATCATCTACGCAGGCCACCGCTAACAAGGCAGCTAAGGGTTTTGGTATGCAACTTGGCCGCATGGGCAAGATGTTCTCTGACTTCAAGGACGAGTTTGACAAGGCAAGCAAGTAATAAGCCGCAGATAATCGCATAAAAATAAAGGGCGAGAAGATCGATCTTCTCGCCCTATTTTTGTGTTGCAGTTGCGTGACGTTTGCTACAAGCCCATGGCCTGCAGAATGAACATCACAATGGTCAGGATGATAACGGTGACGATGGTAAACCAGGTCAGTGCGTTCCAGATGCGGCCGTTGGCGTACTTGCCCATGATGTGTTTGTCGGCCGCAATGATAACCATAAAGACAAGCAGAATTGGCAGCAGAATACCGTTGATGACCTGGGCAGCCATCATAATGCCAAAGAGGCTCATACCCGGAATCAGAACAACCAGCGCAGAAATGACCAGGACGGTTGTAATAATGCCGTGGTAGACAGGGGCCTCCTGCCAGCTACGGTCAGCTCCGCGCTCCCAACCAAATGCCTCGCAGATAGCGCTTGCGGTAATGCCTGGTAGAACGCACGCTGCAAGGAAGGACGCGCCAACCATGCCCAGTGCAAAGAGGGTACTAGCGTACTGACCAGCAAGTGGTTCAAGAGCGCGAGCAGCGTCGGCAGCAGAGTCAACAGAGATTCCGCGAGGGAAGAGGACAGCGCCGGTGGTCAGCATAATGAACCAGGTGATGATCTCGGCCAGGACTGCGCCGGCAACATTGTCTGCACGTTGTGCGGGAATATCGCTGGTATCAAGGTTTTTCTCGACAACATTTGATGCAACCAAGAAGATCATGTACGGACTGATAGTAGTACCAATATTTGCAACTAACAGAGAAATGTATGACGGTTCAGCGGAAGGCTGCGGAATGATGGTGACGCGCAGAGCCTCGCCCCAGTCTGGCTGAGCTAGCACGCCAGCCACTACGTATGTGACAAAAATGCAGCTAATTGCCAGCAAAATCTTCTCGATACGGCGGTACGATCCGCCAACGGTCAGGAGCCACACCATCAGAGCGCTGATAGGTACCGAGACGTACGTTGGGATGCCAAAGAGCTCCATACTGGACGCAATACCTGCGAATTCGGAGAAGGTAACAGCAATGTTGGAGAGCAGCAGCGCGCCCATTGCCAGTGTGGAAAGGCGAATACCAAAGCGCTCGCGCACCAGCGATGCAATGCCTTTGCCGGTAACACAGCCCATTCGAGCTGCGGTTTCTTGAACCACAATCAGCAGGAAGCACATGAGTGGCACGGTCCACAGCTGCGAGTAGCCAAAGGTAGCGCCCGCGCTGGAGTAGGTTGCAATGCCACCGGCGTCGTTTCCAGCAAATGCGGCGAGAAGACCGGGACCCATTGCCATCAAGATGTACTTGAGGCTGTTTTTGTTGACCGGAGCCTTCTCTTTAGATGCGCGTTTGCCCTGCTCGATGGCGTCTTGGCCAGCAGCATCCTGCTCTACAACCGTGCTCTTTACCTCTGCGTTCTCTTGCGCCATTTACATCACACTCACAAGCGAGAGAGCGTAAGAGAGGACGAAGAATGTCACCACCGAAAGGCTCATGGAAATCAGGGTAAGCGTGAGACCTGAAGTTTCCTGGTTTTTCTCCTCACGATGGCGAAGTACAGCCAAGAAAATTGGGGTTAGCAGGAAGGAAATAAGCGTAGAGCCAGCTGCTGCACCAAAGATCTGAATAATGGTCTGGTCAAAGAGCGCGGCGTAGAATACGCCTGCATTTGGATCGTAGGGGTGGAACAGAGCCTCTAGCAGGGCGTGAGCTGCGGCACCAAGGATGCAAATGAGGCCGCTGACCAGAAGACCCAGTAGAAGCGAGCGGAAGGCAAAGCCTAAGATAGAAGGAGACTTCTCGCTGCCAGGATCGTCTGTGAGGAAGAAGTTTGTCACGTAGTTGACGGTATTCTCGCTCAAGTTCAGTGAGATTGGCATAGTAATAGTGCAAAGAGCTGCGAAAATACCCATGGTTGGATTAGATGTTGCAGCTGTTCCTACAAAGGCAGCAATCACAACGGAAGCAACCCAGAACAAAAGCCAGAGGTTGCGGTGGAGGAACCAAATAATGTTGCGGCCACGGTCGCCAGAGTCGGAATCGCTCCTGCCGCCACCAACAATCTGCAGGTCCTCGGCGTGCTCCTCTTCAAGAACGTCAAGAGCATCGTCGACGGTAACAATACCCAGCAGGCGGTTGTCGTCAGAAACAACAGGCATGGCCAGCAGGTTGTACTTTGCAATGTTTCGAGCAACGTCCTCCTGGTCGTCCTCTGGTGAGGCGGTGACCAGGTTCTTATTAGCAATCTCCTCCAGACGAGTTTCTGGTTCGGAGACAATCAGGCGGTTCAGCGAAACGGTTCCGGACAGGCGGCCGTCCTCGTCAGTAAGGTAGAGATAGCGGACGGTCTCAAAGTCTTCGTCCAGGTTGCGCAGGCGATCAAAGGCGTATGCAACGGTTTGATCCTCAGGAATAGAAAGCGCCTCAGACGTCATAATACGGCCGGCAGTGTACTCGCGGTATCCCAGCAGCTGCCTAATTGCGCGCTGCTCCTTAACGCCCATCAAGCGCAGGAGTTTCTCGGCACGATCATAGCTCAGCTCGGAGACAAGCTCGGCTGCGTCGTCTGGGTCCATCTCGGACAGGATACGAGATGCTTCTTTCTCGTTCAGGCCACCGATGAGCTCAACTGCCATGGCGTCATCGTTGAACTCTGCCATTGCGCCGGCGCGCTGCTCGTCATCAAGCTGGGCAAACACCTGGCTACGCAGACGAGAGTCCAGTCGTTCAATGATGTCAGCGACGTCAGCAGGGTGCAGCTCGTCCAGCGTTTTGTGGGAAACGGAGAGCTTAACGTTGGAGAGGTCGCGCTCAACCAGGTCCATGTAACTCCACGCAATGATGCGCTCCTGCATGGGGTGACCCATAGCGCGCGCAATGCGAGTGACCAGGTGCTCTAGCTGGGGAGAAAGGCTGCGCAGCAGACCGCGTGCGCCAACCTCTGCGCCCAGAAGGCGCAGCTGTGTTGAGCTGGTATCGGAAAGCTTGAGGTCGTTTACGCGGACAACACGAATACCACGCGTATCAACAATCTGCTTGTTCAGAATATCTCGGGCGAGAAGAACTTCGTTAGGCTGCAGGTACGAGAAACGAATCTCAGTTGAAGGCACCTTAAGCCTAATGACGTCCTCATCGTAGGTATCAACATACTTGCGCCAAGAAATCATCATTGGCGTGCGGCCAGGGCCCATAAAAGCAAGGGAAGTAATGCGAGGAAAAACTTCTCCGGTAGCAATTCCAAGGTCAGAGACAGAACCAATCTTCTCGCCTTCTGAATCTAGAACCGGATTACCCATTAACTGGGAAAGATAAATCATGTGTGCTCCTTACATGCGTCCGAAGACTAAAGCGTGGCTTTGGCGAGAAACTCCGCGTAATTGCCACGGGGACTGCATTGCGATTTCACCCCTCACGGTGCAAATCGGCACACCGCAAGAGGTCAGCGACTGTGAGGTCGAGGTTTCATGCTGACCTTTCTCTTCATCCAATAGAACGTGAATTGTGCTTGCGAGGACAATTCACAGATGTAACTATTTTAACGATTTTCTCGCGAGGCTGTAAAGACTCTTCACATAATCTAGCTGCTCGGATTTACCTGTAGTCGAGGTGCGACCAACGCACGACCAACGCGATCCGCGAAGCTTGACAGCGCACAAAAAAGCCCGGTACCTGCGGAACGCAGATACCGGGCTGAGCTGGTACAAAGTGTAACGAAACAGCTCTTAGAACTGTACGTTTGGTGCCTGACGAGCGGACTCGTCGGTAACCTGGAAGCTTGTACGTGGGGAACGTCCACCAGCAAGAAGGTTGTTTGGGAAAACAGCGATGATGTTGTTGTAGTTCATGACAACATCGTTGTAGCTCAAGCGAGCGTAGCTGAGGCGGTTCTCGGTGTCAGTAAGCTCTGCCTGGAGCTCCAGGAAGTTCTGGTTAGCCTTGAGCTCTGGGTAGTTCTCAACAACAGCAAACAGGTTGGTCAGAGCATTGGAAAGAGTGCCGGAAGCCTGCATCTTCTCTTCAGGAGTGCGAGCGTTTGCGACTGCAGCGCGAGCAGAAGTAACCGCCTCAAAAGTCTTAGACTCGTGAGCTGCGTAACCCTTAACGGTGTTGACCAGGTTAGGGATCAGATCGTTACGACGCTGAAGCTGCGTATCGATAGCTGCCCAAGCGTTGTCGCACCTGTTGCTTGCGCGAATGATGTTGTTGTGAATGCTAATGGCCCAGAAAACCAGAAGGACAATAACTACAACTGCGGCAATAATCATGCTAAATCCTTTCAATCACTGACAATCCTGTGTCAGCCATCCATTTGGACAGGTTAATTATACCCAAAACTAAAAATCTAAGGCGTTTTTAATTAAAGCTTTTAACTTGCTAACGAGTCTTTTGGTAAATGGAATGCTCGTCCACACACTGGCGAGAAGAACGTTGAGCTAGAAATAACGTGGAATGGAATGAAAGTTCTGAAGGTAAAACGTTAAGTTGAGGTCCGCCAAAAAATGGCGGAGAGGGAGGGATTCGAACCCTCGGAACGGGGACACCGCTCAACGGTTTTCAAGACCGCCGCATTCAACCACTCTGCCACCTCTCCAAAGCGGTAATATCCTACCTCATAATTCAGTTTTTTGCGAGTAGGGGATTTAGCAAGTTAGGTTTTGCTTCATAATTGAGAGTAGATAAATAAGCGTCAGAGTCATGAAAGATTTACGTCAGAATCGCGACAGAACAGCGACAGATTAGTAGCAACAACCAGACAAGAGAGGAGCAGCTATGAGTAACGAAGCGCAAGAGCCTTTGACCCCACAGGCTGCTCTTGATCAAAAGTACATGAAACTTGCTCTTGAACAGGCAGAACTTGCAGCGCAGATAGGAGAAGTACCTATCGGCGCAGTTGTAGTGTGCGATGGAGAGGTTATTGCCGTTGCACATAATCGCCGTGAGATAGATAACGACCCTTCTGCACACGCTGAGTTTCTCGCTATGCAAAAGGCTTCAAAAAAGCTTGGCCGCTGGAGACTTTCGGGCTGTACGGTTTACGTGACGCTGGAACCTTGCTTGATGTGTGCAGGGCTGATGGTCAATGCTCGTATTGATCGCTGCGTGTTTGGCGCGTTTGATCCCAAGGGCGGCGCAACGGGCACGTTGTTTGACGTGAGCAGTGATCCAAGACTTAATCACGAGTTTGCAGTCTCAGGCGGAGTATTAGCAGACGAGGCATCTGCCCAGCTTAAAGCCTTCTTTAAAGAGCGTCGTAAAAGCAAAAGTTTGGAAAAATAAGAAGTCTGGAAGAACTATTTAAAAGATATTTTGATTCCAGCAGCGTTTATCAGCAAAGCTTCCAGACCAATGAAGATTATTACAAGAATGAGCTTTATGGCCATTGAGATACTGAATACAAAAGATAGAGACGCGCTTACTAATAGAAATAATGCAAATGCAGAGATTGTAATCAAAATCAATTTGTTATTACTTTCAGCGTCCTGAGCCTGAACTGTGTCTCCTTGGATATTTTGAACAGTCACATTCTTATTAAAGACTATGGAAAGTGTGATAAAAGAATTTATAAGCACGAGAAGAGCATAGAGATACCAATAGTTGTAAGAAACGAGAAAATAAAGAAAGCAGCCAGATAATGCAGTCCTAAAAAATGAAACCTTACCTGTTCTATAAAATGAATGAAGACCTGCAAAACCGCCAATAAAAGCTAATAACCCATAGGTTAAGTAGGACTGGTGTTTGCTCAGGGTTGGTTGTTTAGATAAATTCCTGCCATCCGTCTCAGCCATAAGGGCCTCCAAAGTATGCCATAAAATACTCTTATAAAATAGTAAAATAATTTATAATAGTATTATATCACAATATGGAATAAATCTCATAAAATGTTCTTTGAAGAATGGACTGTAGGTTTTAAACTACCTGGAAAATGAAGAAATCAAGGTAGTGGCTCTCGGGAACACCCCAAAGAATTGGGTGGTCAGGAGCTTGTTGGCGCTCTTCAATTTGTTTAAGCTGCACGTTGGTATGGTGAGCTGCCTCGGCAATTGCCTGGGCGAGAAGATCTCTGGTCATGAAGTGTGAGCAGGAACAAGTTGCCAGGTAGCCACCTCGAGGCAGTAGCTTCATGGCCGCAGCGTTGATTTCCTTATAGCCACGCATGGCGCTTCGAACCTTGTCGCGTGTCTTAGTGAATGCGGGTGGATCCAGAATGATGAGGTCAAACGGACCTCCCTCTGCTTTGAGCTGAGCGCGGTCTTGCGCTAACTCTGGGAGGTATTCAAGAACATTTGCACAGGTAAAGTCCATGCGGTCTGCCAAACCGTTGAGTTCTGCATTGTGGCGAGCAAGGTCAATGGCAGTTTGGCTAACGTCTACACAGCGGACAAATTCTGCTCCACCAGCTGCGGCGTTAAGACCAAAAGGACCAACGTGGCAGAAACAATCCAGTACACGGCGACCTTGTGCAAGCTGACGGACTGCTCGGCGGTTATATTTTTGATCTAAGAAAAAGCCTGTTTTTTGACTATTCTCCAGGTCAAGATTGAACTTGAGTCCGTTTTCTGTTGCAAGAACATGAGTTGAAGGCAGAGTAAGGGTGCTTTCTGCAATCAAGCCATTCTCGTCCGGTGAAGAGCCTGTCCACCAGCCTTTATGTTGCGGAAGTCCTTCTTTAAGGCGCGAAGGAGAATCGTTTCTTTCGTAAATGCCGTCGATTACCTGGCCGTCTGCAGAGAAAACTTCAAGTAGCAGTGGATAGATAGCATCACGCAGACGCTCCATGCCAACGGTTCCTACCTGCGCAACAAGCACATTCTCGTAGCGGTCAACGATTAAGCCAGGAAAGCCATCGGCCTCAGAGAAGATGACACGGCAACAATTGGTATCGGGCTCAGTGCCTGGTAGAGCGCGGTTTCCCATAGTGGTTTTGCGATGTTCCCACGCCCAGCTAATCTTGCGACTCCAAAATGCTTCATTGAGCCTATCGTTGGCGTTTCTTGTCACAATTCTGACGCGAATCTTGCTCATTTCTGACAGAAGACCAGTTCCCTGGTAGGTGCCGTTCTCTTCGAAGACATCAACAATGCAACCATTTTGAGCACACTCGCCACTTTCTGGAGATGGCTCTACACGGATGACCTCGCCCTCAAAGACCCAAGGATGTCCGCCTGCAAGTGCACGAGCAGCTTTCTTGGTGATAATAACCTGTGGATAAGGGCGGAGTTGCTTCATGATGGTCCTTCTCGCGAGAAGTGCTTACAAAAGGCTTGGTGCTTGTATGTGCTCAGTGTCGATGCTCAAAAAGTTACATAAAAAAATTGCAGAGAGCCATAAGAGGGAATATTGCCTGCTTGATAGCTGCAGAGCGTTTGTCGGGAGAAGTCACAAAGAGAAGAATTGCGGCAAATTCCATTGAACAAACAGCAAAGACAACAAGCGCTTTACCTAGTGGATTTCTGTTAGCCATCAAGAAGACGCCAACGAATACCTCAATAGCAAGAAAGAGATTATAAAATCCCTGGTTAAAAGCCATCTTCTCAGTGCTCTCTGCCTCTTCTTTTGTCATGTTAAAGGCCTTGAGCGCACCGTCAGAAGTCCAGGCAAATGACTCAAGATAAAATATGACCACGTGTAAAACTGCAGCTCCAAGAGCAAAAATTATACCAGCATTACTAAAAGGGCCCATGTTTTATTCCTTTACTGTATTAGTTACCTGCGTTTTGATTATAGATTACGTGTGTCGGCCATATCTGCCGCCAAATCCAAATCCTTTGCCCCTTGACCTTGAGCCCGAGAACATCGAACGTGTGGTCTTGGTGGTAGAGCGGGAATCCTGGAGCATAATGCGCCCCTCATCATAAGAAAAGCCAGGTAGATCCCATGCAGGAATCAACGCCTTTGTGAAATATTCAATTTCTCTAAGCGGCGTAACTTCGTCTGGTCCCATGAATGTATAGGCCTGACCTGCGGCTCCAGCGCGACCTGTTCGGCCAATGCGATGAACGTAATCCTCGGGATCAAGCGGCACGTCAAAGTTGATAACGGCGTCAATGCCCTGGATATCAATGCCGCGGCTCATAACATCGGTTGCAACAAGAACCTGAATAGCGCCGCTGCGGAATCGCTCCAGCGCTCTTGCGCGAGCCTTTTGCGGACGGTCGGCATGCATAACATCAACCTTTAGACCTGCGGCTTTGAGGTTTTTGTAAATGCTGTCAACGCGCGACTTTGTCCTACAGAACACCAACACACGCTCTGGCGCAGGATCAAAGGAGTCGATAAGTGCCTTTAAGAGCTGCGGCTTTTGCCCTTGGGTAACTGAGCACAAATGTTGCTCGATTGTTGCCGCAGTTTGTCCGGTTCTTGCAATCTCAATGCGCTCTGGATCTTTGAGCAGCGCATCTATGGTTGAGGTAATTGACGCGGGGAGCGTTGCCGAGAAAAGCAACGTTTGGTGCGCCTTGGGCAGCTGTTCCATAATGCGGCGGACGCTTGGCCAAAAGCCCATGTCAAGCATGCGGTCTGCCTCGTCAAGCACCAGCACCTGGATGTTCTCTAGGCTTGTATGTTTCTTGTCGAGAAGATCAATCAAGCGGCCAGGTGTTGCCACCAGCACATCGCAACCTTTTTGCAGCGCGGTTATCTGGTGCTTGTAACGAGCGCCACCAGTAACAATGACGGTTTGCTGACCAGTGGATGTGCAAACGCTTTTAGCAACGTCGTCAATTTGGGCCGCAAGCTCTCGTGTTGGCGTGATGATGAGCGCGCGGGGATACGCGTTGCGTTTGGCGGTCGCGTTGCATTTTGCGCTGCCGCGCTTGGCGCTGCCGCGCTTGGCGTCGCGTCCGGAGGCTACGTTGCGTCCGGCGGCTGCGTTGCGTTTGTCGTCGAGTTTCTCGGCCTCACGGGGTTTCTCGACAGCAATGCGCTGCAGCGTAGGCAACATAAACGCCGCAGTTTTACCTGTTCCCGTTTGCGCAGACGCAACAACGTCCTTGCCCGCTAAGACGGCGGGAATTGCTGCGGCCTGCACGGGAGTAGGCGCGTTGAACCCAAGTGTTGCTACGCCTGCCAGAATTTGCTCGTTTAGCCCGAGCTCGGCAAAAGTTATTTCCATACAAACAAGTATACTTATGTGCAACGATTAGCTAAAGGAAGTTGCCATGCCTATTAATATTCCAGATGGTTTACCAGCTAAGAAGACGCTGCAAGAAGAGCGCATTTTTGCGCTTGAGGAAGAAGTTGCAGAACACCAGGAGATTCGCCCGCTGCGCCTGGCAATTTTGAATTTAATGCCTAAGAAAATTCAGACTGAAACGCAGATTCTCCGTCTGATTTCAAAGTCTCCTATACAGGTTACGTGTGACTTTATGCGTATCTCTTCGCATGAATCTAAAAACACCGCTGCAGACCATCTGGTCACGTTTTATTCAACTTTTGATGACTTCAAAGATAAAAACTATGACGGTTTGATTGTTACCGGCGCTCCTATCGAGGACCTTAAATACGAGGACGTTGATTACTGGGATGAGTTTTGTCGCATTGTTGACTGGTCTCAGGAACACGTCTTTTCTACCATGTACCTGTGCTGGGGCGCACTAGCCGGCCTCTATTACCTGCACGATATTCCCAAGAAGATGCTGGGCGCTAAGCTTTTTGGTATTTTTCCGCAGCGTTTATGCGATGAGTATTGCTTCCTCACCAATGGATTTGACGAGGTACATTACATGCCACACTCTCGTCATGCCGCGATTGAGACATCAGCTCTGGTAGATCATCCTGAGCTTGCCGTGCTTTCTGAGGGATTTACCAGCGGTCCTGCACTTCTCGCCACAAGAGACTTTCACGAGATTTTTGTAACCGGTCATTTTGAATATGATCGCGACACACTTGCAGAAGAGTATTGGCGTGACTTCCACAAGGGTCTGCCTATTCGCTTGCCAGAGAACTACTTCCCTGATAACGATCCAGAAAAGCAGCCGCTGTTTACCTGGCGCGCGCACGCCAACTTGCTGTATCGCAACTGGATTAACTGGGTGTATCAGATGACGCCGTATAACACAGACGAGATACCTGCGGCTATTGCAGATCTTCGTCAGCGTGTTTCCGAGGCTGACCCTGACGCAAGGATGACTGGTAGGTTCTAAGCTGGCGTTTACACGGTGACCGAATTGCCAGCGCTTGTAACTGGTTGGACGCCATCAATACAATAAAATAATTGATTGATACACGCGTATGAAGATACGTGTAGAAACACGTATAGAGAGGATACGTTGATGAAGGTTGTAATTGCTTCAGATATTCACGGCGCTGCCGACTATTGCGAGAAACTCATGCAGGTCATTGAGGAGGAGCAGCCAAAGTACGTTTTGCTTCTGGGAGATCTGCTTTATCATGGCCCTCGCAACGATCTTCCTGCAGATTATGCACCAAAGCGTGTCATTGAGATGCTGAATAGCATTTCCGATAAGGTTATTGCGGTCCGCGGAAATTGCGAGGCAGAGGTTGACCAAATGGTCCTGGACTTCCCTTGCATGGCTGATTACAACATCTTGTTTGACAAAGACCCCAAGACGGGCAAGCAGTTCACCATTTTCTTTACGCACGGCCACGTTTTTGGCCCTGGTATTCATAACAGCGTTGATAAATGGCCTCAGACGCCAAGTATGGACGCGTTTGTGTACGGTCACACGCACAGAAAAGTTAACATGCAAAGCGCTGACCACCCAGAGGTCACCGTGTTCAACCCAGGCTCCGTGGGTATTCCAAAAGACGGCACCCATAGCTGCGGAATCTACGAGGACGGCGAGTTCAGGCACGTCATCCTCGGCGAGTAAGTCTGTGATATCCACACGCAAACAACAAGGCGAGAAGATCGATTGATCTTCTCGCCTTATTTTGTGTCGCTGCTTCAGAGGTCTAGTGCATAGAAATGGTCATGAATTCATAGCCATGCGCATGTCGCGAGATGGAATATTCAAACGCACGACCGTCGTCGATATAACCGATTTGCTCAACCTCTAAGAGGGGATCGCCCGTGCTAATTTCTAGTCTCGAGGCTTCAACCTCTGTAGGCATGACGGCTCTAATAACGCGGTGCGCATTGGCAATTCTGAGCCCAATTTCGCTCTCAATATAGTTGTAAATCGAGTGCTCCAGATGAGCCTTTTTAAGATTGGGTACTAAGCTGATAGGCATGTAGGTATACTCGATGACCTGCGCAATTCCTTCAACAAGCCTGACACGCACAATTCTATAAACAAAATCTTCGGTAGTAATATCAAGAGCTTTAGCAATGTATTCAGAGGGTCGCTCAACTTCAAAGGTGTAGACCTTTGATTTGACGCGCTCACCTCGGGCGGCGTGCTCAGCCATGAAGCCTTCCATTTGACCGGAGACTTCTTTACTTGGCTTAATTTGTGTTCCTTCTTCCAGCTTTTTGACAAAAGTGCCAGAGCCTTTTCGCCTGAAGATAAGCCCTTGCTGTTCAAGAACTTCTAGTGCCTTATTAATGGTAATTTTGCTCACTTCATATTGCTCACAAAGCTGAGCAACGGAAGGCAGACGAGAATAAGCAGGATATGTGCCTATAGCAATATCAGTTTTAAGATCCTGAACAATCAGTTCGTACTTATTCATGACACCTCCTCAGGTAGCAAAATTTTACTTTGCATTCTATCTGATTTGCATTAGTATTCTACATAGAAAATCTAACATATCTGTTTTATAAAGTTGACATGTTAGGTTTAATACGTTTGAGAAAGGATAGGCATGTCGTATCAGTTGCCTGAGAATTTCTTCTTTGGTGGGTCAATGTCTGGCCCACAGACTGAGGGTAAATGGCAAGACGGCGGAAAGCTGCCAAACCTTTGGGATACCTGGTCCAACCTGGACATCCACGCATTCCACAATCGCGTTGGCTCCTATGCCGGAAATGACTTTACAGAAAGAATGGAAGAAGATCTTCAGCTTCTCAAGTCTCTTGGCTTGGATTCCATCCGCACTTCTATTCAGTGGAGTCGTTTGCTGGACATTAACGGCAACCTTAATCCAGAGGGCGAGAAGTACTATCACCACCTTTTTGCTGTTGCTAAGAAGGTTGGTATTGAGATTTTTGTAAACCTCTATCACTTTGACATGCCTGAATACCTCTTCAACCGCGGTGGCTGGGAGTCCCGTGAGGTTGTTGAGGCGTATGCACATTACGCACGTATTGCTTTTGAAACGTTTGGAAAAGAAATCCGCTATTGGTTCACTTTTAACGAGCCAATTGTTGAGCCAGAGGTTCGCTACACATTGGGCGATTGGTACCCCTTTGTAAAGAATTACTCTCGCGCTCGTGCCGTTCAGTACAATATTTCACTTGCTCACGCGCTTGGTGTTCGCGAGTATCGCCGCGCAAAAGCAGCAGGTTTTATGCTTGAGGATTCTCGCATTGGCCTTATTAACTGCTTTGCACCACCATATACCAAAGAGAATCCTTCTGAGGCAGACCTTGAGGCGCTGCGTATGACTGACGGCGTTAACATTCGCTGGTGGCTTGACCTGGTAACCAAGGGAGAGCTTCCACAGGATGTCATTGATACGCTGCAGACTCGTGGCGTTGACCTGCCTATCCGCCCTGAGGACAAGCTCATTCTTGCCGATGGCGTAGTGGATTGGCTGGGTTGCAATTATTATCACCCAGAGCGTATCCAGGCTCCTGCAAAAGATACTGACGAGAATGGCATTCCAAACTTTGCCGATCCCTATATTTGGCCAGAAGCAGAGATGAACGTTTCTCGTGGTTGGGAGATTTACCCACAGGGTCTTTACGACTTTGCCATGAAGGTTCGCGATGAGTATCCAGAGCTTGAGTGGTTTGTTTCCGAGAATGGCATGGGCGTAGAGCGAGAAGATCTTAAGAAAGACGAAAACGGCGTAATTCAGGACGACTACCGTGTTGATTTTGTCCGTCGTCATCTTGAGTGGATTGCTCGTGCAATTCAGGACGGCGCAAAATGCCGTGGTTATCACTACTGGGCCATCATCGATAACTGGTCTTGGGCAAATGCTTTCAAGAACCGTTACGGCTTTGTTGAGGTTGACCTGGAAGATAACTACAACCGCCGTCTTAAGAAATCAGCTGAGTGGCTTAAGCAGGTTGCCACTACACATATAGTTGACTAGAAACTCGTGAAAGGAGTTTGCTCATGGCAAAAGATAATGGCCAAGCATCGTTTCTAGATAAATTTGCAGAAGTTTCTGCAAAAGTAGGTAATCAAGTTCACTTGAGGAGCCTGCGCGATGCATTTGCAACTGTCAGCCCAATTTATATTTTGGCTGGTATTGCAGTACTGATCAACAACGTTCTGTTCCCACTCATCTTTGCAAACGACCCAGTTACCCTGGCTAATTTCAAGGTTTGGGGTGCAGCTGTTGCTCAGGGCACTCTGAGTTTCTCGGCAGTTATTCTTGCAGGCATTATTGGTTATTGCCTTGCTCGTAACAAGCGTTTTGAGAACGCAATTTCTTGTGTTGTTATTGGTATTGCGGCTCTTATCATCATGATGCCTCAGAGCATTGTTGCTACCGCAGGTGCTGTTCTTCACGCAGCTAACGCCGCTGACGCAGCCGCTGCAGCAGTTGCGCTTCCTGTAGCTGATGTTGCTAAGCTCCTGCCAACTGGCTATGCAGTTACCGGCGTTGATGTAACTGGTGCTTTCTCCACTTCCTTCACCGGTACTAACGGCCTCTTTGGTGCAATCATCATTGGTCTGCTTTCCACCACCATCTTCATCAAGCTCTCCAGCGTTAAGCAGCTGAAGGTCAACCTTGGTGAGGGCGTTCCACCAGCGGTTGCAGATTCTTTTAACACCATGATTCCTATGATGTTGACCCTTACCGTCTTTGGTATTGCATCTGCTCTTCTTGCAGTTTGCGCTGGCACTGACCTTATGACCATCATTGCAACAAGCATTTCTGCCCCACTGAAGGGCCTCATGAATGCTGGTCCATTTGCAGTCATCATCATCTACACCTTTGCAAACCTGCTCTTCTGCCTTGGTATTCACCAGTCCACCATCTCCGGTGTTCTGATTGAGCCAATCCTGACCATGCTTATTGTTGACAACATGGCAACCTTCGCAGCTGGTCAGCCAATTCCTCAGGACCACTACATGAACATGCAGATCATCAACACCTTTGCTCTGATCGGTGGTTCTGGTTGTACTCTGATGCTGCTTTTTGACACCTTTGTCTTCTCCAAGAACAAGGCTTCTAAAGACGTTGCAGCACTTTCTCTTCTCCCAGGTATCTTCAACATCAACGAGCCGGTTATTTACGGTTACCCAATCGTCTTTAACCTTCCTCTGATGATTCCATTTGTTCTTGTTCCAGATTTGTTCATCGGTCTGACCTACCTGTTTACCAACCTTGGTTGGATTAGCCCTTGCGTTGCAATGGTTCCTTGGACCACCCCAGTCTTCCTGAGTGGTTGGCTGGCAACCGGTGGCGACGTTCGCGCTGTCATTTGGCAGGTCATCGAGGTTCTTCTCGCCATGGCAATTTACCTGCCATTCATGAAGATCTCCGAGCGTGCACAGGCCAAGCAGGCTGAGGCTCTTGCAGAGAACGCTCAGGATGCAGAGTAGTTTGTAAGCTTATAATCTGAGTATCACTTGAAGCCAGCCATCGTATTCGGTGGCTGGCTCATCAAAAGGAGATCACATGAAAATCTTACTTGCTTGCAACGCCGGAATGTCCACCAGTCTGCTTGTTCAGAAGCTTCAGAAAGAGGCTGCTTCTCGCGGTTTGGACGTAGAGATTATTGCAAATCCTCTTAACAAGGCACTTGAGCTTATTGACGGTGCAGACGTCTTTTTGCTTGGACCTCAGATTGCGTATGCAAAGGCAGACGTTGAGGCTGCAGCAGGATCTATTCCTGTAGCTGTTATTCCTATGGTTGATTACGGCAGGATGAACGCTGCAAAGATCCTTGACGACGCACTTGAGCTTATTAAATAAGCGATAAAAGATTTTCTGAGCTCCCAGGTGCTCACGAAAGAGTATGGGGTAAAAAATGGCTTTAGATGATGGCATGACTGCTACGCAAGAAGCAGCCTTTGAGATTATTGCTACCGTTGGAACGGCAAAGTCAATGTACATTGGCGCAATCCAGAAGGCAAAAACAGGCGATATTGAAGGCGCTCGTGCAGATATTCTTGCTGGTACAGAGATCTTTAATGAGGGTCACAGCACACACCTGAATATGTTGCAGCAGTCCGCAATTGATAACAATAACGTTGAGTTCTCGCTCATCTTGCTCCACGCAGAGGACCAGCTTATGCAGGCCGAGTCTTTCCGCATCATTGCTGAGGACTTCATTGACGTGTACGAGAAGCTCCTTAACAAGTAGCTGGCGAGAAAAACATGTGTGCAGAGACGCTTCTTGGCGCGTAAGCGGCCGGCACGAAGATCGTGGCGTGTAGAGTGTCAGCCGCGTAGAACAACGCTCATTTCACAAACAAATGGCGAGAAGATCGATCGGTCTTCTCGCCATTTTTATCTTGCGACGTGCGGTTTTCTAGCGCGTGTTACTTTCTAGAAAGCGTGTCAGTGTTCCAAGTGCTGCTCTGAGAGCTGATAGTAACGGTTTTGCCGCCGTTGGTAGAGGATAGAGTAAACGGCTCGCTCCTACCGCTGACCTGGCCATTGAAGTCGAGCTCAAGCTTGTTTTCGTCGCCAGTCCAGGTGCCGCGAACCTCAGGCTGACCACCGATGCGCCAAATGACCGTGCCGTCCTTCTGGATGACAACCTCCATTGACTTGCCGTCAGTGCCGGTGCCGCTGTAGGTACCAACCCATTTTTGGGCCTTCTTGCGGTCTTCCTCGGATTTCTTATCTTTGTCCTTCTGCTCTTGCTCTTTTTTGTTCTTCTCGGCAACTCCAGATTTGAGGCTTTCACCCTTCTTTATCTGGTCAGAAACGCGAGAGTGATATGAGTCATACGTTGAATTAGCTCCGGTGTCATCGCCCCAGATTTCCTTCTCGTGCTCTATATCGCCGAGAAGAGCCTGCAGCTCAACAAGCCTGTTTGAAACGGACTTGAGGTCAAGCGTGGTTGCAGAATCGGTATCGTTAAAGCTGTTTGCAGCAAGTCTGCGCTTGTAGTCGGCCTCGAACCAGTCGCGGATGCGCTTCTGACCATCCGAAATTGAGCTGTTTAGGATGTTAACGCCCGAGTCATCGGTGCCGTTTGGAAGGCGGAACTGGCCGTTTTTCTGGTCGCCGGTGATTTGCTCTTCAATTTGATCGAGCTTCTCGTATTGATTGAGGAGCTCAACGCGGCTGCTGTCGCTGCTTGGATTGACGCCAACGCTTTCAATCTGCTCTTGATAGCTGGCAATACGCTGTTGAACGGCACTGCGCTTGGCTGCGTCGTCTTGATGGGATTGGAAAACCCAAGCAACGGCCAATGCGCCTACAACCAGGACAGCTGCAAGCAGGCCAAAGACAACTTTGCGGAGTGCGTCCGAGCCGTCCTTGGTTTGCTTGCGTTCAACGGAGCTAGGTCCGCTTGAAACGACGGTGAACTGCGATGGGTCAAAATGCGAAATCGCAGTTGAATCAAGGTCGTCAGAGGTAAAGACGTTGATGCGGTCAGGGTCGTTGATAAAAGTCGTGGGCTCCTCGGCGTCAGCGATGACGGTGGGGTCGGCGATGACGGTGGGGTCTTCGGCAGCGGCGGGGTCGGCGTCTGCGATGGCGCCAGCGCCCGCAACAACGGTAGGAGCCTCATCTGGGGAGATGTAGGAGTCGTCAGCGGTAGCCTCTAGGAGCGAGGTTTCTGCTGCGGTTGCGTCTTCGTCATCTGCTGGGTACTCTGCAAGGACAGTTGCGTCTGGATCGGCGCTATCTGGGTCAGTGACGGTATCAGCTGGCTCATCAGCCTCTGCTGGTGCGATAACCTCGGTGGCTGTGATGGAGTTGTCGGGTGCGGTTTCTGGTGCAGGTTCTGTGGGCTCAGCGAGCATATCGGGTTTCTCGACGTCCGTAACGTCAGCGACGTCCGAAAGCTTCTGTCCGCAGTTGGAACAGAATTTTGCGTGCTTGCCAATTTCAGCTCCGCAGTTGGGGCAATTCATAGAGTCGCTCCTTAAATCGCCAGTTAGACTCAGTGGCTTTTAATTACACTGGGTTACTATTGTAGCGTTAACAGGAGAAACGCCAAAATGTTTTTAGTTTTGAGGGCGGCTGCACGCGCTGAGAGCCGCGGGATATGGCCCAGCGTTGCGTGTTGCGAGCGCGGATTAGAGCAGAGAAACGCCTGCTTCAGCGCAATGATCCTCGGTTTGCTTGTCCCAGATAGATGCCTGCACCTCTCCGACGTGCGCTTTTTCTAGCAGCAGCATGCAGAGACGGCTCTGACCGATGCCGCCACCAATGGTAAAGGGCAGCTCACCGTCAATGAGCATCTTATGGAATGGCAGCTCAAGACGGTCCTCGCATCCAGCGATTGCCAGTTGCGACTTAAGTGCCTCGGCGTCAACGCGGATGCCCATACTGCTGATCTCAATCGCAGAGTCCAAGGTCTCATCCCAGAACAACAGGTCACCGTTAAGCGACCAGTCGTCGTAGTCGGGTGACCTAAAGTCGTGAGGTTGGCCAGAGTTCAGAGCACCGCCAATACCCACGATAAAGGTGGTTGGATGCTCGCGAACAAACAGATCTTCTCGCTGCTTGGGTGTCTGGGTAGGGTAGAGGTCCTCAAGCTCCTGCGAGGTCACAAAGGTGACTTCGCGGCTGATCTGCGTGTTAAGCTGCGGATAGTGCCACTTGAGCTCGTCGAGTGTGCCGCAGATTGCCTCGACAATGCGGCAGACAGCGTCTTCCAGCGTGTCGGTGTTGCGCTCGTCTTGCGTGATGATGCGCTCCCAGTCCCACTGGTCCACGTAAATGGAGTGCAGGTTATCGGGCTGTTCGTCGCGACGGACAGCGTTCATGTCGCAGACCAGGCCGCGGCCGACGGCAAAGTTGTAGCGCCAGAGTGCATAGCGCTTCCACTTAGCAAGCGACTGGACTACCTCGGCGTTTTTGCCCACGTTTGGCAGGTCAAAGGCAACAGGATGCTCGACACCATTGAGGTTGTCGTTCATGCCGGTAAGCGGATCAACAATCAGCGGAGCGGTGACGCGCGACAGCTTCAGCGCGGCACACAGCTTGGTCAGAAACACGTTCTTGACCTGCTCAATAGCTTTCTGCGTATCGTAAAGCGAAAGGCTAGAACGGTAGCCCTCGGGAATCTTGGTCATGGGGTCTCCTTGGAAGAGAGCGCTAAAAATTTGATTGCGCTGATTTTGCCTTCTTTCTTTAACCCTTTGGCGAGAAACCCGTGTGATTTAACCGTTTTGTCAAAAAGACGGATACAAGTCGTGTGTAGTAGAAAAAAAATAAATGCAGGTTATTGTGGGACTGTGACCTCAAATATTGCATCTCAAAAATTTTTAGAAAGTTTGCATACCTCATCCAAAGAGGGGAATATAGGTAATAAATAGTAATCATTCCTATTTATTAGGAACCAGATAGAAAGGTTTTAACTATGCTAAACGATAAGCTCAATGTTCTTCTCGCTAACTACGCTGTTGAGGCTCACAAGATTCACAACTTCCATTGGTACGTCAGCGGCCCTTCATTCTATAACGTGCATACTGACCTCGACGAGGTTTACGGTGCAATGTATGACCAGCTTGACGAGGTTGCAGAGCTCATCCTGATGAACGACGGCTCTCCACTGGGCTCCATGGATTCCTTCCTCAAGAACGCAACTCTTTCCGAGGCAGCAGAGGGTTTCAAGAATCCCCAGGAGATTTACCAGGCTATTCTTGCTGACTACGAGGCAATCCGTGCACTCGCAACAAAGATCAAGAAGGACGCAGACGCTGAGGATAATTTCCTTGTTTCCGCAGCAATGGACGAGCACATCGCTCTTCTCTCCAAGACCATTTGGATGATTAAGCAGTCCAACAAGTAAGTTTGGCAAATACCCAGCCGGTTCCAACGACCGGCAAAACCTTGTGTTTCTTTCTTTCCCATGTTTTGAAAATGTCGTCGGTTTTCCGGCGGCATTTTTCGTGGGCGCATCTGATCCAAAACCGATGCAATAATGTGTGACTCACTGGTGAATGTAGATTTTTGGAGCTCGATTAATCCAAAAGTGAACTAATTATGTGTCGAGAAATCCACTTTTGGATCGGGTGGACACATAATTACCCGGGTTTTAGATCAATCGACACTGAAAAATCTGCAAGGCATTCCACGACTAGGTCAACTGTCCAACGTGGTGGACACATGACCGCATTTCAATGACTACTATCTGCACTGTTGTAAGTGTTCTTGTTCAAAAAGGCGTTTAACAGGCAAAAGACACATCAAACATAGGAGGAATTATGTCTTTAACACGTCGCGAGTTCATTTATGCAGGTGCTTCTAGTTTGTTCGCACTAGGCTTGGCGGGTTGCGGAAACAGCGGCACAACATCCACCTCTACTTCTGATGCACAGAAGGAAGAGCCAAAGAAGTCAGAGGAGAAGCAGCCGGAAAAATATGAGGTGACCATTGGCACTCTCACACAAATCGCTGATTACAACGGTGACCCAGCAGCAAAGATCACGTTCAGTTTTACAAACAACTCTGATGAGACTGCTGCATTTATGAGTTCAGTGCGCGTAGAAGCGTATCAGGACGGTCAGCAACTTGAAAATGCTGTTTCCAGTGATGTTAATTGGGAAAGCACCATGACAAAGATCAAGACCGGCACAAGCCTTGATGTTGAACAGGCATACAAGCTCATTAGCTCGTCCGATGTTGAGGTAGAGGTGTATCCGCTTTTTGGCAAGGATAAGCTTGCAGCTCAGACTTTTAGCCTGCAGTAAGTTTGCTGTTATCGCTAGACAATCGACACAAAAAAGAGAGCCATCACAAGGTGGCTCTCTTTTAGTTTACGTTGGGATAGCGTAAATGAGGTGTACTTTCCAGGGTGACAATACCCTTAGTGTCCACTTTGTTGGACACGTGAAATTTCGGAAGCATTTAGATTTGTTGCAACAGAGAAAGGAGTTGTAATGGGTCTTGATGCGTTTGTTCGTTGCAGGTGTTTTGAAGAGGGAAAACTTAAACCCGGTCCAATACCTTTTGAAGACCTTTACATTGATGATGAAGAGTTTATCTGTTCAAAGCTTTTAGATCAGAAGCGTAAAGAGCTTAGCTCTGAACAGTTTGAGGAGCTCTATGGAGACCTAGAGCGTGATTTTGTTGATTGGACATATAATGCCTGCGAGCATGAAGATGGTGAAATTTGTTCCGAAAGAGTTGGTAATTTTTGCGGCTTGTTAAGCATTGGTGCAGTTTTAAGTTCAGATGAGGGCGAGTCAAAGTATCCTCTGTTAAATAATATGCTTCCTGATGGCAATGGAGGTGTTTATCCAGTTGAAAAAGCGCAGCCTACCCTTGATGAACTTGATAGATTCATAGAAGAGCATTCAAAGATCCCGGGATATCAGCTCATTGATGAGGAGACGAATAAAGTTCTTATCTCCTGCGCGGTGGATGACGGTTTTTGTCTTTACAGTGACAAATATATTGATTATGGATTCACAGAGGACGCAATGTATTTCCATCAGCTTAAGCCTTCACGTATATTTTACGCTGACCATTTTTGCCAGATTCCAGCTGATGATTTTAAGCAGACGCATAAGGTGGTCGTTTTTTGTGATGATTCAAATAACAGTGCGTCAAACTTTAAAATGACTTTACCAGGTCCAATTGATAGTGAATTAGACAATTCTGTTTTAAGAAGCTTTTCTGTTCAAAAGGCAACTTTAGACTTCAAAGAAACCGGTCATTTTTGGAGGCTAAATAAAATTAGGAACCTCCTTGTAGCATCTATAGAAACAAAACATCCTATTTGTTGGTGTTAAAAACACATGGGCTGCGCTACCTGATTGTGGTCTGACATCATGCCGTCTAGAGATTCAAAAAAGAGGACTACCACCAGGTAGTCCTCTTTTAGTTTGCGCTGGCGAGAAGAACGATGCACTTGAACGATCTTCTCGCCAGATGTTGATCTTAGTAGGTAGGGTTCTCTACCTCAACCTTGTCGACCTCCTGGAAAGGAGCAAGGGTTGAGACCATAACGATGGGCTCGTCATAAGGGTTGTTGACGTAGTGGACCTCGCCGGGCTCAATGTGGATGAAGTCGCCAGCCGAGAGGGTGTGAACCTCGCCGTCTACCACAATGTCAATCTTACCCTGAAGGATGTGGAAGTTCTCCTCCATGATGTTGTGGTAGTGGGCCTGGAAATCCTGGCCTGGCTGGAACTGGACCATGGCATAGTTCATGCGAGGGCCCTTCATCAGGTACTTAGGGCCGTGATCTCCGCACCTATACTCAAAATCGTTCTCGTTGACAATAAACATCTTGCTTTCCTTTCAGGCGCAACTTGTACTGCGACCAAACGTTCTTTTTGCGTGCCACGCGTAACCGCGGCGCGGTGGAGTCCCGGCGTTTACAGACCAGGCGCTCTCCACATGCTCTTGACCTTGCCCTCTTCTGCAAGCTCAAGCTGACTCTTGTAAACATCCTTCCACTGGACATACAGCTGGTCGTAAACAGCCTTGTTGTCTGGGTTGGGGGAGAATGTCTTATCCCATTTAACAACGCGCTTTGCACCCTCAGCGATGCTTGGGTAGATGCCCACACCGTAGCCTGCAAGAACAGCGGCGCCCAGAGCAGTTGCCTCTTTGACCTCTGGAATGCGAACGTTCTTGCCGGTAACGTCGGCAACAATCTGTGCCCACAGAGAACACTTGGAAGCGCCACCTGCAAAGATGAGCTCGCTTGGCTCATTGCCCGTAGCTTCTTTGACCAGTTCAATATGGCCGCGGACGAGAAGGGCGGTGTTCTCCAAAATTGCGCGATAGAAGGTGTACTTATTGAAACGCTCTGGATCAAGCTCAAAGTTGGTGAACGTTGGGCTTGCGTGGATCCAGTGGATGTAGTTCATAACGTCACTGAAGCAGCAAAGCATACCGTGGCTACCAGCAGGAATCTCTGCAGCGCGCTCGTTCATGATCTCATACACGTCATCAATGCCGCGCTCTTTTGCTTCGGCCTTTTCTGCCTGGCAGAAGCCGTCACGATACCAACGCATAACCAGACCAGGCTTGAATGCCAGAGCTTCGTACTGCCAAATCTGTGGAATAGCGTGGCAGTTTACACGGACGCGATAATCTGGGTCCGGAGTGCTCTTATCGGTGTTGAACTCGTACTGCCAGAAGCTACCACCAAAAACGCCAGCCTGGCCAGGCTCGCAAGCGCCAACGCCAATCATGCCCAGCTGGCAATCACCGCCGCCGACAACAACAGGTGTACCTTCGGCAAGGCCCGTCTCTGCTGCGGCGTCTGCAGTTACAGTGCCAAGAACTTCTCCGCACTCGATAACCTGGCCAAAGAGATCATCACGAAGACCGCACTCCTTTGCAATCTCTGGATCCCAAGCGCGTTCTTCCAAGCTCATGATGCCGGTGGTACTGCCGTTTGATGGCTCAACCGCCAGAATACCGGTGAGCTTGTAAGCAAGCCAGTCGTTGAACATTCCAATCTTGGCTGCCTTGTTGTAGATCTCTGGCATCTTGTTCTTAACCCAAAGAAGACGAGGCAGAGCGCCTAATGCATAGGTCTGACCACTCTTCTGGTAAATCTTCTTCTCAAGCTCTGGATCCATATCAATGAGCTGCTTGACCTCGTCAACGCTTCGAGCGTCAACGTTAGCACACGCCCAAATCTCGTTGCCGTCCTGGTCATACAGGAGAATGCCCTCGCGCATGCAAGTAGTGGAAATACCAGCGATTTCTTTAGGATTAATGGAGGTCTTTGCCAGAACCTCTTTAATGCAGTCCAGAGCAAGCTGCCAGTCAGCAACCCAATCAAAGTCCATGCTGCCAGGCCAACGAGGGTCCTCGTGGTGCTCCCACTCGCGCTGAGCAACCCCAACCTGCTCACCGTCAACACTAAAGAGAACGGCGCGAATACTTCCTGTTCCCGCGTCTAGTGCAAGAAGATACTTGCTCATCAGATCCTCCTTGTTTACGAAAGAAGCAGCTCAGCAGCGGTGTCTGAATCCGTAATCAGCACGTTCAGATAGCCGCCGTTAAGTACTGCCTTAATTGCCGAAACTTTATCTTTGCCACCAGCAACGCCAACAACGTTCTTGAGCTGGCGAAGCTTGTCCAGATCGGTACTAATGACGCGATCCTCAATTTCTGTCTGAATAAGGTTGCCGTCTTTATCCATAAAGTGATTCAGGACGTCGCCGACGGCTCCCTGCATTTTAAGCACGGTCAACTCGCCCTCGTTCAGGATGCCGTTGCGCAAAACGGTAGCGCCCTCAACTGCAGCGCCGATGCCAACCACACTCATGTCTGCATATTCCGTCATAGTGGACACGTCTTGCAGGCTTTTTTCGTCAAGAAGTGCATCGCGCACTTGGCGAGAAGAGACAACAAGTGGAGACGGCGTCAGGAACAGGTGCATGGAGTAGGCGGTTGTGCCAACGGATGGCAGGTAGTAGCTCACGCCGCCCGTAAGGCTAACAACGTTGAGTGACTCCTCGCGGTTCTTGGCGAGAAACCCCAGCATGCGGCTGACGGTATCGCCGTAGCCAATGTTGAGGTAGCCGTCCTCGCGCAGGTGATCAGAGACGTAGTGAGCTGCACCCTGAGCAATAGACTGGTTGATTGCAGAGCTGTCCAGGGGAGTGGGAACCACAAAAGCATCCTTGAGGCCAAAGCGGTCAATAAGGAGCTGTTCTGCGGAAACGCGCTGGCTATCGTTCTTTCTGAAGCTGAACTGAACAATGCCCTGAGCGCGAGCTTCCTCAAGCAGACGAATAACTTTTGCACGAGAAACGCCCATGACTTCAGCAATCTGAGCCTGGGTGTTATCTTCCATGTAGTAATACCATGCAGCCTTGGTGGCTAGTGCATAAGTTTGTTCGTCCATGCATCCTCCTGTTGATACTTTTGTTTAATGATAAAACATTTGTATCTAACATACTAGACTTCATTATAGTAATTATTCTCCCTATTAACAGGAAGATATACTACAAATACCATAATTGCGTATAGAGGTATTGCGGACTATTGTTCATGATACAATCAAAAATACCATTCACGGCAGTAATAATACCGTTTGCCGTGACGGTGCTTTGAAGAATGCCTATTTATAGATATCTTCAAAGTGTGAGATTTTGTACGGCCGTTTGTTATTTTTGGTAGGAGGTACTATGGGTGAAACTTTTGACATCGATATCGATGCCACTGACCCAAAGTCGCCTGAAGGAAAAGATGTGTGCGAGCAGTGCGACACACTTCTTTCCGTCCGCGGAATCAAGAAGTCATTTGGTTCCAACGAGGTATTAAAAGGCATTAACTTAGATTTGGCGCCTGGAGAGGTCATCTCTCTTATTGGTGGCAACGGTTCCGGTAAATCTACCCTCATGAAGATCATCATGGGTATTTACTCTGCCGATGAGGGAGAAATTTCTATCGATCGTCAAAAGGTTGATATCTCCAACCCTAAGGCCGCGCTTGCACACAGTATTTATATGGTTCCTCAGGAGCCAATGCTGTTCCCTAACATGACCGTTAGAGAGAACATCACCATTGGTTTTGAGGCTCCTAAGGCAGAGCTCAACAAGATGCTCGAAGACACCATGAAAGAGATTGGCTGGGAGCTTGACCTGGACCGCAAGGCAATGACGCTTTCCATTGCTGAGCAGGGCATGGTTGAGATTCTCCGCGGTCTTATGCGTCACTCCGAGATTCTTATTCTTGACGAGCCAACTTCTGCACTTACCTTTGACGAGGTACAGAGCCTCTTCAAGGTAGTCCAGGAGCTCAAGCAGAAAAACATTGGCATCATTTACATCACGCACCGCCTGGCAGAGGTCTTTGAGATTTCTACCAGCATTGGTATTCTGCGCGACGGCGTTATGGCTATGCGCGGCAAGGTAGAGGACTTTACGCGAGAAGATCTTGTACGCGGACTTCTTCCACCAGACGCAGCAGAGATTAAGAAAGAGATTGCCGAGAGCGCAAACATTGATTACGACGCAGAGCCAATCTTTGAACTTGCTGAGTTCACCGGCTATGGCTTTGCCGACGTAAACCTCAACATTTATCCAGGCGAGATTGTTGGTCTTGCGGGTATCGTTGGTGCTGGTAGATCAGAGATGGCTACCACCATTTACGGTATGGATAAGGTTTTGGGCGGCAAGGTATTTGTCGATGGCAAAGACATTACCGGCAAGTCCACCAAGGACGTTATTGCTGCAGGTCTGAGCTATGTCCCAGAGGATCGCTTTAACGACGGTCTGTTTAGAATTCGTGACGTTGCCGAGAACACCACAAGCTCTCTGCTTGCCAACTCTTCCCTGGGTAAGCTGCTGCTCAACCGCAAAGAAGAGGATAGGGTTTCTCAGAACTACGTTGATAACTTCCGCACCAAGGTCACAGGCCTTGATCAGGAGGTAGGCGGCCTCTCTGGTGGCAACCAGCAGAAGATTGTTATTGGCCGTGCATTCTCGGTTGCTCCAAAGGTTGTTATTTTGGACGAGCCAACTCGTGGTATTGATGCTGCTGCTCGTGGCGATGTATACGCTGTTCTGCAGGAGCTCCGTAAGCAAGGTGTTTCTATTCTTCTGATTTCTTCTGACATGGAAGAGATTATTGAGCTTGCAGACCGTGCGTTCACCATGTACCAGGGACGCATTAATCACGAGTTCAAAAAAGAAGAAATTACGCAGGACAACCTCATGTCCGCTGCATTTGGATTGTAGGAGGTGACGTATGGATCTTGTAAAGCGCCTTCTCAAGGCTAGGGGACTGAGCAGCCTCGCATTTCTGATTGCTCTCTTTATTATTGTTGGTGCAATGAATCCCGCATTCTTGACACCTGCAACAATTGCTGCCTGCTTTAACACGTCCGTTGTCTACACATTGGTCGCTGTTGGTGTGGCCTTCACCCTGTTCATTGGTGAGATTGACGTTTCTGTTGGTTCCAACCTGGGTCTTGTTGCTGTAGTAGTTGGCAGCATGCTCAGAGATGGAACTCCACTTCCTGTTGCTTGCCTGGTAGGTATTCTTATTGGTGTAGCAATTGGTCTGGTCAACGCCTGGGGCGTTGCCGTTATGAAGGCTCCATCGCTCATCTTTACCCTGGGTACCAACGGTGTTCTACGCGGTATTGTTTACGTGTACACCAATGGTCAGTGGGTTGAGAACCTTCCTAAGGAGTTCAAGGACTTCTCGGCAGTAACCGGTATTGGTGACTTCACGGTTTACTACTGCGCAGTTATCGCACTGGTTATTCTGATTCACTTTGCACTAACCCAGACCCGTCGTGGTCGCTGGTTTGCAGCAGTTGGCGATAACGCTAACGGTGCAACCCTGGTTGGTATCCCAGCTCTTCAGACCAAGATTCTGGCATACGTCATCTGCGGCGTTATGGCAGCTATCGGCGGCATTATCTTCTGCAGCCGTATTGGCTTTGTTACCCCAATGAGCGGTAACGGCTACGAGATGAAGGCTATTGCAGCCTGCGTTCTTGGTGGCGTTAGTCTGCTTGGTGGCGTTGGCTCCGTCCTTGGTGCAGCTGTCGGTTCCGTCATCATGGCATCCATCAGCTACCTGTTGGTCTTCATGGGCTTCTCGTCAAATTACGACAACGCAATTACCGGTGTCATCCTGATTGTCATTGTTGTTGTGGACGCTCTGCTTCAGCACCGCTCCATTGTTCAGAACAGACATGCCCGTCTGAACGCACGTGTTTCTCCAAAGGCAACTTCTGAGGTTCTTGCAGAGCAGATTGCAGACTTTGGTGAGACAGCTATGAGCCCTTTGGGTAAGAAGGGCGGTGTTCGCTAATGATGAAGACGCTTAAGGGATTCTTGTCCAAGGGTCAGACAAGTTGGAACATGATCCTCATTGGCCTGCTGGTACTTGAGTTTGTGATTTTTGGTGCTGCAAATGGCAAGTTCTTGCGTCCAGCACTGCTGTTTACCAGCATTAACGATAACCTGCCAGTCTTTATGATTTCGCTCTTTGTAACGCTTGTCATGGTTACTGGCGGTATCGACATTCAGGTTGCTTCCCTGGTTGGCCTCACGTCCATCACCATTGGCGTTGGCTGGCAGGACTTTGGTCTTCCTATCTGGGGCGCCGTGGGTGTTGCCTTTGTCCTGGTTGTTGCTTGTGGCGCGCTTTCGGGCTTCTTGATTGCGTACTGTCGAGTGCAAGCAATGGTTGTTACCCTAGGCGGCAGCTTCCTGTACTCCGGTCTGGCGCTGCTCATCTCCACGCTCTCCAAGACCGAGAGCTACCAGGGAATTGGTGGCTTCCCCGAGGACTTCAAGTTTGTATCTAACTTCCAGCTCTTTGGCGTCATCCCATTCCAGCTTCTTATCTACATCCTGATGCTGGTCGTCGCATTTATTCTGCTGCACAAGACCAAGTATGGTCGTCGCATCACCCTGGTTGGCGTTAACCAGAGTGCAGCTGAGTTCTCCGGCATTAACAGCCGAGCAGTCATCATGTCCACCTACATGCTCACCGCAGTTTCCGCTGTTATTGCAGGTGTTGTTCTGACCGCTTACCTGGGTACCGCTAAGTCCGACCTTGGCGCTGACCTTACCATGGACATCATCACCGCAGTTGTTTTGGGCGGCACGCTCTCCACTGGTGGTAAGGGCTCCATCGTTGGTACCGCGCTTGCTTCGTTTGTCATTGCATTCCTGCGCTTCGGCTTGCCACTGTGCTTCAAGGTAAGCCCACAGTACCTGGATATTCCTGTTGGTGTCCTGCTGGTTGTTGTCATCGTTGCTCGATCGGCAGCAAGCGGAACAAATATTGGTACGTTTTTGAAATCGCTGCTTTCTAGCAGCAGTAAAGCCAAGGCATAAGCTTTGGGGAAATTGTGCCTTAGGCACAGACAAGGGAGGTTACCTATGCAAGAGATTACTCGTCGTGGTTTTATTGGTGCCGCTGGTATCACCGCAGTTAGCGCTGGCCTCGCTCTGGCAGGCTGCAATAATGGTGGTGGCGAGAAGAAGGAAGAGACCAAGAAGTCCGAGGGCGGCGGAGACGTCAAGGGTAAGACCGTAGCATTTATTCCTAAGGTCACCGGTAACGCATTCTTCGAGTCCGCAAATAAGGGCGCACAGGACAAGTCCAAGGAGTGGGGCTTCACCGTTGATTACATCGGCGACGCAACCGCTTCCGTTTCCGCTCAGGTTTCCGTCATCAACCAGGCAGTTGCTAACGGCGTAGACGCAATCAGCATCTCCACCGTTGACGCAAAGGGCGTTTCCGACGCACTGAAGAAGGCAACCGCTGCTGGTATCGTAGTTACCACTTGGGACTCCGACGCTAACCCAGAGGATCGTACCCTCATGGTTTCCCAGGGTACTCCAGAGATCCTTGGTCAGATGCTTGTTGACATGGGCGTTGCTGGCCTCAAGGAGCGCGGCAAGGACCCAGAGAAGGACGAGATCACCTACGTCTGGCACTACTCCCAGGCAACCGTTACCGACCAGAACTCCTGGCAGGTAGCTGCACAGAAGATCATCAAGGAGAAGTATCCTAAGTGGAAGAACGTCCACGAGAACTACTACTCCAACCAGGACGCTGAGCAGGCAATCACTATTGGTGAGGCAATTCTCGACGCTTACCCAGATATCGACCTAATCATCTGCAACGACTCCACCGCTCTTCCTGGTCAGCTCCAGGCTGCAGAGAACAAGGGCTACGACGAAAAGAAGATCACCATCACCGGTTTTGCTTCTCCACAGTCCATCAAGTCCTACTGCGAGCACGGCACCATCTACAACTGGGGCCTCTGGGACTGCGCAGTTCAGGGCGCTATGGGCTGCTACGTTGCAGCATTCCTTGCAGCTGGTAACGAGGTCAAGGTTGGCGACACCATCTCCATCCCAAGCATTGGCGATGTTAAGGTTGAGCCTAACGACTCCATCGCCGAGGGCGCAAAGACTGGCGACAAGAACAACGGCGTTGTCCTGCTTCCTGAGCGCCTTGTCTTCACCAAGGAGAACATGAACAACTACTCCTTCTAATCAAGGCGTAAGTTCACGGCGTAAGTTTGCGGCTGGCGAGAAGACCGATCTTCTCGCCAGCTTATGAGGTAATTCAGCCGCAGAGGGAAGTGGTCTTCCTAGGGCGGTCGCCCAAAGAGGCGCGTCCAAGAAGCGCGTTCTCTTACGAGGCAGCTTCGCCGAAGAAGGCGCCTCCTCTGCGTGCTTTAAGGTTTTATTGAAAGGATTTTCATGGCAGATCTGGACGGATTGAAAGTAGCTAAGGATTATCACGTAGACACTCCTTTTGCTAACAATCAGGGATTTTATGTAAAGGGTGCAAACAACCTCGACTGGGGTATGCAGAAGCACCTCTCCAACATCTTTGATCCAAAGAGCGGCAACACTGTAATGTTCGCATTTGACCACGGTTACTTCATGGGTTCAACCGCTGGTCTCGAGCGTCTTGACCTGCTGCTTCCACAGCTTGCTCCTTACGTTGACTGCTTCATGGGAACCCGTGGCGCAATCAGGACCTGCGTTTCTCCTGAGGTTTCTAAGGGCATCGCTCTTCGTGTTTCTTCTGGTTCTTCTATGTTGCAGGCAGACCTCTCTCACGAGGTTATCGCTGTTGACATCGAGGACGCTATCCGTATGAACGCAGACTGCATGGCTGTTCAGACCTTCATCGGCGCTGATGGCCAGCTCTCCAGCATCGATAACCTGAGCCAGGTTATCAACGCTGGCTTCCGCTACAGCATTCCTACCCTTGGCGTTTGCGCTGTTGGTAAGGACATGGAGCGCACCGGTCGCTTCTTCAAGCTTGCAACCCGTATCATTGCTGAGATGGGCTGCCAGATTGTTAAGACCTACGACTGCGAGGGCTTCGAGGAAGTTGTTGCAGCATGCCCAGTTCCAATTGTTGTCGCTGGTGGCAAGAAGCTTGCTGAGCGCGACGCTCTGCACCTTGCATACGACGTTATCCGCAAGGGTGCGCGCGGCGTTGACATGGGCCGCAACATCTTCCAGAGCACCCATCCTCTGCAGATGGCTGAGGCTGTCCGCATGATCGTTCACGAGGGCGCAACCGACGCTCAGGCATGGGAGTTCTTCGAGGACGCAACCCACTAAGCGCGCACAGGTCCACGCGACCTCCAAGTGCGGCATTGTCGCAGGTACGACGGGTGCGAGCCCGCACGACCTCCGGGCGTAAAAGCGCTGATCACACGTGGTTTTCTCATGTGGCGAGAAACATACTGACCTTGAGCTGGTAATCCTTTCGGATTACCAGCTTTTTTCTGTAGCGTGTTAGCATTGTCTTTAAGCTTGGCGCGCAAAACAGTGCAGCTTTGGTAGGTCTCGCTGGGGATCGCCTAGCTTTTAACCACGATAACCAGAAAACTAGAGCATCTTGCCTGACGGCTAGGTGGTCTCACTAACCGATATACATTTATATGCATAAACTATATTTAATATGCTGAATAATGAATAGAGAAATATAAAGAATTTAACTATGGGTAAATTCCGCTTCTAAGGAACACACCTATGACAGATATTCTGCACAATTGCGGGCATATTACACACCTAATGAAGATAATCTGCACGTTTGAGGTATTTTCAGCGTAATGTATACGTCTTTTTGACAGATTATCTGTCTTAGGTGTGTTTTGGAGGTCCGAAATTTGCCTCCTGAGTCGATGACGAGAAAGCCCGTTTTTTCGCAAGCTATGTACCTGCGATTTTATGTGATTGCATATTTTATAAGTTCGGAGATTTATATAAAAAATTTCATGGCAACTTTTGGGTCACACTTGAATCACATTCAAGATGTATTTAAGAGCTATTGCCATGTCATTGCCATGACATTCGTAGAAATCCAAAAGATATTTGTGCAGCTATTTGTAACCCTTTCCGGAAAATTTAAATCAGCTTAACAGCGATTTAACACCCCTTCTGTTGTACTAGAGCCAGGAGAAGGGAGTATCTATGAAATCAAAGCAAACTTGCGGCTGGAGCTGCCGCCTACGTATCCTACCTATTCTATTTTTGCTGCTAGGATGTGCATTTGTAGTCTATGGCGCTTCTCGCGGAGAGGTTAGTGTCGTATTGGGAAAAGCGGTACGAATCTGCCTTGAGTGTGTAGGTATTGGTTAGGTGACCTGCGGTGAAAGTGCTCTCAGGGATAAAATTTCTTGGAAAGAAAGTGCGAGAATTTATCACTAAAAGAGGTTTTGTACAGGCATGCGCAACCTTTCTGACCAACCCTCACCTAACAAATTTTGCTAAGGGAACTATCTATACTGGTCCTGCAAAGTCAGTCTGTGTTCCTGGGCTTAATTGCTATTCTTGCCCAGCAGCTACGGGCGCTTGTCCCATTGGAGCATTTCAGGCGGTAGTTGGATCTTCTAAATTCAGCTTCTCGTATTACATTACGGGCATTTTGATTCTTATTGGAACTTTGCTGGGCAGGTTTGTCTGCGGATTTCTTTGCCCATTTGGCTGGGTACAAGATCTTCTCCACAAGATTCCATTCCCAAAAAAATTTAGCACTAAAAAGCTCAAAGCCTTGCGCTACTTGAAGTACGTCATATTAATTGTGCTTGTCTGGGCTCTACCAGCTTTGATTCAAAATGCCGTAGGAATGGGAGAGCCTTATTTCTGTAAGTATGTTTGTCCACAGGGAATTCTTGAGGGAGCAATTCCGCTTTCTTTAGCAGATGTCAGCATTAGGGCAGCTCTGGGCACACTTTTTACGATGAAGTTCAGCATTCTGGCAACTGTCGTACTGTTGAGCATCATGTTTTATCGTCCTTTTTGCAAATGGATTTGCCCGCTCGGGGCTTTTTATTCTCTGTTCAATCGCATCTCAATTTTGCAGTATCGAGTTGACGAGAAGACCTGTGTAAGCTGCGGAAAGTGTGCGCGTACATGCAAGATGGACGTAGATATTACGAAGAATAACGCAGCTCTTGAGTGCATTCGCTGTGGAGAGTGCATAAAGGTATGTCCCGTTCATGCGATTGATGCAAAACTCCTGTTAATCAACAAGAAAATTGAGCAGTCGGAAAAGGTTGCTACAGCAAAGCACTTGGCTGATCTACAGGCGACAAGCTCAATAAAGTAAGTGTCATAAAACGTGTATAGCTACGTTTCGTACGTAGAAAAGACAGAAAGGACTATGAAATGAAAAAATTCGTAACAAAATCTCTGACGTATGTCGCCGGCCTACTTATGGCAGTTGCGCTTGTTGGATGTAGCGTCGGCGGCACTGGCAACACAGGCACAACAACCGCTCCAACTGCCGAGCAGCAGAATTCCGCTGCAGTTCCACCTGAGGCAGCATCAAAATTGCACCTCAAAGACGGTGATACCTTCCCAGATTTTAAGGCAACAGATATCACTACTGGCGCTACCTATGACAACACCGTCTTTGGACAGAATAAGGTCACTGTTTTGACCTTCTGGTTCAATGGCTGTACTGGTTGCATTCAGGAGATGCCAATGCTTCAAGAACTTGCTGATACCTATAAGGACAAAGGTGTCAATGTCTTGGGTGTCAACGCTGAAGCCGCATATACAGACGACGCTAAGAAGGAGGCTGTGAATATTCTCCAGAAGCAGGGCGTTACCTATGGAAACGTCGCTCTTGATCCGCATAGCGACGGCGGCCACGTTATCGAAGGCCTAACAGCGTTCCCAACTACTATGGTCATCGATCAGAACGGTAGACTCGTGGGCGATCCAATCACCGGTGGAGCCAACAAGCTCCAGGGTAGCGAACTTCAAAAGCGCGTTGACCAGGCTCTCGCTCAAGCAAAGTAGGTTATAGAAACTTACATACCGCTCACGGCACACGGCGAGAAGAACTTCTCGCCGTAGGGTTCAATCGGTTAGCATTTGTAGTGTTGTAGAAGTACGCCTGGGCTGAGTCACTTGAGCTTGGCCCAGGCGTACTCTAATACTTGCAAATAGCATCAAGCTGCATTTGAAAGGGAAGAATTGAAAATCCTTGTAGTGGAAGATGAAAAAGAGCTTCTTGCCTCTATTGGAGAGGGGCTTGAGCTGGACGGTTATTACGTTGATCTTGTTGACAACGGCACTCAGGCTCTTGAAATGGCTCAGCTTGAACAATATGACCTGATTCTACTTGACCTCAACCTTCCTGGTATCGATGGGCTTGATTTGCTACGCGCCCTGCGTGCAGAGCACTCAGAGACTAAAGTATTGATTCTTTCTGCGCGGTCATCGGTATCTGATCGCATTGTTGGATTAGATGCGGGCGCTGATGACTACCTTATAAAACCCTTTGCGTTTGGTGAGCTCGAGGCCCGTATGAGGACACTCTTGCGCCGCGAATATACGCATGGAGAAGCGTCTTTGACGTTGGGAGAACTTCGGTTTGACACTACGGCTCGACAAGTTTTTGTTGGAGACGCTCAGGTTAATTTCACCAAGAAAGAGCTCGCAATTCTAGAGTATCTGATGCGACATGCTGGAGCGGTTGTGAGCAGTGAAGAGCTCATGACTCATGCATGGGACAGCAACGTGGACTTATTCAGCAATTCTGTGCGTGTTCACATTTTTTCAGTACGAAAAAAGTTACGAGAAGCTCTTGGATATGACCCAATTTCTAACAAAGTAGGAGAGGGTTATTGCTTTAAGAGGGACAGCGATGACTAAGATAAGTGAAATAATCCCAAAGCCAATGCAGTCAATTCGCGCCCAGCTCACCCTTTTTATGGTGGGTTTATTGGTGTGCTGTTGCGTTGTTTTGACTTGGCTTGTGTATCGCTCGACTTCTGAGCTGCTGGAACTAGCGGCAGCCAACGCCATCAATCAGGGAGCCCTTTCTATCGTTTTGGATGTAGATGCTATCGAACGCTCTATTTTGTTTGACGCGCTGGGTATCTTGCTTGTTGTGATTGTTGCAGGAAGCTGTGTAGCTTACTTTTTAATTGGCCACTATACCAAGCCAGTTCAACAACTCTCTGCTCACATGAAAGAAATTAGTCCAAATACATTGTCTGATTCCATTGCAATTGAAGGCGGTGGAGAAGAGATTCAAGAGCTGGTTAAGTCATTTAATCAGATGACTGAGCAACTAGATGAAGCATTTGCAATGCAGAGGCGCTTCTCGGCTAGCGCAGCTCACGAGCTTAGAACGCCAATTGCAGTGCTAAGAACCAAGCTGGATGTTTTTAAGAAAAAGAAACGCGAACAGCATGAATATGACGAGCTTGTAACTACGATAGAGACATACATTGACCGCCTATCTTCCATCATCACTGACCTTTTGGAATTTGCGGAGACATCTGAGCTAGGAGAGGTTGAGGACGTTTCTCTTGATTCAGTAATTAAAACGGTCGTGGATGATCTTGAATCGGTTGCTCAAAATAATATGATCAACATGCAGATTGACGAACAGTCCATGACTCAATCTGAAGCACAGACCTTTATCGTTAAAGGAAATACCAACCTGCTATATCGAGCTCTTTACAACCTGGTTGAAAATGCCATTCGTTATAACAATGAAGAAGGTTCAGTCAACATTACTCTAGAAACCAGGGGTCAAGAAGGCGTGATTATAATTGCCGATACAGGAGTAGGCATAGCTCCTGAGCAAAGAGAACTTGTATTTGAGCCGTTCTACAGGGTGAATAAGTCACGATCCAGAGAGTTTGGCGGTGCGGGTATTGGTCTCTCGCTGGTTAAAACTATCTTAAAGCGACATGGAGCTTCCATAACAGTCTCTGAAAACAACCCTCAGGGTTCTGTATTTACCATTAGGATTCCGCTGGTTAATTCAATAGATTTTGACTAACTTCTACATACTTTATCGGTGCTGCCGTTTGGAGACAGGACAAAATAAGACAGAATGCTATGAGTCAATACAGGGTACAATTGTCCTACATAATAATACCTGTTCAAAGGCAGAAATGATGTTTTTAAAAGAACGCCAAGATAAGATTGTGGAGTTCGTTAATACAAACGGAAGAGCTACAGTAATTGAGCTTTCAGAAAAGTTTAGCGTTACTGAAGACTGCATCAGGAAAGACCTTAAGCACCTTGACGGTCAGGGTCTTTTAAAGCGTGTTTACGGTGGTGCTATCAGCACATCGGTCCAGCCTAACTGGAATATCAGCACTCGCATCAATACCAAGATCCCCGAGAAGCGCATTATTGCAGACAAGGCTTATGAGCTCATTGAGCCAGGTGAGACCGTCTACCTGGACATTTCCACAACTAATATCGCCTTGGCAGAGAAAATCGCTGCTGGCACTAAATACATGACGGTCATTACCAATATGATTGACATTCTACAAGCACTGAGTGGAAATCCTGCCATCAAGGTTATTTCGACCGGTGGAACCGTTAACTATGAGCTCAACAGCTTTTACGGATCGGCGGCAATTCAGACACTCGAGTCATATCATTTTGATAAGGTGTTCATGGGTGCTATTGGCATTAACTTGGATACGGGTGAACTTCTCACCTACGATATTGACGACGGAGCCGTTAAGCGCCAGGTAATCAAGACGGCCTCTCAGGTTATTCTTATGGTTGATCATGAGAAATTCAGTTCATCGGGAAGTTATGCCTTTGCGCACTTCGATGATGTTACGACAGTAATTACAGATAAGTTGACGGAGAAGCTCAAAGATCAGCTTGCTGCCTTTGACGTGATTTGTAAGTAGATTAGAATCCACAACATAATCTCTAAAACAAACCCCGCTTGATAAATTCAAGCGGGGTTCATGTTCTGCATGTAATTTTGCCTGTGCTGTAGGCTATTTACCAGCTTTGCCTAGCCAAGTTCTGACTTAACCTTTGCGATAATTGCAGGAGCAGACTTGATAACGGTTGCTGCAGGAAGCTTAATCTTTGGAAGATCAGCAAACCTCTCGACATCCTTGATGGGCATGTCAGTGGTAAGAACAACTGCTGTTGCGCCAGCAAGATCCTCAGCGGTAATAGCGTTCTCGATGCCAATAGAACCCTGAGTCTCTACTTTGCACTCGATCTGCTCTGCTGCACAAGCGTTCTTCAGAGCCTCAGCTGCCATGTATGTGTGAGCAACGCCAGATGGACAAGCAGTTACAGCTAAAATCTTCATAGCCGCTCCTTAGAACTCGATAGTAATCTCGACATCGTCATCTGCTGCAGTCTTGGCGGACTCCTCAGTGATATCCTTCTTGAATATCGCAACAAGGCCAAGATAGATTGCAATACCGATTGCAAGGGAAACCAGGTAAGTGCCAGCAGAAGTGACAGGAAGAACTACTAGACCACCCCAAGCAGCGTTGCAGTAAACGCCAAGAGCGCCAGCAATAGCACCAGTGATAGCACTAGAAACGATGTTAATTGGCATCATGTGTGCTGGATCAGCGGTGGTGTAAGAAATTGCACCCTCGGTAATGCCGCACATACCCATGACGATAGAACCAATACCTGCGTCACGCTCAGCCTCGGTGAACTTCTTCTTGAAGACGTAAGAGGCAATACCTGCCGCAATTGGAGGAAGGCAGATGGCAATTGCAATAGGGCCAAAGAACTGTGCATTGTGTCCAGCAAGAACCTCGGTGCCAACAACAGCAACGCCGGTGGAGTATGCAACCTTGTTGATTGGACCGCCCAGGTCAAATGCAATCATTGCACCACAGATAGCACCAACAATAACTGCGCTTGTACCGTTCATGCTAGAAAGCCAAACAGTAAGGGTGGTAAGAAGCCATGCGCAAGGAGTGCCAACAACGCAAATCATAATTGTTCCAACAATCAAGGAAGTGCAGATTGGAACAATCATGATTGAGAGAAGAGACTGCATTGCTTTTGGCAGCTTGACCTTTTTGAGTGCTGCTGCAAGGTAGCCGCAGAGAAGGCCAGCAATAATGCCGCCGATGAAGCCGGAGCCAACGTTAACTGCTAGCTGGCCACAAATAAGACCGGGAGCAATACCAGGACGATCGGCAATTGCGAATGCGATAAATGCAGAAAGAACTGGAACCATAAGGCCAAGTCCAACGCCACCAATCTGGCTGAGAACATCAACAACAATGTTTGATGCTTTGACTGCACTCTCAGTTGCAATGGTGTTCATTGAAAGCATTGCAGCTACAGCGTAGAGAACGCCACCTGTAACTACAACAGGAATCATGTATGAAACACCACTCATCAGGTACTGCTGAATCTTTTTAGCCTGACTTGTTGAGTCTTTAGCTTCCATTAGGCTCTCCTTTACTAATGATTCTTTATTGCTTTAGCGTATATAACGCCTTGACTCCGTATTATTGTGTATTGTTTTCACCGAAATAATATAGAAATACAGTCGAAATGCGTCAATGAATAATTGACATGTAAATAAACTTTGTCGTGAACGGCCTATAAATAACGCTAGACGGTATTCATTATTATTGTTTTGGTCGGAAAAATAGAAAATCAATACAAAACAATTGAAAATACGGAAGAAACAAAATACAATCAATGGTAATTTCGAACTTTAAGGGGGAGTTAATGTTATCTCAGCGCACGCAAGCTATTAAGGATTCCTTGTTTGCTCAGCCACGCCAGGTGACCATGGAACGCGCCCGTCTTTATATGGAGAGTTACAAAGAAACGCAGGGTGAAGCACCTGTAATTAGACGAGCAAAGGCATTTAAGCATCTGCTAGAAAACCACAAGATTGTTCTTGATGACTATGATCTTCTCGTCGGTAATAGGACAGATACACCTCGAGCAGGTGTTGTCTCTCCAGAAATGTCGCCTTATTGGATTCTGGATGAGTTGGACAAATTCCCAACTAGACAGCAGGATCGTTTTGAGATTTCTGAGGAGGATAAGACTTATTACAAAGAGGTGCTTTATCCTTTCTGGACAAATAAATCGCTGAATGATTGGTATAAGGCTCATCTTGCTGAGAATCTAGCTGAGGCACAGAAGACTCGTATTTTCTCGGTCGCTCAGACTGATAAGGGTCAGGGTCACATCATTTGCGATTTCCCTTTGGTGCTACAGAACGGTTTTGATGCTCTTCTTGCAGGGGCTGAGCAGAAACTTGCTCAGGATGGCGAGAATGACTTCTATGCAGCGGCTGTTATTGTACTTAAGGCAACGATTGCCTACGTACAACGTTACGAGGCAGAAGTGCTTCAGGCAAAAGAAAGTGCTCCTTCTGAGGCTCGTGCTCAGGAGCTCGATCGTATTGCGGAGATTCTGCACCACATCGCAACAGAACCAGCTCGTGATTTTTATGATGCTCTGCAGCTCACTTGGATTACCGAGCTTGTACTTCAGCACGAGAGTAATGCAAGCTCTATTTCTCTTGGACGCATGGATCAGTATCTTGCACCATTCTATGAGGCAAGCCTTGCTGCGGGTGAGAGTCCAGAGTTCCTGCGTGAGCTTATTCAGTGCTTCTATCTTAAGACAAATACAATTGTTTTCCTGCGCTCTACCGATTCTGCCCAGTTCTTTGCGGGCTTCCCAAGCGGCTTTAATCTTGTAGTTGGCGGCGTCGACAGCGAAGGAAATGACTGCGCCAGTAAGCTTTCTTATTTGCTTCTTGACGTGCAGAAAGATACTCGCTTACCACAGCCGAACCTTTCGCTGAGAATGCATAAGGGTACCCCAGAGTCTTTGCTGGAGAAATCTGGAGAGATCATTCGTCTGGGCGACGGCATCCCTCAGGTCTTTAATGACGAGGTCAACATCGCATCCTTCGTGTCTCGTGGTGTTTCTGAAGAAGACGCTCGTGACTATGCAGTTGTAGGCTGTGTTGAGCTCTCTATTCCAGGAAGAATGTACGGCCTGCATGACATTTCTATGTTCAATATGGTCCGCTGCCTGGAGATTACTCTTGAGCGCAATCCAGAGGGCTTTGCATCTTTTGATGGCCTCAAACAGGCAGTTAAAGAAACTATTGCAGAGTATGTCGGCCTAATGGTTGATGGCTGTAACGTTTGTGATCAGGCTCATAAGGAGACTTCGCCAACACCTCTCCTTTCTATACTGGTTCACGACAGTCTTAAGACCGGTCGCGACATCACCGATGGCGGTGCTCGTTATAACCCATCTGGCGTTCAGGGTGTTGGTACGGCAAATCTTGCAGACTCCCTGCTTGTTATCAAGCGCGTCATCTTTGGTGAGGACGAAAACGGCAACTCCATTGAACCTGTTATGACCTATCAGCAGCTTATTGAGCTTCTGAAGCGCAACTGGTCAGCGGAGGGTGACGAGAAGACCCGTCAGTCCTTTATCAATAATTATCCAAAGTACGGAAACGATAATGACGAGGTTGACCTTCTTGGTTCTGAGTTCTTGGAGTTCTACGGAAGAGAAGTCGAGAAGTACCAGAACGTTCGCGGTGGATTCTTCCAACCTGGCAGCTACACCGTTTCTGCTCATGTTCCATTAGGCGCAGCATGCGGTGCAACTCCAGACGGACGCGTTGCGGGGGAACAGCTTGCTGATGGAGGTCTTTCTCCAATGGTTGGTCGCGATAAGAACGGTCCAACTGCAAGCCTTCAGTCGGTTAGCAAACTCAAAAACGAGCTGGACACCAACGGTAGCCTGCTCAACGTTAAGTTCTCTCCTTCCGTTCTTCAGGGCGAACTGGGACTAAAGAAGCTCTCTGCATACCTTCGTAGTTTTTCTCGCCTTGGTCTACAGCACATTCAGTTCAACGTTGTGGATCGTGCAACGCTTCTTGATGCACAGCAGCATCCTGAGAAGTACCAGAACCTAGTAGTTCGCGTTGCAGGATATAGCGCTATGTTTGTTGAACTGTCTAAGGCGATCCAAGATGACATCATCAACCGGACGGAACATGTGCTGTAAGAGCGACATAGTCACTAATATCCAGAGATATTCTCTCCATGATGGTGGAGGAATACGCACGGTTGCTTTTCTAAAAGGATGTCCTTTTAGATGCCCCTGGTGCTGTAACCCAGAGAATCTTTCCTTCGAGCAGGAGATTTCTTTTCACAAGAGCTTATGTATTGGTTGCTCGGTTAGAAAAGATGGCCGTCTGGATGCAAATGGATGCCCTTGTGATACTCCTGTTTCTGAGTGCCCAACCGGTGCTAAAAGGTTTGAAGGCACTGAACACAGAGTAGACATCCTCGTTGATAAGCTATCAAGAGACAAGGTCTTCTTTGACGAGAGCGATGGGGGAATTACGCTTTCCGGCGGAGAATGTCTTGCAGGTAGCAAGCGCCAAGAGTATGTTATGAACGTGTTGCAGGGATGCAAAGATAAAGGCATTAATACGGCACTTGAAACAACACTTGCTGTTCCGCTTGTTGATGCTGAAAGGCTGGCACGCGTTTGTGATGTATTTTTGGTGGACTTCAAGCTTGCTGATAAAGAGCGCAGCATTGAGGTTACTGGCATTGACACAGACGTAAGGGACGAGAATATCCGTGCACTTGTGAGGCTCGGAGCGACGGTAATTGCTCGCGTTCCGCTTATCCCTGGATATACTGCGTCAATTGTAAACGCACAAAGTAACGCTGAGGTAATTTGTGCACATGGGATTAAGCAGGTTGATCTTTTGCCATTTCACAAGCTAGGTGAAGGAAAGTATGAATCATTAGGGATGACATATGAGTGTGCAGATAATGAGTTAATTACGGAGAGCGAGCTTTCTGATATTGAGAACGTGTATAAAAGCTTTGGTTTAAAAGTGGTTCGACACGGTGAGTAATCGTCGAAATATATAAAGGAGTTAAGCATGGAATTTATTTTGGACACAGCAGATCTTGAGGCAGTTAAACAGCTCGATGAACTTTTGACCATCGAGGGCGTTACAACTAACCCTTCGATTATTACCAAGAGTGGTAAGACACCAGAGCAGGTTATTAAGGAGTTTGTTGAGTACCTTCGCCCAGAGCAGAAGTTTTTTGTTCAGGTTGTTTCAACTGACTATGAGCAGATGCTTGAGGAAGCTCGTTACATCTGCAGCCTTCGTCCAAAGAACACCTATGTAAAGATTCCTGTTACCCACAACGGTTATAAGGCAATTAAGCAACTTAAGTCTGAGGGTCTTGGCGTTCTTGCGACCGCTATCTATTCTGCTGATGAGGCATTCCTTGCAGCAATGAATGGTGCAGATTACCTGGCTCCTTATGTTAACCGTATGTGTAATTACGGTGACGGCATTGGCCAGGTACTGGATTTACTTCAGATGCTTGAGACTCAGGGGTTCGAGAATACCAAGGTTATTGCAGCTTCCTTCAAAAATGTTGAGCAGGTTCATGCTCTTATTGCCGCCGGTATCCAATCTGTAACCGTTCCACCAGAGGTTGTATTTACTATGATTGACCACCCAGGAACAAAGATCGCTGTTGATGAGTTCTCCGTTGCTTGGCGCGAAGCTTACGGTAGGAATACCCTGCTGGGATAAGGCTTTCTAACAAATATTTTAGTGTAAGGGAATAAGGCCTCGATGAGTAATCATCGAGGCCTTATTGTTATCAGCTAAAAGGCAAGATAAATAAAAAATGATTAATAATTTGATATATAAGAAGCTTCCCATTTGTTTCAAAGCGGATGAATAAAATGATATTTGTTCGAGCTTGGAACGGCATATAACCTAATTATGAGGTGAAAATAAAATGAAAAGTCGAGTGGAAAATCTATTTAATATATTGTGCCGAGGAGCTGAACAAATTTCTGTTGAGAAATTTGCAGCTCAGCACGATGTATCCTCTCGAACTGTATATAAAGACTTATCTACTTTGAATCAACTCTTGGTTGCTCAAGGTCACGCCCCAATTCAAAATACTAGAGGTATTTTGATATATGAAACCCCAGTTGAAATTGAGTTTTCAGAGCTGGTAAAAAAAGACGATATTTTTTATCTTGATCCAGAAATGAGAAGGCGAGTCATTCTCGACCTTGTTATCTTGTGGGCAAAGGAGATTTCAATCTCAGAACTTCAGCAAGTTATTGGGGTTTCAAAAAATACAATCCAGAGGGATTTGGATGAAATTAAAAGGAATTTCATTGGAAGTGACATCTATTTAGACACCACTCCTTTCAGAGGTATGTCAGTCACAGGTAATGAATTCAAAATAAGAGGTCTTTTCGCTGATTATTTGACAAAAGACTGGCCGTATTTATATGCGTTTATAAGTGAGCAAGATGCTGAACAGCTCAATCAAATAAAGAACTCGATAGATGAAATATCAAATTGTCTTCAAGTTGAATATTCGGAAAATGCTCAGCAAAGATTAATTGCTTACATGCTTGTATCTGCTGAAAGATTTAAAGAAAATAAGCAACTCGACCTTCCTAGCAACATTAATAAAGAGGATTTGCTGGGCAGTCCTGAATACGGTGCAGTAAATAAATGCATAGGTTATTTAAAAGAACTATATGGTGAAGATATTACAGAGGACGAGCTGTACTTCCTTTCAGCAAAATTTAGAGAATCAACTGTTGTTGGGATGAGCGATTACATCTCCGAAAACTGGATTAGGTTGAGAATTCTAGTTTCTGAATTCATCGATAAAATGGATCAGTTGGTCGCGTCATCAAATTTTTCTAATGATGACAAGCTATTTGAAAGCATACTTAATCACCTAAGACCTGCATATTGGCGTGCTGTAAGTGGAGAGGCAATATACAATCCGCTTTTAAATTATGTGATAAATGAGTTTGAAGATTTATATAGAGCAACAACTGAATCAATTTCTGTTTTGGAAAAAGGGCTTTCGATATCTTTTTCTGAAGACGAAATTGCATTTCTTACTATGTTCTTCATGGCCTCTCAGGAAAGAACAAAAAAGCCTATTGAGCTAAGACCTAAGGTTATCGTGGTGTGCCACGCCGGTGTGGCTACATCCGAAATAGTTTCTTCAAGGCTAGAGTCAAAGTACGAGGTTTCAGTACTTGGAACTTTTGGATCTAATGAAGCACAGAAATGGCTGGAAAGTAACAGCGTTGATTTTGTTGTCAGCACGTTTCCTTTTACGTATAAGAACGTCAAGGTTGTTGAAGTCTCTCCTCAGTTTGATTTAAAAGATCAAAGAAAAATAGAAAATGTTCTCAGAGTAAGCGAAAGAACTATTTCCCCAGATGAAATTACGTCTATTGTTTCACAAACGGTTTCTCTCAGTAAATCTGATGAAGAGGTCTTAAAGCGAAAACTTGCAGAGTATTTAGGTTTTTTACCTAAACAAGATAAAGAAGAGAGGTATTTCCCAATGCTAGAAGAGGTCCTTACAGAAGACTTAGTTGAGACACATTATTGTGCCAAAGATAGTGATGATGCAGTTAGAGAGGCTGGAAGATTACTAGTTAAAAAAGGTGTTGCAAAGGAAGAGTACATTGAGGCAATGATAGAAAATGTCCGAATCAACGGAACTTATATTGTTATTGCCCCAGGTATCGCAATGCCTCATGCAAGACCAGAAGAAGGCGCTCTAGGTATTGGCTTTTCGCTTATCACCCTTGAGCAGCCAGTAAATTTTGGTCACCCAAAGAATGACCCTGTTCAGCTAGTGGTTGCTCTTTGCGCGATTGATCATCAAACCCACTTGAACGCGCTTGCAGATTTGGCAGAGCTTCTAAGTGATGAAGAAAATGTCCAAAAGATATTAAAAGCAGACAAAGCTGCTGAAGTAATTGCAATTACAAGTAGGAGGTAGGCAATTATGATCAAGGTTGTAACAGTATGTGGCGCTGGTGTTGGAAGCAGCATGATGATGCGGCTCTTTACTCAGCAAATTTTAGATGCTGAAGGAATTGACGGAACTGTTGATGCGTCCGACATCGGCTCTGTAGATCCTTCTGCATATGATTTGATTATTACCACATCAGACTTTGCTGATGCACTGAGGGATAACTCTGTTCCAATAATTCGCATCGATAACATGATGGATAAGGCGTATCTAAAAGAGCAGCTAATGCAGCACATTAATCAGATGGAAGGATAGCGTCATGGAGATTTTTCTTTATATCGTCAATCATTATCTAAGCCAATCGGTATTTATCATTGGACTAGTCGTTGTAATCGGAATGATTGCAATGAAGAGACAGTGGAGTCAGCTTCTTCCATCTGCGATTAAAGCAATGATTGGCTTTACAATGGTCAATGTTGGAGGACAAACGCTTGGAATGGCGCTTTTGCCCTTGGCAACAATGATTGGAAAAGCTTTCGGAAATGGTTCTGTTCCTGCCACTGATATTGGCACTGCTAGCGCTGAATATATGACCGATCTTGGCACAGAGCTCTCTCTTATTTTTGCTTTCGGATTTTTGATTAACTTGCTTTTGGCAAGATTTACAAAATTTAAGTTTGTTCATCTTTCAGCTCATGTTGCATTCTTCTTCGCAGGTCTGATTGCCGCCCTACTTAAGTACAACACACCTCTTGATTTTTGGGGAATTGTGGCAGTTGGATCAGTGCTTCTTGGCTGCTATATGACCTTCTCTTGCGCATATGTCAATCACTGCATTAAGGGAGTTAAAGGTGGAGAAGAGATTACCCTTGCTCACTCAAGCTCTACTGGTCTTCTGATTTCTACATATCTCGCGAAAGCTTTTGGTAACAAGGAGCACGATCTTGAAGAGATCAAAATTCCAAAGCAGTTTGCTTTCCTTCGTGAGATGACTATTGCTCTAACGTTGGTAATGACTTTGCTGTTCCTTTGCGTAAGCATTGTTGCAGATCCTACATGGGTTATGGAAAATATTTCTGGAGGACAGGACGTCTTGGTCTATTCAATTCTTCAGGGTATTAGCTTTGGTATGTGGATTACCGTTATTATTACTGGTGTTCGAATGATGCTTGCAGAGATCATTCCAGCTTTCCATGGTATTGCAGATAAGATTATCCCTGGAGCAAAGCCCGGTCTGGATGTTCCGCTACTGTTCCCAGGCTATCCAACCTGCGTGATTGTTGGATTCCTTTGCAGTCTTCTATCTGGACTTGTAGGCATGGTAATTCTTGCTGCAGTTGGATATCCAATTATTGTTTTCCCAGCGCTTATTCCAACGTTCTTTACTGGTGCAGCAACTGCAATTTTTGGTAATGCTCATGGTGGTGCTAGGGGTGCAGTAATTGGCTCTCTTGCCAATGGCTTCATTCTTATTTTTGGTCAAGCTTTGCTGCTTCCATTTGTTGGATCTTATGAGCCAATCATGCGCATTCTCTCTGAGACCGACTATTGCGTATATGGTCCACTTCTTGGCTTCATTCTTCACGCCCTTCCATTCTAAGGATCTCTAATGCAAAAGTATTCCAGCAGTAATGAGCACAATGAACTAGCAAGAAAATTGGCGCTGTACTTGCCGCTGGGGTACCCAAATTGGGAAATGTTTTACCATGTCCTTCAAGAAATTGAAGGACATGGTATCGGATGTCTTGAGATTGGACTGCCAGTAAGTAATCCTTTTATGGATGGCGAGACAATCAAAAAGACACATGAGCAAACATTACCAATGTTGAATGCTGATATTGTTAAAGAAGAGCTATCTAAAGTCAGGAAGATTTTTTCCTCTCGTATTGTGCTTATGACGTATGCAGAGGGATTGGAAAACTTTAAAGTTAAAGAGCTGCCCTATTGGATTTACGATGCAGTTCTTTGTGTTGATGGCGTTCAATCCCGTAATGATTACTCAGGAATTGTAAGAATATTATCTGAAGCTATGTCGGACTTAGAGATGGAACAAGCTATCAACGAGTCTACTCATTTTGCATATGTGGTCTCAGCTGCAGGTAAAACAGGGGGAGACTTATCAAGTCAGCATGCGTATATCGAGACGATCAAAAGGCTAAGAAAGTTTTCCGATTTGCCTGCTTTTGTAGGATTTGGTATCAAAGACAATAAGGGTATAAAAGAGGTGCTTTCAAATGGTGCTGACGGGGCAGTAATTGGCTCTGAATTCATTAGGCAAATTAATGAAGGGGATGTAGAGGAAATCAAAGGATATTTAGACGAGATTTGCTCAACTTAATATTTATGAATTAGAGATTCTAACTTAAAACGTTTTAAGAATCTTAAAGCTATAATAAAGACACCTGACATCTGATTAAACGATTTAATTGGAGTTGAAGTGAAATTTTATTATGGGTTTCTTAGGCCAAGTTCTATGCAGACACATAAAAAGAAGGAAAGCGAACAAGAGATTTTAATATCAAGAATTGTTCTATTTCTATTTGCGATAACGTACTACCCTTATCAATATGGCAGAATGCTGGCATATGGGGTTACAAGTTTTAATTATTTTTCCGATTGGAGGGGTCAGATTCCTCAAATAATAATATTCGGCACCATTTTTGCTGTAATACTTCTTGCTTGTATTTGGTCTGTAAATAAATTTAATCGGTCAAATGGATTTAGAATTTTCTGTCTCTCTATTTTTTTTCTAATTTTAGAGATAATTATCAAAGTATTAATTGTGTACTTCAGTGTAGTATTGACGATAATTGGGATTTGCATATTATTTTATAATTTTTTATCCGGCTTTAAGAATAAAAGACTGCTCAGCGTATTTAAGGATGTAGTAATAATGACATTATTACTACTAATAATTAACGGTGCTGTTTTCTTTTACCCTCAAGCTATTAAATTCATTTTTAGCAACGAGCTTATAGCCGCTTTTACAATCTTTCTTGTTCCGATAATTTTTCTTATTTTATATCTGTCATTTTTAGTGTATTACTTAGTTGATTTTAATACATATAAAAATATTTTGGATAAAACAATTAACCTAAAATTAGATACCTCAATAGATACCTTAAAAGGCTGGATTGCTAAAACTAAAATTTCTCTTTTGCTCGCAATTACATTAGTTACTGGTATTCTTTCAATTTATTTCGGCTATAGAATTTCAGAATTATCCTACAAATATTTAATAACTTCCGAAGCTTCTGTCAATGGTGCCAAAAGTGTAGAAGTTGTTGTTTATGATAGTGGTGAATATTATTGCTTAGAGAACGCGGATTTATTGTCAAACAATGATGGTGTTGTTAGCATTATCATCCATGCGAATAATTACAGATGGGTAAGGAAGGATGCGATAAAGACTTATTTAATTCAAGTTTCCAGTTCTACAATACAAGAATCATAATTTATTTATAGAGAACATTAAAAAAATCTACTACAAACTGACTTAGATTATGTATATAAGTCAGACATAGGGGTATAAGCAAAACCGTAAAGCAGAAACACGGTATGTGTTCACGGTTAGCTTGTGCCCCTTTTCAGGTCATCTACCTGTGGGGTTTCTCGCCAAACGGAACACGTACATAGGAAAGGATGATTCACAATGGGTAAGATTCTTGGAATTGACCTGGGTACTACAAACTCAGCTATGGCTGTCCTCGAGGGTGGAGAGCCAACTATTATCGTAAACGCCGAGGGAGACCGCACAACTCCTTCCGTCGTCGGCTTCCGTGCTGACGGTGACCGCATTGTTGGTAAGGCAGCAAAGAACCAGGCTGTTACCAACCCTGTAAACACTGTCTTCTCCATCAAGCGTTTCATGGGCCGCAAGTTTGACGAGGTCCAGTCTGAGATCAAGACTGTCCCTTACAAGGTTAAGGCTGGCACCGACGGTCGCGCAGTCGTTGAGATTGACGGCGTTGACTACACTCCAGAGCAGATCAGCGCTATGACCCTTGCAAAGATGAAGGCAGATGCCGAGAAGTACCTCGGTGAGCCTGTAACCGACGCTGTCATTACTGTCCCAGCATACTTCAACGACGCACAGCGTCAGGCAACCAAGGACGCAGGTAAGATTGCTGGCCTCAACGTTCAGCGTATCGTCAACGAGCCAACCGCAGCAGCTCTTGCTTACGGTCTGGACAAGAAGGATCAGGACCACAAGGTTCTTGTCTTCGACCTCGGCGGCGGTACCTTCGACGTTTCCCTGCTTGACCTTGCAGACGGCGTTGTTGAGGTTCTTGCAACCAACGGCGACAACCACCTGGGCGGCGACGACTGGGATCAGCGCGTTATCGACTGGCTTGCAGACAAGTTCAACTCCGACAACGGCATTGACCTCCGCAAGGATCCAATGGCACTTCAGCGTCTCAAGGAGGCTGCAGAGAACGCCAAGAAGGAGCTCTCCAGCGCTCAGCAGGCACAGATCAACCTGCCATTCATCACCGCAGACGCATCTGGTCCTAAGCACCTTGACTACACCCTGACTCGTGCAGAGTTCGAGCGCATCACCCGCGACCTTCTCGACCGCTGCAAGGCTCCTGTAACCAAGGCACTCCAGGACGCAGGCCTTCAGCTCTCCGACGTCAGCGAGGTCATTCTGGTCGGCGGCTCCACTCGTATGCCAGCTGTTCAGGACCTAGTCAAGAGCATGACCGGCAAGCAGCCTAACATGTCCGTAAACCCAGACGAGGTTGTTGCAGACGGTGCAGCTGTTCAGGGCGGCGTTCTTACCGGCGACGTCTCCGGCATCCTGCTGCTGGACGTAACTCCACTGTCCCTGGGTGTTGAGACCCTCGGCGGCGTTGTTGACAAGGTCATCGACCGCAACACCACCATCCCAACTTCCAGCACAAAGGTTTACTCCACCGCAGCTGACAACCAGACTTCCGTTGAGATTCACGTCCTCCAGGGCGAGCGCGAGATGGCTTCTGACAACAAGAGCCTTGGTAAGTTCAACCTTACTGGCATTCCTGCTGCTCAGCGTGGTATCCCCCAGATTGAGGTTACCTTTGACATCGACGCAAACGGCATCTTGAAGGTTACCGCTAAGGACAAGGCAACCGACAAGTCCCAGGAGATCACCATTTCTGGCTCCACCGCTCTGTCCGACGACGAAGTTGACCGCATGGTCAAGGACGCAGAGTCCCACGCTGAGGAAGACAAGAAGCGTAAGGACGAGATTGAGGTCCGCAACCAGGTAGACTCCCTGGCATACAGCACCGAGCAGACCGTCAAAGACCTTGGCGATAAGGTCCCAGAGGATCAGAAGAAGGCTGTTGAAGAGGCTGTTGCTGAGGCAAAGACCGCACTTGATGGCACCGACATTGAGGCAATCAAGAAGGCTGGCGAGCAGCTCACCGAGGTTGGTCAGAAGCTCGCAGAGATTGTCTACGCAGACGCTCAGGCTCAGACCGCAGGCAACAACGGCGCAGCAAGCAACCCTTCTGAGCCAGACGTTGTTGATGCAGACTACGAGGTTGTCGACGACGATAAGAACCAGAACTAATCTGAGTTTCTCGGCATATGCGCTTGGGTAACTTGGTGCAGCAGCTGGTAGACAATGTGATATGACTCGGAGGCGGCTGGCGGAAACGTTTGGCCGCCTTCTACACATAGGGAGGTGATGGCGGTGGCAACAGAAAATCAGAACAAGGTTGACACTACCTTTGATAACGAGAATAACGGTGATGAAACCGTAGGCGCCGTTGGCGTTGTGGGAGATGGTTCCGCAAGTCAGACGCTTGATGGCAACGAGTCCGCTGCCAACGGCGCAGCTGGAGTGGCTGGCGCAGGCCGTCCGATGACCGAAGAAGAGATGGTTGCTGAGGCAATTCGTCGCGGAGAAGAGACGGCTGAGGCAGAGATTGCTGCTGACGCTCAGCGTGCAGCTCAGGAGCGCGACCGCCTGCAGAACGAGCTGGACTCGGTCTCTGACCAGATTGAGGCAGCAAAGCAGCAGGCAGCTGAGGCAAATGATCGCTTCCTTCGCCTGCAGGCTGACTGGGATAACTACCGTCGTCGTACCGCTCAGGAGCGTCTTGATGAGCGTCAGCGTGCAACAGAGAAGCTGGTAGTTGACCTGCTTCCTGTCATTGATGACCTGGAGCGCGCAATTGAGCACGCGGACAACCTGACCGACCCTGCAGCTCAGCAGTTTGTTGAGGGCGTCTCCGCAGTATGCAATAAGCTTGTGGGCGTCTTGAACAAAGAGGGCGTTGAGGTAGTCAATCCTGTTGGCGAGGCTTTTGATCCTCTATCTCACCAGGCAGTGAGCCAGATTGAGGATACCCAGGCGTATGATGAGACCGTCGCCCAGGTGTACCAAAAGGGCTATCGTATGGGCGGCAAGGACATTCGTACTGCAATGGTTGTTGTTACCCACGGCGGCCCAAAGCGTCCAGCTGAGCCAGAGGCTGCTGACGGCGCAGCTGCTGAGGGCGAAACCGTAGACGGCGCTGCCGCAAATGGCACAACTGCGAACGGTGTAGCTGAGTAGGACAGAGTAGTTTTAGAGAGGAGGCCGTGCTGAATGGCAGGTAGTAAGACTTTTTATGACGTTCTTGGCGTGAAGCGCGACGCCTCGAAGTCTGATATTCAAAAAGCGTTCAGAAAACTTGCAGCTAAATACCACCCTGATAGGGGTGGCGATGAAGCCAAGTTCAAAGAGATTTCGGAAGCGTACAACACGCTCTCTGACGATAAGAAACGCCAGGAGTATGACCAAATGCTCGCATTTGGCGGTATTCCTGGAGGTGGATTTGGTGGTCGCCAGGGTGGGTTCACCTATACCACCAACGTAAACGGCGCCAATTTTGCCGATTTCTTTAGCGGCTTTGGTGGCGGTGCTGGTGCAGGATCCAACGGCTTTGACTTTGCCGATATCTTTGGCGGGCGAGCAAACCGTCCAGTTGCAGGCAGTGACCTTACTATGTCCGTAAATGTATCGTTTGACGAGGCGTTTAAGGGAACTTCTCGCAAGGCAACGTATCGCGTGCCTTCAACTGGTGAGGAGCAGTCGCTGACCATCAAAGTGCCAGCTGGCGCTTACGATGGCATGAAGCTGCGCTACAAGAAGCACGGCGAGTACGGCGTTAATGGCGGTCCACGAGGCAACCTTGTGGTTACCATCAACGTTGCGGCTCACCCGGTCTTCTCGCGAGATGGTGCTGACGTGCGCATGAAGCTGCCAGTAAGCATCTACGAGGCGGCTTTAGGCACCTCGGTTGACGTGCCAACGCCTGACGGAACTACGGTGCGACTCAAGGTTCCCGCAGGTACGCAGAGTGGAAAGACGTTCAGGTTCAAGAACTTGGGCGCTCCTCGCGTGAAAGATCCTGCAACTCGCGGTGCGCTGTATGTTTCGGTGGATGTCAAGGTTCCAACAAAACTTTCCAAGAAGGAGCGAGACGCTCTTCAGGCGCTGCTTGACGCCGACGAGCGCAGCTACCGAGAGGAGCGGTAATGGCTCGAAAGAAGGACGACGGTCGTAACAAGCCGCTCTACATGATCAGCGTTGCGGCCGAGCTCACGGGCATGCATCCGCAGACGCTGCGCGTGTACGAGCAGAAGGGCCTGATCAACCCCGGCCGTTCCAGGGGCAACACGCGCCTGTACTCTCGCGCGGACATTGACCGCCTCAATCTTGTCTCCAAGCTGACGGACGAGGGCATCAATCTTGCCGGTGTTGTGCGCATTTTGGACATGCGCGAGCGAGCTCTCGAGAAGGACGATCTTATCGATGAGCTGCGTGAACGCATTCGCGTGCTTGAGGATGAGCTCCATGAGTACCACATGCGCGAGCGCATCACCTCGCTTGTTCGTTACAGCGAGACCAGTCCAGAGATGGTGATGCAACGTCTGCTTGGTATGCCTAGCTCCGCTCCTTCTGACGCCAACGCCGAAGGCGACCCAACGCAGCCAAAGGAATCGTAAGACGACGAGGCAAGTGTTACTAGTAAGGTGACCAGCTCTCCGCACATGTATGCGGAGAGTTGGTTTTTTGTTTGGTTACCATTTACCGAATACCGAATACCGAATACCGAATACCGAATACCGAATACTGAATACCGAATACCGAATACCACATGCAGTCATAACCTTTTTAAAACGAAATCTCTTTTAAAGGAGATGGCATGCTTAAATACCTTTACGCTCAACAAAAGAGCAAACTAATATTCTTTGTAGTCTTCTCTCTTTTAAGTAGTTTGTTCGAAATTGCACTTTCATTTGTAATGCTTCAATCCGTTAATCTTGCCATGGATGGCAATTTGTCGGACGCATTGAATGATGGGCTCTGGTTTGGCCTCTATATATTCTGCTATTTTATTGTTGACTTAATTTGCAGGCGTTTGCGCTGGTCAGTTATACAGGGCTGTCAGATGCATTTACGCGATGAACTGATTACAAAGATATTCAATCGTTCAATTCCTGAGTTCCACTCATTCAATACAAGTCATTGGCTCTCAATCCTTACTAACGACCTTGATTTACTTGAGGAAACATATTTCCGCGTCTTTATTGATCTCTTGATAGATGTCTTTTCTGGTGTAGTAAGCCTAATAATTTTGCTGTTTATTTCGCCGTGGCTTGTACTGTTCATTTTATGCATGATAGCTGTGCAGATGTTTGTACCTAACACAATGTCTGGAATCATTTCTAACAAGCGAAAAGAACAATCTGAGTCAGCTGAGCATTTTATTGCTACAGCAAATGAACATCTTGAAGGATTTGATTTGCTTAGAAGCTTTCACCTAACAGAGGCTTCGCGGGTTGCCATGAGCAGTGCGAATCAGGCTTGGGAGAAGCAGAAATTTGGTGCTCGGTACTTTAGTTCTTTAGCTCGCTTACTCTCATTCACTGTGGGTCAAATTATTTACATTGGAATTTATTTTATTGGCGCCATTCTTACCCTTAATGGATTAATGACAGTAGGAATGATGGTTGCGGCATCTCAGCTTGTTGTCTACATAGCAAATCCTATTCAAAACATAAGTGATTCAATTACTGATATGAGAAGTGCAAAAGAGATAATTACTAAAATACAAACGCTTCTTAATGAAGCTCCAGCTACAGAAAGTGGGGCAGAAAATACCCCTGAGCGTTTTGCAAATCTAACGGTCAATCATGTTTCGTATGGCTATGACAAGGACAAATTAGTTTTATCGGATATTAGTTTTACTTTGGAACGTGGCGGAAAGTATCTACTAGAAGGAAGTTCGGGAAGTGGAAAGACAACACTAATCAAGCTGCTAACGGATGCTCTGAGCCCAGATAACGGAGACATTTGTTTGGATGGTGTTCCAATCAAGCAATTCAAAAGTGAGCAATATGCTCGATTTATAATCCCTTGCTCTCAGCAAACGTTTATTTTTAACGCGACTATCAGGGATAACGTTACGCTGTTTTGCCATGAGTTTACTGATGAAGAAATTATTGATGCTATAACAAAGTCAGGCTTTTCTGAGATTCTTACCAGATATCCAGATGGAATCAATCATATGATTGACCAGGCAGGAAGTAGTCTTTCTGGTGGAGAACGACAGCGGTTAGCTCTTGCACGAATCTTTTTGTTTAAGCCACAAATTGTGATTTATGACGAGAGCTTTGCCCATTTGGATTCCGATTCTGTTCAGAGTCTCATTGATTTGATCTTAAAAGATGATGAGAGAACCGTTATTATGACGTCTCATCAAGTGACCCCTGAAATAAGAGAACACTTTTATTCCCTTGTTTTAAAAGACGGAAACATCCAGTCTGAAACTGATTAATCAGTGCTTCTTGACCTAGTTGTAATACGTGAATACAATGATATAACTAGGTAAAGGAGTGCTCATGGACAGCATTGTAACTGCTCGTATTCCTGTTGAAGTCAAAAATCAGGTTTCCGAGATTCTTGAATCGCTTGGTTCAAACACCACCCAGCTGATTAATGCAGCCTTTGAATATGTGCTGGTAACAGGCAAACTTCCCGATGCTCATGAAAGCACTTCGTTGGAATCTTCTGCCAAAGGGTCTTCTCGTCAATTGAGCGAGAAGGACAAAGAGCAGCTCTCGGCACTCTTTGGAAAGATTTCAGTTCCCGCACCGGCGTCGTTTTGGAATGATTTAGGCGATGGTACCTACAAAGAAGCAATCAGCGAGTGGAGGTCAAGTGACTATGAAGCTCTTGATTGATACTAACGTTTTGCTGGATGTCTTTTTGTGTAGGGAGCAGTTTGTTGCTGATGCAAAAAAGCTTTTTATAATGAAGCAGTTTAGGGACGCTGAGCTGTGGATAGCAGCTCAGTCATACACAGATCTCTACTATGTGGGCGCTAAGGCTCACGGCTCTGCTCGTATGCAAGAAATCCTGAAAGAGGTGTTTCCGCTGCTCAACGTATGTTCTTTTGATGGAGCGGATATTTCAAATGCACTGTCGGAGCAGTGGGAAGACTTTGAAGACTGTCTTATTTGGCGCGCAGCAAAAAAGATAAAGGCAGATTATATCGTCACAAGAAACACGGCAGATTTTGTTCGCTCGGATATACCAGTGCTTACACCTGCCAAGTTTTTCTCGACAATAGAGACTGAGCAAAATCTTGTCTATGAAGAGGCTGAATTTTAGAGGCAGTAAGGCGCGGGTAGGGCTGCAAAAGCTTAACGCTTGGCTGCGAAAAAGCTCAGAGCGCGGCTGCGAAAAAGCTCAGTACAACTTAATAAGAAAATCTACTACAAACACACTTAGATATGTATTAAAAGTCGTGCTTGGGGGTATATAGAATCCGATGAAGATTCAGTCCCCGGCACGACTTTTGTTTGGGGTAGGAAGGTGATTTTATGAGACTAGATAAATGGGCCGTAACCGCCCAGGAAGCGCTGCAGGCAGCTCTTGGTATTGCTGGTGATGTAGAGGCTTCCGAGGTTGCACCAACGCACCTGCTTAAGGCGCTGCTGGACAGCAATGAGCGCAACCTGCGTTCTATCTTGGAGAAGATTGGCGCAGATCCTGACGCCATTGCTGCACAGGTAGACCAGGCGATCTCTAAGGCTCCAAAAGTAAGTGGAGCACAGATTGGCATTGGCAATGACCTTCTCAAGGTTATCAACGAGGCAGAGAAGCTTGCCACTAAGTTGGGAGATTCCTACGTTACCTCCGAGCATCTGCTCACTGCGCTGGCAAACGACAACACTGATGCAGGTAGGATTCTTCGCGACGCCGGCGTTACTGCTAAGCGCGTGGAAGAGGTCTACAACGAGCTTCGTGGCGATGAACGCGTAACCTCTCAGGATGTAAAGCCGCAGTTTGAGGCCTTGGAGCAGTACGGTCGCAACGTGACCGATCTTGCTCGCCAGGGAAAGCTTGATCCAGTTATTGGTCGCGTCGAAGAGATTCGCCGTACCATTCAGGTTCTGAGCCGCCGCACCAAGAACAATCCTGTTCTTATCGGCGAACCTGGTGTTGGTAAGACCGCAATTGTGGAAGGCCTGGCAGAGCGTATTGTTTCTGGCGACGTTCCAAGCACCCTGCGCGACAAAGAGCTTGTTGAGCTTGACATGTCTGCCCTGGTAGCAGGCGCAAAGTACCGTGGTGAGTTTGAGGATCGCTTGAAGAGCGTGGTCAAAGAGGTGGCCAAGTCTAACGGCCAGATTATCCTCTTCATCGACGAGCTTCACACCATCGTAGGCGCTGGCGCTTCCGAGGGATCCATGGACGCTGGTAACATCTTGAAGCCAGCGCTTGCTCGTGGCGAGCTCCGTGCAATTGGTGCTACTACGCTGGATGAATACCGCAAGTATATCGAGAAGGACGCTGCTCTTGCGCGCCGTTTCCAGACCGTACTTGTCTCCGAGCCTTCTGTTGAAGACACCATTTCTATTCTGCGTGGCCTCAAGGAGAAGTACGAGCAGCACCACCGCGTCCGTATTACGGACTCCGCTCTGGTTGCAGCAGCAGACCTCTCTAACCGCTACATTTCTGATCGATTCTTGCCAGATAAGGCAATTGACCTGGTAGATGAGGCGGCATCAAGGCTTCGTATGGAGCTGGATTCTATGCCAGCAGAGATTGATGCGGTTGACCGTCAGCTCACTCAGATGCAGATTGAGGAGCAGGCTCTGATGAAGGAGGAGGACGCTGCTTCCAAGGAGCGCCTGGAGAATCTCCGCGCAGAGATTGCAACGACGCAGGAGAAGCTTGATGGTATGAAGGCCAACTGGCAGAACGAGCGCGGGGCAATTGACCTGGTACAGGACTTGAAGTCCCAGATTGAGGACGCAAAGACGCAGATGGAGCGCGTGACCCGTGAGGGTGATTTGGCGCAGGCATCCGAGCTTCGTTATAGCACTATTCCAGAGCTTGAGCGCAAATACGATGAGGCAGAAAAAGCCCTTCTCGCCAAGCAGGAAGACGGCGGAATCCTCAAGGAAGAGGTCACCACGGATGAGATTGCCGAGGTAGTTTCTTCGTGGACCGGCGTTCCTGTGTCCAAGATGATGCAGGGCGAGATGGACAAGCTCAAGAACCTTGAGGACCAGCTTCACCTGCGCGTTATTGGTCAGGACGACGCTGTTTCCGCAGTTGCTGCAGCAGTCCGTCGTTCTCGCGCAGGCCTCGCAGATCCAAACAAGCCTCTGGGCAGCTTCTTCTTCCTGGGCCCAACCGGCGTAGGTAAGACCGAGCTTGCAAAGGCGCTGGCAGAGCTGCTGTTTGACGACGAGCGCTCGCTGGTCCGCATTGATATGTCTGAGTACATGGAGAAGTTCTCGGTCCAGCGACTCATTGGCGCACCTCCAGGATACGTGGGCTATGACGAGGGCGGCCAGCTCACCGAGGCAGTCCGTAGGCATCCATACTCCGTCATCTTGCTGGACGAGATGGAGAAGGCTCATCCCGATGTCTTCAACATCTTGCTGCAGGTGCTGGACGACGGTCGCCTGACGGACGGTCAAGGTAGGGTAGTAAGCTTCAAGAACACCATCATTATCATGACCAGTAACGTTGGTTCGCAGTTCATTGCTGGCGCTGGCGAAGAGGGCCTTACTGAAGAGTCCAGAAAGCAGGTCATGGAGGCGCTGCGTAGCTCCTTCCGCCCTGAGTTCCTGAACCGCATCGACGACGTGGTTGTCTTCCAGCCTCTGGGTCTTGAGGACATCGAGCGCATCGTGGACATTCAGCTCAAGGATGTTCGTAGCAGACTTGCGAGCGAGCGCATGACGCTGGAGCTTTCCGAGGCTGCAAAGCAGTCGCTGGCTCTTGACGGCCTGGATCCTGTTTACGGCGCTCGTCCTCTGAAGCGACTGATTCAGCGTCGCGTTGTTGACCAGGTAGCAAACTTGATTATTGCAGGTGAGCTGCATGAGGGCGATACTGTTCTGGTTGATACTGACGAGAACGGCAACTTGGTTGCTCGCAAGAAGTAAGTGAGGCTGCGCATGTGTGACGAGACTGGCAAGCCAGTGAACCAAACGCTAAAGGTCGAGGCGTGCAAGGCTGCTGCGACGGCCACGCCGCAGGTCGCGCCGCAGGTCACGACGCAGGGTGCGGCGCGCAAGGACGCTGATTCCAAGAAAGCGCAGGTTGTTGACCCGGAGTTCGCACGCGCGGAAAACGAGGACGATGACGGCTACGACCCGTATTCCGATCGTCGTCCCGTGAGCGAGCCACTCTTTGAGCGCGATCCCTGGAGCTAGACGGGGTTTCTCGCCACACGCTGAGCTTTACAAACAAAGCCGCTGGTATATGACGTATCAGCGGCTTTTTGTGTGCAGTCCGATGGTTAGTCCATAATTGCGAGCCTGAAAAGTGCACCATGTCTGAATAAATTTACTCAGACATGGTGAGAAAAACCGGCAAATAGCTCAGACTTGGTGCACTTTTCCGGCAAATCATTCAGACATGGCGAGAAAATCAGGCTCCATGTGAGCGCCCATGGAAGGGCAATCTCGGGCACGCTTCAAAGTCCGCCTGAAAAGTGCAAAGAATCTGTGTTTGGGACACAGATTCTTTGATGAAATCAGGCAAAATCCACCGATTCTTTTACATTTTCAGGCAAAAGGTACAGATTCTTTGCAGAAATCAGGCGCGCACTGGGCGGCTCAGTTGCCGGCACATCAAGCGGCTTCGTAACTTTGCAGCTACCGCTGGCACACCGCGCGGCTTTGCTGTTTAGCGAATCGCAACGCCCCAGTTGGTGGACATCCAGGTCCAGAGGAAATAGAAAACTGCGGCAATGATGGCCAAAACGATGATGGCGGCAATCAGCGAACCTGCATTTGAACGGCGCTCTTTTCTGACAAAAATGTCGCGCTGGCCCTTAGGAACCTGCAGGTATTGGCCGTAGTGAACGTCTTTGCGAAGGTGAGCAATCTCGTTCTTTGGCTTGCGCCAACCCTTCTTCGCGTAAGCGCCCTTGCTGGATTCAAAGCCAGCGGCCTGGTTCTCTGGAATCTCGAGTTTCTCGCCCGGCATCGTAAAGTCGCTGATAGGCTCCACTGTTTTGTGATGGCGATGCTGGCGAACGTACGGCTGCTTTGCAGCGTCTTCGCCTGCATGCTCAGAAATCTCAGACGACGAGAAGTGCTGTGCACCAGTTGCGTGAAGCTCGGCTCCATCAGCTGGTTGGGCTTCCTGCTCAAAAGATTCAGCGTATTCAAACTCCTGCTGAGTGTCAGAACGAGGGTCCTGATCCGCAGGTGAAACGTTGTTTTCAAGGTTGTTCGAGGTGTCCACGATGGTCCTTTTGTCGTAGTCTCGCAAAACATTGATATAAAACATGATACCGCAGCGCGCGCAATCCTGCACAGTTTTACTCGGATATTTGAGTGGCCGCAGATTGGGTGGGTGTCGGCTCGAGTGTCGGCTCGCGCATTCATTCGGTACATATCCGCAGGGTAATCTTAGTCAAACAGACTTAGAAATTTTATAAAAAGTTGTATAAATTTGCACAAGCAGGGTACAACAGAGAGTGAACAACGAAGTGCCAATAACGGCATCTACCAGTAAAGGAGTGGTTACTATGAAGAATGTAGTTCCCTATGATCGTATTGCAAGGAACCTGAGCACGTGGCCATTTGGCTCATTTGATTCTTTCTTTGACGCGCCTTATTCCGCCCTGTCTTCCGTCTCGTCCGACGCTTTTGTTATGAACGTTGAGGATGCAGGCCAGTCTTACGTGGTAACGGCCGAGCTTCCCGGCGTTTCCAAGGAGAACATCGACGTCGAGCTCAACGAAGGTAGGCTTTCAATCACTGCTGCTCGCAAGGAGTCTGAGGAGGAGAAGGCCAAGAACTACCTGCACAAAGAGTCTTCTGAGTGGCAGGCAACTCGCGGTGTGTATCTGAAGGATGCGGCTCGAGAGGGCCTAACTGCAAAGCTTGATGGTGGCATCCTAACCATTACTGTTCCAAAGCAGGATCAGCAGGCTAGCGTCACAAAGATTGCAATCGACTAACACTAGAACATCTGAGCAGCGGCTTCGGCGGTCAGCCAGGCTTTTACTCAGTCAGTAAGGTGCCTGGTAGTTGACCTGCCAGGCACGTATAGCTGCAGCCGTGCGTACGGCTAGACGTGCCTGTTCAACGCCCGATTACAGGCACCTCGCATAGCGAGAAGATCTTGGAGCTCCAAGGTTTTCTCGCTTTTTTGTTGCCGCAAGCCTGGGACGTGCTGTTGGGGTGCGGAGCCCGGGACGCGCGGCGTGTCAGCGCGCACACGTGCAGCTTACAGCGACATCGGCCAATCTTGGCTTGCTACGCAGATGGCAAGAGAGCCGTCGGGGGTTTGCGCCTCGGTAAACGCATCGTTGAGAGGCTGAGCGCCAACCGCTTTAGCAAGCGTTCTAACTGCGACGCTTGGACGGTTATTCTCGTGAGAAAGATGCATGCCAACTACGCAGCGAGTGTTTGGGCCAACAAGCTGTGGTAACGCTTGCGCAGTGTACTCGTTTGACAGGTGACCAGAGTCTCCATGGACACGTTGCTTGAGCACGTATGGATAGGGTCCCGTGAGCAGCATGTGCTCATCATGATTGGATTCGATAGCAAGAAGGCGCACGTCAGAGAGGCACTCGAGAGCCTTGGGCGTCAAAATACCTGTGTCGGTGCAATAACCCACGGAGTCCACGATGCGCCTATCAGGACCAGCAAGATAATCAAAGCGCATGCCCATAGGCTCGCAGACATCGTGCGAGGTAGGGAAGGTGCTTACCTCAATGTCTGGAGCGGCATCAATATGAACAGAACCTGCCTGGTCAACAAGGGTAAAGGTAACATTTGAACAGGGCTTTCTTGAAAGTACAGCAGCAGTTCCTGTTGTAGCAAACACGGGAACATCAAAAGTTTTACTGACAACCGAAAGACCCGCGACGTGATCGGTGTGCTCATGCGTAATAAAGATGGCCACAAGCTCAGAGAGGTCAACGTTCAGCTCTTTAGACCGACGCAGAATTTCTTTTCTAGAGATTCCGCAATCAATCATAATGAGACCATCAAGCGTTTCTAGCAGGCTGCAGTTGCCCTTTGATCCGCTGGCAAGAATATGTAGGCGAAACGTGGGATTCATGAATTTCTTTCTACTGAGTAACTTTCGGGTATAACTGTAACAAACACACCGGACAGAAATTGGTGCTAAGTGCCATCCGTACACGCATACTTCAATAAAAAGAACGCTTTCGACGCAAAAGACCAGGCAGAAGGCTCGCGCCGAGGTCAGGCGGAAGGCCAGCATCGAGGTCAGGTCGCCACGCCCGTAATTCTTATGGTCTCGGGCGGAGCCGACTCGATGGCGCTGCTTCACATGGCAGCAACGGAGCCACTTGACCTTGGTGACGGCGCAGGACTTGTGCGCGTTGCAAAAGAGCGCCTGCATGTGCTGCACGTAAATCATTTGCTTCGCGGAGCGGACGCGGATGCTGACCAGCACTTTGTTCAAGAGACTTGCGACTCGCTGGGCATTCACTGCACCGTGCTGCGCGTGGACGTGGCAAAGCTCGCGCAGGAACGTGACGGCAACGTGGAAGAAATTGGTCGTCGGGTGCGGTATGACGCTGCGCGAGAACTCGCTCAAAAACTTTGCGTTGAACAGGGAGTTTCTCGCCAGAAGGCAAAGATTTTGACAGCGCACACGGCGGATGACCGCGCGGAGACGTTCATGATGAACGTGATGCGCGGGTCCGGCATGAGCGGTCTGACATCGATTCCTAGGCACCGCGGGCTGATTTATCGTCCGCTGCTTGACTACACGCATGACCAGCTCAAAGACTGGCTGAAGACTCGCACCCTGGAATGGCATGAGGATGCCACCAACACCGACACCCACTATTTACGTGCGTATATGCGCCATAACGTGCTCCCTCTGCTGAAGGCGAGAAACCCGATGTTGGTGCAGACGGTGTGTAAAATTGCGGATTTGATGGCCGACGAAGACGATTATCTTGAGGCGAAGGCTGCTCGCAAGCTCAGGCAGATTACGCTGCGCAAGAGCGAGTCTTCGCTGGTACTTGACGCGTTAAAGCTGAGCTCTACCGACGTAGTGATTGCTCGCCGCGTGGTAAGGATTGTGGCTCGGCAACTAATCCCTGAGGCCTGGCTCGAGTTCAGGCACGTAGATGCCGTGCTCGAAGCGGTTGCTGCGGGAGTTGGCGTGGCTAACTTGCCGCAAAACCTTGAGGCGCGCGTTCGTTTGGGCACCGTGACATTCTCGTTCACGGGCGCCGCAAGGAGCGCGGGCACGGCGGGCGCCGCGGGGAGCGCGAGCGCCGCGGGCGCGGCGGTCGCGACCAACGGAAAACCCGCAGGTACGTCGCCTGCTGCAGCAACGTTTGGCGAGCACCTTGCGGTTCCAGGAACGCTGGAGCTGGCAGACGGCCGAGTGCTTTCGGCACGCATTTTCCCTGTGGAGCACGGCTTTGACGTCGTGTCCTATGCAACCGCGCATAGCCAGGAGTGGTTGGGTGAGTCGGTTCTTCTCGACGCACGCGCCTGTGGGGTAGATCCGGTTCACGGCGGCAGCCTGTGGGTCTCGGGACCCGAGGCGGGGGACACCATGCAACCCCTGGGCATGCATGGGCAGTCAAAAAAGATCTCTGACCTGCTGGGCGAGGCAGGCGTGCCCGTTGAATCCAGGAGTATGATGCCTATTGTGCGCACAAATATTCGTGGACATGTGGTGTGGGTTGCGGGAATTCGTCCCGACGAACGAGTAAAATGTACGCAAGATACAAAACAGCTGCTAGAATTGAACATCTATTCTGGTCATAAGCCATTTGAGAGGAGCCAGTAATGGCGGAGCTTCACCCTGATATTGAAGAGATTCTGCTTGACGAACAAGACATCAAGGACATCGTCAAGAAGGTGGGTGCAGAGATCACGCGTGACTACGCTGACAAGAACCCCCTGGTCATTGCTGTTCTTCGCGGAGCTGTTGTATTCATGGCCGACATCATGCGCGCCATTGAGTGCCCACTCTCCATCGATTTTATGGCTGTTTCCAGCTACGGTGACGGTGTTAAGAGCTCCGGCGTTGTGCGCATCGTAAAGGATCTTGACACTAAGATTGAGGGTCGTCACGTCATCATCGTCGAGGACGTCCTGGACTCCGGCCTAACCCTTTCTTACCTGGTGCGCATGCTCAAGTCTCGTAACCCCGCGTCCATCGAGATTGCTGCCTTCCTGGTCAAGGACATTGAGGGCAAACGCCCTGCTATTGACCCTCGTTATGTGGGCACCCACGTACCTGACAAGTTTGTTGTTGGTTACGGTCTGGACTATGCTGAGCGCTACCGCAACCTGCCATTTGTTGGCGTTCTGAAGCCTTGCGTGTACGAATAAGCTGAGGCGGGCCGGTTTGCTTCAAAAATTTGCAGCAAAACCTGTGGAATAAATACAAATTTGTTAAAACTTTTAAAGCTTGGGCGAGAAGATCGATTTTCTCGCCCAATATGCTATATATCGACGGTCGCGAAGGGCACAGCACTCACGCGATGTTTACGAGAAGGGTAGTTACGGTAGGCTTCGAGAGAATCGAGAAACCATGGTCAATCTGACAAGTCTTGCATACGGATCAGAAAAGTCTGCAATCCGCGAGATTGCAGGTTATGCGATGCAGCGTCGTGCTGAGATTGGCGCTCAGAATGTGTTTGATTTCTCGATTGGCAACCCTTCCGTGCCTGCTCCTGAGTCTGTTCGCACCTCTATTGAGGCCGTCATGCAGCTGCCTCCTCAGCAGGTCCACAGCTATACACCTGCAATCGGCATTCCTCAGGCCAGGGAGGCAATTGCCGCGTCGCTCCGACGTCGCTTTGGAGATCACGCAGCTCAGGCAGACGACCTCATCTTGACTTGCGGAGCTGCTGCCTCCGTTTCTATGGCGCTCAATTCCGTTGTTTCTCCAGGTGAAGAGGTCATTGTTATTGCTCCATACTTCCCCGAGTACCGCGTGTGGATTGATCACGCTCAGGCTGCCTGCGTTGAGGTTTTAGCTGACGAGAAAACCTTCCAGATTGATGTTGACGCCGTTTGTGCAGCTCTTACGCCTAAGACTCGAGCGGTGATTATCAATTCTCCAAACAATCCTGTTGGCGCTGTGTATACCAGGGAAAACCTGGATGCATTTGCCAATATGCTCCGCAAACGCTCCACTGAGCTGGGAACTGACATTTACGTCATCTCCGACGAGCCTTATCGCGAGATTGTTTTTGGCAATATTGAGGTTCCTTGGGTTCCTGACGTATACGAGCGCACCATTGTGTGCTATTCCTACTCCAAGTCCCTCTCGCTTCCTGGTGAGCGTATTGGCTGGGTGCTGGTTCCTGCTTCTAATCCGGAGCAGAAGGAGATTTACGCAGCTTGCGCGGGTGCTGCTCGACTGCTGGGCTTTGTGTGCGCGCCAGCGCTTTTCCAGCGTGTCATTATCGACTGTGTTGATGAGCCAGCAGATGTTGAGGCCTATGCAAAGAATCGAGAAGTTCTGACCGAGGGCCTCACCAAGCTTGGGTACGAGTACATCCAGCCTGATGGCGCATTCTACCTGTGGGTTCGTGCTCCTGGTGGAGACGCTCAGGCATTCTGCGATGTGGCCAAGCAGTTTGAGCTGCTCCCTGTTCCATCCGATTCGTTCGGCTGTCCAGGTTGGCTGCGCGTGAGCTACTGCGTTGCGTACCAGACCTGCGTGGATTCGCTTGCTGCCTGGGAAAAGGCTCTTGCTGCAATGAAATAAGCGCCGCAGGGAGTTCAACGACCCAACGGCGAGAAACCCAACGGGCAAGAAAATCAATCGACCACAAATGACAAAGTGAACTGCCCCCCATTTCTTGGATATAAGAAATGAGGGGGCAGTTCATACGCTGGTGATTATGATTCTGTAGCGTGTTAACGTCGGCTTTTAGGCCTGGCGCACAAAATAGCGCAGCTTTGGTAGGTTCTGCTGAAGAATCGACATGTTCTTAATCAAGATAGCCAAGAAGTTAGGCGGTCGTACTACCTGATATACATCTCTATGCATAAACTTCATGTAATATGCTGAATAATGAATAGAGAAATATAAAAAATCTAACTATAGGTAAATTCCGCTTCTAAGGAACACACCTATGACAGATAATCTGCACAATTGCGACCATATTACACATCAAATGAAGATAATCTGCACGTTTTAGCTATTTTCAGCGTCATGTATACGTCTTTTTGACAGATTATCTGTCATAGGTGTGTTTTGAACTACCTCCCATTTCTCGTGTCCAAGAAATGGGAGGCAGTTCAAAGTCGCGCGGAAACGCGGCTTTGTTTCTTTGTGCGATGTTGTTGTGAGCTGCAGCCGTTCGAACAGCGCGACGCCTTAGTTGCAGTGCTCGTGTCTGGCTTAATATCCCTGCTTAGAAGCTGGAATCTTTGCGTCAGCAATGGTGTCCAAAAACGTCTGGGCATCGCGACAAGCCATAAGCTCCTCAGGAAAATCAACCTCTTCAAGCAGCTTAATAACAGAATGTGCATCAGCAATGCGGGTTGCAATGTGAGCATCTGAGCCAAAAGAAATCTTGCATCCAAGCTCAGCGCAGGTCTCTGCAATCACACGACAACGCTCAATAGCAACCTCACGCTGACCTTCGTCGTGGGTAGCCTCGTTCATCTCAATGAGCTTACCGCGATCGCGACACTCTCTGACCAGCGCTGGAACATCAAAATCTAAACCACTACGGCCAAGGTGACCAAGAATTAAAACATGTGGATTATCCAGCGCATTTACGTACATCTGGGTAATCTGCTTCTGCGAAGCGCCAGCCGCCCACTGCTTGCTATGAATACTTGCAATCGCATAATCGCAGGTGCCAAGGATGTGCTCGCCAAGAATATGGGGCTGACGGAGTTTATCGCCATTAATGCCCTGGTCAAACGTAATATCGTACGCAAACAGATTGCCCTCGAGGTCAACAATGTCCACTTCAGCGCCATGCAGCAGCCTGACGCCGTACCAGGTTTCTGGCCAAATAGCGGTGTTCATAAAGAACTGGAAATTCTTAATGGTCTGCTGGTCATACAACATGGACGAGAAGTGGTCGGTGATTCCAAGCAGCTCATAGCCACGCTCAGAAGCTGCACGAACGTTCTCCTCAATGGTTGAATAGGCGTGCCTTGAGTACAGACTATGAGTATGAACGTCGCAAGTAATGCGCATGACGTGCTCCTTTGAATCTCAATCGACAACTCTAGTTAATCACGGCCGCCACCTTGAGGCAATCCTGGCGAGAAGACCGGTCTTCTCGCCACCTGCACGGACTACAGCTCAATACTCAGCTCGACGGGGCAGTGGTCGCTGCCGTAGACCTCGCTCAAGATGGATGCGCTCTTGACCTGCTCAGCAATACGATCGGAGACCAGGAAGTAGTCGATGCGCCAACCCGCGTTGTTCTTGCGCGCGTTGAAGCGGTAGCTCCACCAACTGTACGCGCCGGTCATGTCGGGGTGGCGGTACCTAAACGTATCGGTAAAGCCTGCATCCAACAGCTTGGTAAAGCTCTCGCGCTCCTCGTCCGAAAAGCCTGCGTTTTGCCTGTTAGACGAAGGGTTCTTGAGGTCAATCTCGTTGTGAGCAACATTAAAATCACCGCAGGTAATCACTGGTTTTTGCTCAGACAGCTCAGCCAAAAACTCACGATAGTGCTGATCCCACTCAAGACGCTCGTCCAAGCGCGCAAGCTGGTCTTTTGAGTTTGGCGTGTACACGCACACAAACCAGAACTTCTCAAACTCCAGCGCACAAACACGGCCCTCATCGTCAGCAACAGGGCATCCAATCTGGCGAATTACCTGCAGAGGGGTTTCTCGCGAGAAAACCGCTGTGCCCGAATAACCCTTTCTATCTGCGTAGTTCCAGGTCTGAACGTAGCCAGGGAGGTCCAGCTCAACCTGTCCTTCCTGCAGCTTAGTTTCTTGAAGGGCAAATACATCAGCGTTTATGGTTTCAAAAATTTCCGTGAACGAAGGCTCTTTCTTAAGCACGGCGCGCAAGCCGTTGACGTTCCAAGAAATCAGTTTGTACTCTTGAGTATCGCTCATAGCTCCTCTTTCATGCTGCGACCTGGAGGTTTGGTTGCAGCGGATACATATCACAGTAGCCGCGAGTGACGCACATCTTACACTCCAGTTACGGCGCCAAGCGGTGCGTTTGCGGCAATAAACTTTCAATAAATCCATGGTATACGACTAGTAGCCACCAATACCGCTACAATAGAAACATTCATAGCTGGCAAGGAGGATTCATGCTTCGTCAAAGCTACAACACCTGGCAATGTGGAACTCACACTATCTCGTTGGCGCGTCCTAGAATCATGGGCGTTCTCAACGTCACTCCAGACTCGTTCTCTGATGGCGGAAAGAACTTTGATCCAGAGGCTGCAATTGCTCGCGGATTGCAGATGTTGGATGAGGGCGCTGATATCATTGACGTTGGGGGAGAGTCTACTCGACCAGGTCACACGCCTGTTCTGCCCACAGAAGAGGCTGAGCGCGTAGTACCTGTGGTGCGCGCACTGGTAGCTGCCGGCGCAATTGTCTCCATTGACACACGTCACGCCGAGGTAGCAAAGATGTGCGTCCGCCTTGGAGCATCAATCATCAATGACGTTTCCGGCTTCACCGATCCAGAAATGGTTGCTGTAGCTGCAGAATCTGACTGCGGCTGCATTGTAATGCACTGGAATAAGGACGGCCTTGGTGCTCGTGTTGAGCGCAAACAGGTGCAGCTGGATGACATGCGCCCTTCTCGCCCTACTGGTAGCGCAGCTGCTCGGGCTGCAGCTACAGGAGCCGAGACACGCACGCTGAGCTCGCAGCGTCGTTTTACCCTGCCTGAAGAGGCGCCTATTATGCGTCAGATTATGGGCTTTTTGGGCGACCAGGCTCGCGGTCTTATGCGTGCTGGCGTTTCCAAGGACCGCATCTGCATTGACCCAGGTCCAGGCTTTGACAAGTTTGCCGACGAGGACGTTGTTATTCAGCGTGCTACTCGCTCGATGGTTTCTATGGGATATCCGCTGCTCTGCGCCGTGTCCAGAAAGCGCTTTGTCGGCGCTGTTTCTGGCGTAGCCGAGGCTACACAGCGCGACGCAGCTACGCATGCAATTTGCATTGCCGCAATCACTAACGGTGCCCGTATCCTGCGCGTTCACGATGTTGCGGGAACCGCTCAGGCTATCAACGCTTACTGGGCTATGACCGAGCGCGATCCTCGTCAGGGATTTGTGGCGCTTGGCTCCAACGTAGGCGACCGCGTGGGCTATCTGGCCCGCGCAACGCAGCTCATCGACGAGATCCCGCTGACCTGCGTTGTTTCTCTCAGCCACGCCTACGAAACTGAGCCTGCATACGGTATTGCTACACCCGTGGTAAATGCTGTTGCCGAGATTAGAACTGAGCTCCATCCTTTGGTGCTGATGGATAAGTTGCTTGAGGTTGAGAACGCTCTCAACCGTACACGCAAGAAGGGCGAGGAGGGCCATGGACCTCGCACGATTGATTGCGACCTTCTATGGGTTGAGGGTGAACAACACGCAGGTAAACACCTTACTCTGCCTCATCCACGTATGGGCGAGCGCGATTACGTGCTTGTTCCTATGGAGGACCTGATGCACGATCCTGTGCGCTTCTTCTCGCATGGCGGCGTGGAGATTGCCCCTCCTGACCAGCGCGTTGGTCACGTAACCGAGGACTTGGGAGCCATTACGTGGGAGTAGCACAAGAAGCTCTGGAGCTAGCGCGAGGCGGCGCACGAACGGGCGAGTTTGTATTTCGTGTCTCTGACGTGCAGGAATGTGCTGCATCTGGCCAAGACGACTGCGCCGAATCGGCTTGCGTATCGGCATCAGCGCGTCCATCATCTGGCGAGAAACCCTTTGAGGTTGCAACCGTTGTGCGCCTTGGGGTTTCAATGCCCTATGTACCTGCAGTTCCATACGTTGTAGCACTGGGAGTTTGTCAGTTCTTGCGCGCAGCAGATGAGGGTTTTGGCATTTGCTGGCCTTACGATATCTGCTATAAAGACCAGGTAGTTGCCTCAATTAAGGCTACCGCTGGTTATCAAGAGGGTATGTTTGCCGTGGTAAGCGTTGTCGCAGACGCTAAGTTGTTGAGCCCAGTGTTTGACGTTGCAGACAACACAGAACTTCTCGCTAAAAAGGTATCTGAGCTGGTGGTCCAGAGCGTAAGCGCATGGGAACAGCAGGTTAAACGCACACGAAGCTTTGCAGGACCTATCGCGCTGATTTTGAGTGACTACTTTGATATGGTTCCGTTGCTTGGACAGCAGGTTAACAAGGTGTATCCCAGCGGTAACGTTGCACTGACCGCTCGATTTGGCGGTATTGATGTGTGGGGTCATGCCATCCTTGTTGATGAGGATGGTAAAGAAATCCTTGTGAGTGAGGAAGAAGCTTCCGTAGTGCCAGCGGTTTAACTGCCGGTTTAATAGCGGATCCAGATGCCGGTTTAGCTGCGGGCCCGATTGTCGAGTTGTCGGCTGAAGCGCACCTGCGGCGGTAACTACTTGGCAGCTTCGGTAGACTGCTTCCAGATCAGATAAATGCCACGCATAGTAAGCTGTGGATCAACCACGTCAAAGACATCCGTTGCTTCGCTAACGGTGTTAGCCAGGCCACCCGTTGCAATAACAGTTGCACCCTCAATACCAGGCTCTTTGAGTGTCCTAGCAACCAAGCCCTCTGCCTGAGCAGCTGCGCCCACTACAATACCTGCCTGGACAGCGCTTTCTGTGGTGTTGCCCAAGACAGTTTCGGGAGCCTTAATAGGAATGCTAGAAAGTTTGGCCGCGCGCGCAAACAGAGCGTTTGCAGAGATCATAATACCTGGTGAAATAGCGCCTCCGCGGAATACGCCGTCCTTATCGACAACGTCCAAATTGGTTGCGGTACCAAAATCAACCACAATGACCGGATAACCATAGCGCTCAGTTGCGGCAACAGAATTTGCTACGCGATCAGCACCCACAAGCTCGGGGTGGGGGATATTGAAGCGAATCTTATTCGTGGACAGCGCGTTAATGCGGGTCAGAGGCTTGTTAAGCAGCAGTTCAAAGCAGCGCTGCCAAGCACGTGTGATAACGGGAACCACGCACGAAAGTCCACCAGCCTCAACGTCGTCAATGCTCAGTCCATCTTTCTGGAAGAATGTGAAGAGGCGGCCGTGCAGAATGTCAGAGGTGTCGTTTTGATCGGTGGGCATCCTCCAGCCGCGCACCATAGTGCCTTCACTGTCAAATAAACCAATGGCAGTTTGCGTATTACCCACATCAATCGATAAAAACATTATGCCTCCGAAGAGCTGCAGACCGGTTTTGTATGTTGCATTGGATTTTAGCGCATCAAAGGCTTCTCAAAAGTTGTCGCACACAAGAATTGTCTGAACAAAATGTGAATTTCTCGCCAAGTACTTCTGGCAACAGAAGGGTTGTTCTGCTATACTTTTTCAGCTTATTGTCTTGATTGAGCACGTGCTCATAAAGACACCCCTGCTCTGGTCGGAAACCAGGGCCGATGTAAGGAGTCCTGCATGAAGCAAGGTATTCATCCAGAGTACGTAGAGTGCACCGTTCGTTGCACCTGCGGAAACACCTGGACCACACACGCAACTGTTCCAGAGATGCGTCTTGACCTCTGCGACAAGTGCCACCCATTCTATACGGGTCAGCAGAAGCTTGTCGATACTGGTGGACGTGTCCAGCGCTTCGCCGACAAGTTCGGTGGCGCAGCAAACGCTGCTCTCGAGGCTGCTAAGGCTGCCAAGGAGGCAAAGGCTGCTAAGGCTGCTGAGCAGGAGGCCGCTCGTAAGGCTGCTGCTGAGGCTAAGGCTGCTGAGAAGGCAAAGCGTGCTGCTGAGTTCGCAAAGAACGCACCAGCTGCAGAGCCAGAGGCTGAGGCACCTGCAACCGAAGAGGCTGCAGAGTAGCAGGTATTTGCTCGCGCAAAGACCGCAGAGTACAGAATCGGGGTGGCTTCGGCTGCCCCGTTTTTGTTTGGCGAGAAACCCTCTTAGCTCAGAGGGTATACTTGAGAGTGAAAAATCTGCCGTCGGAGGACGAATGGAATCACTGTATACAAAGTATCGCCCGCAAACGTTTGAGCAGGTAGTTGGCCAGAAACACGTGGTTGGCACCCTTGAGCGAGCGGTCTTGGAGCAAAAGCTTAGCCACGCATACCTGTTCTGCGGACCTCGCGGCACAGGTAAGACCACTATGGCCCGTTTGCTGGCAAAGGCCATCCTCTGTCACGAGGCTCCTGGTCACCTGCCCGACGGCACTTGTGAGGACTGTCAGTTGATTGCTGCTGGTCAGCATCCAGACGTCTTTGAGATTGACGCCGCCTCTAACACCGGCGTTGATAACGTGCGAGAAGAGATTATTTCTCGCGCTAGTTACGCTCCCGTGCGTGGCAAGGGCAAGGTTTATATTATCGACGAGGTGCACATGCTTACCTCGGCGGCGTTTAATGCCCTGCTCAAGACGTTGGAGGAGCCTCCTTCACACGTGACATTTATCATGTGTACCACCGATCCTCAGAAAATTCTTGCAACTATTCTGTCCCGCGTGCAGCGCTTTGACTTCCGCTCCATTGCCGCTGACGAGATGGCAGAACACCTGGTCAACGTCTGCAAAAACGAGGGCTTTACCTACGAAGACGCAGCTATTGACCTTATTGTTCGCCATGCGCGCGGCGGCATGCGTGACGCTTTGTCTTCTCTTGAGCAGCTTTCCGTTTATGGCGGCGGCGTCATTTCTGAGCAGACGGTTCGAGACGTTTTGGGTCAGTCGTCCGGTTCTCTTATTAACAATGCTGCGATGGCTCTGGCTCAGCGCGACATTTCTTCGCTCTTTACCACGGTAAATACGCTGTTTGAGGGCGGCAAGGATCTGCTGCAGTTCACGCGTGAGCTTGCCGTCCACGTAAGGGATCTCTACATTGCCGCAGCTGTGGGCGTTGATTCTCCAGCGCTGGCAAATTCCACCGCTTCGACCGAGCAGCTTACTAAAGAAGCTCAGGCCTTTGGGTCGGTTGATAGGCTCTCCAGAGTCCTGACTGTTCTGGGTGACGCCGCAAATCAGATGCGCACTGCCGTGAACCAGCGACTTGTTCTAGAGGTTGCGTTTACCAAGCTGGCGCGTCCTAACACGGAGCTTTCATTGGAAGCACTGGCCGACAGGCTAGCAGTTCTTGAGCAGCAGCTTGCAAACGGTGTTGTTGCGGCTCCAACTGTCGAGAAACCCGCAGCTCCCGAGCCTGTACCGGTACCGCAGTCAGCTCCGATTGCTGCACCGGCTCCCACACCGGCTCCCGCACCAGCGGCGGCTCCGGCACCCACACCACAGGCGGCTCCCGCTCCAGTTGCAACCCCAGCGCCAGCTCCAGCTCCGGCTCCTGCACCAGCACCCGCAGCTGCGCCAGCTCCGCAACCAGCGCCTGCGCCACAACCTGCGCCTGCGCCTGCGCCAAAAGAAGTTGACCAATCAGACGCACTTCTCGTCAGACAGTGGAAAGAAGTCGGCAAGGTTTGTGCCTCCAAGAACGCTGCTCATGCAGCACTGCTGGTCAGCTCAACGCTTGAGTCGGACGATGGCTCTGAGCTGGTAGTTACGCTGCCCAAGGGATCATCGTTTGCCATGAGGATGCTCAGTGCGCCGGCAGTTTCCGAGTTTGTAAAAGAGTGCGTTGCCCAGGTCATGGGCCCACGCCGCATCAAATATGTTGAGTCGAGCCTTGCTGCAACGGCAATCTCTCGAGAAAAACGTGCAGCTCAGGTGCCGGCTCCAGCTCCTGCACCTACGCCTGCAATTCCAGTGGCTCCTGCTGCACCCGTCGCACCAGCTCCTGAGCCAGTTGCGCAGCCTGCTCCTGTCGCTGTTCCCGCTCAGATACCTGCGCCTGCACCAGCACCTGCAGCTCCCGTTGCACCAGCGTCAGAGGCGTCATATCCGATGCCTTGGGATGAGCCTGCATCTGGCAGTGCGTCTACTGAGACTCTCGACTACGATCAGGTACCTTACAGTGATGACGATGTAGCTGCGGTTTTGGACGATTCCGCTGAAGATGTCGCTCCAGCTCCAGTCGCGCCTACGCCCGCACCCGCGGCTCCAGTTGCACCTACGCCTACACCTGTTGCAGCACCCGCGCCGCAACCTGCGCCAGCACCTGAGCCCGAGCCAATTCCAGCACCGGCTCCAGCTCCAGCGCCAGCTTCACCAGAGGACATCGCTGCTCGTTCAGCACTTCCACCAGAGCTTAACAGCGTGGCGGATATGCTTGAGAAGGTGTTTGGACCTGCGGTTTCTTTGTCGGTAGAGAAGAAGTCGGACGCAGGCGTTCTTTCGGACGCAGGCATCCCTTCGGATGCCGAAACTCCCGCAGATCCTGCAAGCAACTAGTACTTCTCGCGATATGACACTTTGGTGCATGGCGCCTCATGCGCCAGCGCAAAAAGCGCAACTTGTCTAAAATAGATACGACGATAGGAGAACATATGGCACGTGGTGGATTTAACATGGGCGGCATGAACCGCAATCAGATGATGGCTCAGGCTCGTAAAATGCAGGAGCAGCTGCTGGAGGCTCAGCAGAAGGCTTCTCTTATGCAGGCAACTGCAAGCGCTGGTGGCGGAGCTGTTAAGGTAACCGCATCCGGCGACCTGCGTCTGACCAACATTACCATTGATCCTGAGGCAATTGATCCTGAGGACATTGAGATGCTCCAGGACATGATTCTGGCAGCTGTAAACGATGCTCTTGAGTCCGCAGAGTCTCAGGCATCTGCCCAGATGAGCGCAGTAACCGGCGGACTGAATATCCCAGGACTGTTCTAATCCATGGCGTTTGATACCACAAACGATGGTCGTGCGCTGCAGCGCTTGCTTGACGAACTAGGCCGCCTACCAGGCATTGGTCCAAAGTCGGCTCAGCGCATTGCCTACCATCTTCTAGAGGTTGATTCCGAGGAGGCTCGCCGTTTGGCGCAGGCTATCTTGGAACTTAAGCAGCAGGTGCATTTTTGCCCTATCTGCTTCAACTATGCAACGCGCGACGAATGCGACATCTGTCTGGACTCTTCCAGAGATCGCAGCAAAATCTGCGTGGTCTCCGAGCCTAAGGATGTCTCAGCAATTGAGCGCACCGGCGCATTCCACGGCCTCTACCACGTTCTGGGCGGCGTTATCTCGCCCATGGACAAGATTGGCCCCGAGCAGCTTCACGTGCGTGAGCTGCTGTCCCGCCTGGCCGACGGCACTGTAACTGAGGTTGTCCTGGCAACTAATCCGGACGTTGAGGGAGAGACAACCGCAACGTACCTCTCCAGAACTATTAATCCGCTCGGTGTGACGGTTACCCGACTGGCAAGCGGACTTCCTGTGGGCGGAGATCTTGAGTACGCAGATGAGGTAACATTGGGACGTGCAATTGAAGCGCGTCGGGAGGTTTAAGCATGGCAAACCACATGAGAACAAGTTCATCTGGCGAGAAGACCCCTGAGGCTTCATCGGTTGATCTGAAGAACATTTCAACGCTTCGTGCTGGTCAAGGTGCACAAATTCCTCAGAGCCCACGACAGGCCGATAACACGCCAGAACCTCCAAATAGAAAATCGGTCATCATCTTGGTGGTCGCAGCTATTGTTGCGCTTACTGCTCTGTTCTTTATTGTTCGTTGCGCTACAAGCACTAAGAGTGAATCTGCAAGCCAGCAGCCAAAGCAGGCCCAGTCAGCCTATGCCGACGAGAAGCAGCAGGATGAGCAGGCAGTTGACGGCTCAGTTACCTTCCACGGTATGAAGTACTCTCTGGAGAAGCAAAGCGACGGCAAAACTGCTGTTGTTCGCACCAGTGACTCGGGAACTAAGAGCGTTCTGTTTGAGGTTGAGGGAACTCCTACCAGTCTGATTCTTTTTAACGACACCATTTTGGTTCCAGAGAATCGCGATTCTGGCTGGGATGTTGTGGCATGTGCTCTGGTAGACGGCTCACTTCCAACCCTTATTGCCGATAAGGACGGCAAGGCTGTTGGCGGAAACGGAACCATCACTGCAGCTACGCTTGACGGAACTACACTTAAGGTGACCGATTCCACAGGAAACACCACCAGCGTTGCTCTTCAGTAAAAGCAACGCGAAGAAATTGTGGATTTCCAGTGGGCGTTCATGTTTCTGAGCTGCGGATATTCTCGCCAAGTGGTTATTTTCAAGAAAATTTTCAAATTCGTTGGAAATAACGCTAGACAAGAATAAAAGTTCCCTGTATTATTTCAATTCGCAACAAGGCGTCCGGGGTATTAGCTCAGCTGGTTAGAGCGCCGGCCTGTCACGTCGGAGGTCGCGGGTTCGAGCCCCGCATATCCCGCCATTGCATGTTCAAGCCCTCTTCGGAGGGCTTTTTCATTAGTAAAAAAGTCCAGCATAAAAGATTTAAATTACATCTTTAATTTATTGAAACCAAGTCAGAAAATGAAGCATTGTGTGCTATCTTTACATCAGAATGTATCTAAGTGCTTCTGCTGAAGAAACATTTAAATGCAGAGGTAAAGTGAGGTGGATTGTGCGGAATCAGAATACTTTGGATGCGCTGTCGCAACGCGATAGTGCAAATTCCATATCCGCAGAATCTGCTAACACAGAACACACTTTAGATTCAATCAAGAAAATTGCTGTTTTTGATTTTGACGGAACCGTCATTTCTGGACAGTCAGGACTCTTGTTCTCTGCGTATTTGCTCCGCCGTCACTTGTCTTCAATTTCTCGTACGTTGAAGCTTTTGTGGTGGGGAACCCGCTACAAGCTGCACCTTCCTCAAAGGCAGGAAGAGGCTCGTGAGCTGGTTGTCGGTGCGCTTACGCAGTATAGCGTTGAGTTTGCAAATGCCGTCATGCACGATTTTCATCGCGAGGTAATTGAGGCGATGTATCGCCCTCAGGCGCTGGAAGAGGTGCGCCGTCGGCAGGCAGAGGGTTGCTGCGTGTTGTTGGTTTCAGCAACGTTTGAACCTATCGCGGAATTGGCCGCCCAGAAGTTGGGAGTGGACGCGTTTCTCGCCACAAAGATGCAGGTGGGAGCCGACGGACACTACACGAGCAAGGTTGACGGCCCCGTGATTGAGGGTGCTCAAAAGTTGGTCTCGGCAACTGAGTGGTGCAACCAGCGCTTTGGCGAGGGCAACTGGGAGATTGCGTACGCGTATGGCGATCACTACTCGGACGCAACGCTTTTGTCGGCAGCTCAAACGCCGTGTGCTGTTTGCCCTGGTCCAACGCTTGCCAGACTTGCAAACAAGTGCGGCTGGAAAATTTTGAACTGGTAGCAACGACTGAACTAAGAGCAGTATCTGAACTAAGAGCAGCACCTGAACCGATAGCAAGAACCAACTTGTAACAACAGCCGACCTGGTCACAAGCCAGATAAGTGAGAAAAGCAGTCCCTCAAGCAGACGCACGAGGGGTACTTGGAGAACCAATGGAAATTTCGCGCAAAACTGACTATGCAATTCGCATGCTTTCTTCGCTGGTGAGAAGCCCAAAGAAGCTTCTTTCTGTTCGCGACGCCGCAGAAGAAAACGATATTCCATACTCTTTTGCTCGCTCAATCCAGCATGACCTGGTCATCGCGGGCGTGATTGTTAGCACGCGCGGCGCTCACGGTGGCATGATGCTGGCCATTGATCCTACTGAAGTAAGCGTTCTTGATATTGTCGAGGCAGTTCAGGGACCTGTTTTTATTTCTAGCTGTGAGTGGGCAGGTCCTAATAACGAGCCATGCCCTCGCCGTAATTCGTGCTATTTTGGACCCCTTTGGTGCAGTGCCGAGAAAACCTTGCGCAATTTCTTTGCGTCCGTGACTCTGCATCAAGTTGTTGTAGAGGGTCTTATGCCAGAGATGGTGGGCGAGTTCCAGCTGGTAAAGAATGAGAATGCCCAGCGTAACGAGCAGATTATCCAGAATGCCACTGCAGCTATTGAGGCTGAGATTACTGCCGGCACCTTTGATAACCTGCTTGATGGTGAGGTTATTTCTGCTGAGAAAAAGCCTTACGAGTTCAATATTGGTCGATAAGAAAATCTCACATACAAAAATGAGTGGCGAAGTGGAACCTGCATCAGAACTCACTCCGGAACTGCGTGCATTTGTCGAATTCGTAGCCAAGAAAGGTCGCGAGTTGTATCGTGATTTACCTTGGCGTCGTACGTATGACCCGTATGCTATCTGGATTTCTGAGGTTATGCTTCAGCAGACGCAGGTCAGCCGCGTAGATGGCCGCTGGCAGAGGTGGCTGGAGCGATTTCCAACGGTTGACGCACTGGCAGCCGCAGCGCCTTCGGACGTGCTTGAAGAATGGCAAGGGCTGGGCTACAACCGCCGCGCTTTGTCCGTGCATCGAGCTGCTCAGGCAATTTCTGAGGCCGGCGGAGTCTTTCCACAAGATCCAAAGGAGCTGGTAAAGCTTCCAGGCATTGGTCCGGCTACTGCAGCGGGTATTCGTGCGTTTGCGTTTAATCTGCACGGTGTTTACCTGGAGACTAACGTGCGCACGGTCTTCCTGCACGAGCTGTATCCGCAGGCAGAGGGTGTGCCAGACTCCGAGCTTGTCCCGCTGGTAGAGCTAACGTGTCCTGCGAGTGTTGCAGACGCCGTGAACGCCGCGGACACTGATAGCGCTGCGAACGTCGCGGATGCCGACGGCACCGCGAACGACGCTACGGCGGAGCTCATACCGCGTAGCTGGTACTACGCCCTTCTCGACTATGGTGCGTACCTGAAGAAAACCATTCCCAACCCTTCGCGAAGGTCAAAAAGCCACGTCAAGCAGTCGCGCTTTGAGGGATCACATCGGCAGAAGCGAGCTGAGCTCTTGCGTGTTCTTCTCGCCCATAAAGACGAGGGTGGAGCGGTGTTCGAGACGCTTCACCAGGAGCTCTGCCAGATTGAGGTCAATGCGGGGCGAGAAACCCTTGATGAGCAGGTTACCCTTGGCTTACTTGAAGAACTTGCGAAGGAAGGCTTTTGTCAGAAAAATGATGAATACTGGCTACCCTAAATGGTTATAATTCATAGTGCTGACGAAGGGGTCAGTATATGAACATAAATGCTAATGATTATCATTTGCATTTGTTCACCACAGGTAACACGGCGCTACCCAGGCGCTTAACATCGCGCTCACAAGCGCTTTGACATGCGTTGACGTGCCACTCGTTAACGCGGGAGAGGAGAAAAAATGGCAGTAGAGTTTGAGAATTCTCAGACAAAGAAGAACCTCGAGGCAGCTTTTGCTGGTGAGTCCCAGGCTACCAACAAGTACAGCTACTATGCTACCCAGGCTGCAAAAGATGGTTATCAGCAGATTTCCAACATTTTCACCGAGACTTCTGGCAACGAGAAAGTTCACGCTAAGCTTTGGTTCAAGTATCTCCATGGCGGCAAGATTCCAGAGACTGCAGAGAACCTCAAGGACGCAGCAGCTGGCGAGAACTACGAGTGGACTACCATGTACGCTGACTTCGCTAAGGTAGCTGAGGAGGAGGGCTTCGCAGAGATCGCTGCTAAGTTCCGTCTTGTCGGCAACATCGAGAAGACTCACGAGGAGCGCTATCAGAAGCTTCTTGAGCGCGTTGAGTCCGGTGAGGTCTTTGAGCGCGAGGGTGTCAAGGTTTGGAAGTGCCTCAAGTGCGGTCACCTGCACGTTGGCGCATCTGCACCAAAGGTTTGCCCAGTCTGCGGTCACCCACAGGCATACTTCGAGGAGCAGTCCCTCAACTACTAAGTTGTAGGTGCTCTGAGCTGCGCGACCGTGCGGAGTTGCAGCTCAGCCTTCTACTGCGTTAAAAATGTACCCGCCAGCAGGTCATCGGCTTGCTGGCGGGTATTTTTGTGCGTGGATGTTGCGGCGAGACGGGTTTCTCGCCAGGCGCGCCGTGCGCTCGGGTCGCGCCTGATTTCTGCAAAGAATCTGTAACATTTGCCTAAAAACATCAAAGAATCTGTGGATTTGCCTGATTTTGTCAAAGAATCGGTGGCTCAAATACAGATTCTTTGCACTTTTCAGGCAGACTTTGAAGCGCGTCCGAGTTCGATCTTTCATGGAGCCTGATTTTCTCGCCATGTCTGAATGATTTGCCGGAAAAGTTCACCATATCTGAGCTATTTGCCGGTTTTTCTCGTCATGTCTGAGTAAATTTACTCAGACTTCATGCACTTTTCAGGCTCGCATGGTGCGCTAACCGAGAAAAGCCCGTCTGCCGAGAAACCCCGTGCACTCGCAGCGGCGCTTCGCGCCCGTGCACCCGCTCGCACTCGCACCCGTGCTTATCCCTTGAACCAGCGATTGGGCTGCTCGTAGGAAGGGCAGATGTCGCTCATGGGACAGCCGACGCACTTGGGGTTGCGAGCGGTGCAGGTTTCTCGCCCAAAGTGAATCCACTCTTCGTTGACGTCTTTCCAGAGTTCGTGGGGGAGAAGCGCGAGCAGGTCCTTCTCGGCAGCCAGCGGCGTGGAAGCCGAACTCAGGCGCATGCGCTTGGAGATCCTGTACACGTGCGTGTCTACCGCGATGCCGTCGACCACGTTAAACATCTTGTTGAGCACGATGTTTGCAGTCTTTCGACCGACGCCCGGGAGCTTGACCAGGTCTTCCATGGTGCCAGGGACTTCTCCGCCGTATTCCGTCAGCAGAATCTGGGCGGTTTCCACGCAATGCTTGGCTTTTGCGCGCCAGAAGCCGATGGTCTGGATGACCTCTCCGACCTCGACGGCATTGGCGGCCGCCATGGATGGGGCGTCTGGCCAGCGGCGGAACAGCTCGGGCGTAACTTTATTTACGGCGGCGTCAGTAGTCTGTGCCGAAAGCATAACGCTGATGAGCAGGGTAAACGCGTCGTGGTAATCCAGCGCGCTCTGGACGCTTGGATAGAGCTCGTGCATGCGTCGGCACAGCTCAATACCGCGTTCTACCTTGACTTTCTTTGATTCTCTGGGCATAACCTCTCCTCAATTCCTTCTATGTGTACCCAGTATGTAGTTACGTTATCACGTGGGGCGAGAATAGCAAAATAGCTGCATAACGACTACAATAACAGCCCAATTGAAAAGTTATCAAACCTGCGCCTGCGCGCCGGACGTCGCTGGCAAGTGCGCCGGACGTCGCGCGCCGGACGTCGTGCGCCGGACGCGACAGCGTCCAGCAAGGTTTGGTGTAACCCGCATGCGTTTGCATGTGGGTTTAGCGGCATGGCGGGAGACTGTGTGTTTATCAATAGAGTTGCAGCTCAACTACTGAGCGCACCCGAGCTAGAGAAGCTGAAACGAGAGCTTTCGCGCGGATCAGACGCCACGCTGTCCCTCTCGCAAAGCGCTCGTCCGCTGATGCTGGCTGCGCTCTGGGCGCAGAATCCCCGTCCGTGCCTGCTGGTCGTTGCGGGAGAGGACGCCGCGGACCGCACGGCGCGCTCGCTCGCGGCATGGCTGGGCAACGACGCCGTGCTGCGCTATCCCAACCGCAAGGATCGCCCCTGGTCGGATACCACGCCAGACGACGCCCTCATTGGCGCCAGGTGTCGCGCTATCGCCAAGCTTTCCGCTGGCGAGAAGGTCATTGTAGTTGCAAGCGCCCACGCGCTGATGCGCAGAGTTCCCCCTGTTGGTTCGGGCTATTTTCTTCCTGCAACGTTCACCGTTGGCGACGACGTTCCCTTTGAGGACGTAGCTTCGCTGCTCGTGGGCATGGGATACGCCGACACGGGCGAGGTAGACGCGCCAGGCACCTTCCACATTCACGGTGATACAGTTGATATCTTCCCAGCTCAAGCTACAAGTCCTGTACGCATTGAGTTCTTCGGAGACGAGATTGACCGCATCAGGCGCATGGTGGCAGCAACTGGACAGACTATCGGTGCCATTGATGAGGTAACCGTTGCCCCAGCTAGAGAGCTTGCATTTACCAAAGAAACCATTCGCCGCGCAGAAGAAGCGCTCTATACGCGCGCGCAAGAAAACTCTGCACTCGCTGCTGACCTGGAGCTTATTCAGCGCGGAGCTCAGGCTCCTGCACTTGAGCGCTATCTTCCTGTGTTGTACGGAGGTACTGCCAGTCCGCTTGAGCACATCTCTTCAAAGACGCTGGTAGTCCTTGCGGAGCCACGCTCGCTATTTGACGACTGCCAGCGCGCCTTTGACGAAATTTCTGCATCCGCAGCGGCATCAAAAGTGAAACTAGATGGTCTGTATACAGATCCCAAGGCCATGGACTTTGGCTCGCAGCAGCGCTTGTCCTTCTCGTCGCTTCTACGTACGGGAGCTGCGGTAACGTCGGAGCTCTCTGTGGTGCAGCCGTCTATTGCGGGTTCAGACACAAAGCTTTTGGGTCGCGTAAGGCAGTTGGTGCAAGACCGCGATGCCGTGGTATTTGCTGTGCCCGATCGTGCCGCTCGGGAGCACCTCAAGCTGCTTTTCTCGGATGAGTCCATTCCGTTTGAGGAGTCGCTGGGCACGGCGCTTGAAAACGAGCCTGATAAAAACGGTGCTTACGCGCCACTCAAGCGTGGTCGCGTCACGTTTACCGACGCACCTGTTCCCGCCGGAATCATTATCCCTACAGCTAATCTAGCAGTGCTTTCTGTCTCGGACTTGACGGCCAGGAGCGCACGCAACAAGAAACGTTCCAAACGTATTGACCCCACAACGGTGACGTTCCCGTTTAAGCCGGGCGACTATGTTGTCCACGCAACGCACGGTATTGCGCACTTTACCGCTATTGTGCGTCAAGAAGTTGCAGGTAGAGAACGTGATTACTTCCTGCTTGAGTACGCCAATGACGATAAACTCTATGTGCCCCTGGAGCAGGTTGACCGCATTACGCGCTATGTAGGACCTGACGGCAATAATCCACGCCTGACCAGGCTTAACACGGCAGATTGGTCGCGCGCCACTAACAAGGCAAGAAAGTCTGCCAAGAAACTGGCATTTGACCTGGTAGATCTCTATACACGTCGCGCTTCAGTGCCGGGTTATGCGTTCTCACTGGATACTCCTGCTCAGGAAGAGATGGAGTCCAGCTTCCCGTATCAGCTGACACCAGACCAAGAAAGCGCTGTTGCAGACATTAAACTGGACATGGAAGCGCGTAAGCCAATGGACCGCTTGCTTTGCGGCGATGTGGGCTTTGGCAAGACAGAGGTGGCGCTGAGAGCTGCATTTAAGGCGTGCCAAGATGCTCGTCAGGTTATGATTTTGTGTCCAACTACCATCTTGGCTCAGCAGCACTACGAGACGTTTTTCTCGCGATTTGCTCCGTTTGATTTGAAGGTGAGCGTGCTTTCGCGTTTTGTTACGCCTGCTCAGCAGAGAAAAGCGCTTGAGGGATTTGCAGACGGAACCGTAGATGTGCTGGTAGGAACTCATAGGTTGCTCTCAGCTGACGTCAATCCACACGACTTAGGCTTGGTTATCATCGACGAAGAGCAGCGCTTTGGCGTGCAGCACAAAGAGCAGCTCAAAAACATGCGTGAGCAGGTAGACGTGCTGACACTCTCGGCAACGCCAATTCCGCGCACCATGCAGATGGCCATGAGCGGCGTTCGTGACATGAGCTTGATTCTGACGCCACCGCCTGGCAGAAAGCCTGTTCAGGTAATGGTGGGCGAGTACAACCCGGATCTTGTTTCCGCAGCTATTAGAAGTGAGCTGGAGCGAGAAGGACAGGTGTACTACGTGTCCAACCGCGTGACCACTATTGATGAGGCGGTGGCTCGCGTGGAGGAAGCTGCGCCGGAGGCTCGCGTGGGTGTGGCTCACGGCCAGATGAGCGCTCGCGAGGTAGAAAACGTCATGCTTGCCTTCCAGGAGCACGAGATTGACGTGTTGGTGGCCACCACCATTATTGAGTCCGGCATTGACAACTCGCACACTAACACGCTGATTATCGAGGACTCACAGCGCTTGGGACTGGCTCAGCTGTACCAGCTCAAAGGCCGTGTTGGTCGTGGTAGGCAGCAGGCGTACGCGTACTTTATGTTCCCGGCGGAATTGCCGCTGACGGAAGAGGCAACCGAGCGTCTAACCGCAATCAACGAGTTCCAGGATCTGGGTAGCGGCATGCGCATTGCCATGCGCGACCTGGAGATTAGAGGCGCGGGCTCTCTTATGGGTGCTGAGCAGCACGGAAACCTTTCTAGTGTTGGCTTTGACCTCTTTACGCAGATGCTGGGCGAGGCGGTTGCGGAGGCTCGCGGTGAGTCCGCTGAGTTGGAGCAGGCTGAGGTAACCATCAATCTACCTGCAGATTTCTATCTTGATGAGGATTATCTGCCAGAGGTTGACCGTCGCGTTCTGGTGTACCGTCGTCTTGCCGCAGCTACAGAGCTTTCCGATGTGGATGCCCTGCAGCAAGATACCGAGAATAGCTTTGGTGCCCTGCCGCTTGCAGGCAAGAACTTGTTTGACCGTGCCCGCGTGCGCATCCGCGCGCAGCGTCTGGGTGCAACGTCAGTGAGTCTGACAAATGGACGCTTGGTATATCTGGGTGTAGAAATTCCTCGCGAACAAGCCCTCAAGTTGAAGGGTCGCGGTGCTATCGTGTATCCAAAGACGCATAAACTGGCGTATCCGTTCCATAGAAATGAAGAGCAGCTGATGCCCGCCGCCCTGGGAGTTCTTGAAGAGCTTGGTGGCGACGACGAGATTGAGGAGTAAATATGAGCCAAACAGCAGGTCAGACGTCGCAGAACGCCGCGAGCGCTGCGGGGACCACGAGCGCCGCACAGAACGTCGCGTGCGCCGCGCAGGATGCCGCAAGCGCCGTGGACACGATCTTTACCGCACCGCACCTCAGGTGGGGCGTTATTGGCTGCGGAGTCATTGCAAATCAGATGGCAGAGGCGCTGGCTTCGGTTGGCAGAACCATTGACGGCGTAGCCAACAGGACGCAGGAGAAGGCCGTCGCGTTTGCACAAAAACACCACGTCAAGCGCGTGTATGACAGCATCGACGATCTTCTCGCCAGCGACGAGATTGACGCGGTGTATCTGACCACACCTCACAACACGCACATCATCTACCTGCGCAAAGCACTTCAGGCGGGCAAGCATGTGCTGTGCGAGAAGTCCATTACGCTCAACTCGGCTGAGCTGCTTGAGGCCGAAGAACTTGCTCGTCAAAACGGTGTTCAGCTCATGGACGCCTGCACCATTTTGCACATGCCGCTCTACAAAGAGCTGGTTAGCCGCGTGGAGGCTGGCGAGTTTGGTCCAGTCAACCTGATTCAGGAGAATTTTGGCAGCTACAAAGAGTTTGACATGGAGAATCGCTTCTTCAATCCTAAGCTTGCGGGCGGCGCGCTTCTGGACATTGGCGTCTATTCGCTGACACTAGCGCGTCTTTTCTTGAAGAGCCAGCCTCATGACGTGCTCTCCATGATGAATCCGGCCCCTACCGGCGTTGATCAGACGGACGGCATTTTGCTCAGAAACGCCGAGGGTCAGATGGTTGTTCTGGCGTTGACACTTCATTCCAAGCAGCCAAAACGCGCTATGATTTCCGCTGATAAAGCCTTCATCGAGATTATGGAGTACCCACGCGCAGACGTTGCCACAATTACGTGGACTGACGACGGCAAACAGGAGAAAGTCCAGGTAGGACGCACGGCTGACGCTCTGGCGTACGTACTGGCAGATCTGGAGTCCGCTGTTGCAGGAGACGCTTCTGCTCAGGCGCAGCTTGAGGTCTCAAAGGACGTTATGGAACTCATGACCGGCCTGCGTAACGACTGGAATTTCCTGTACCCTGAGGAGCAATAAATTACATGACATCTGACGAGAAGATCGCCCAGCTAGCTGCCGCAGTCGATGAAGAAACAAAGGCTCGTCTTGGAGCACCGCAGACACACCCGGAGTTTGACCGCCTGATCAGAACTATCTGGCGGCTTCGTCAGGAGGATGGCTGTCCTTGGGATAAGGAACAGACGCATCAGTCCATCTCGAAGAACATGATTGAGGAGGCCTACGAGGCAGTCGAGGCTATTGCTGAGGGCTCTCCCGAGCATCTTGAGGAAGAGCTTGGCGATGTGCTTGAACAGGTAGTTCTTCACTCGCAGATTGAGGCGGACAGCGGTGCCAGTGCGGGCAGTGGCGCACGCGATTGTGCAGCGGGTATGGCTGACGCGTGCAACCGTGCGGCGGGCTTCGACATCGACGATGTCTGCCGAGCGCTCAATCAGAAACTGGTACGCAGGCATCCGCACGTATTTGGGCCAGAAGCTGGCTCAACGTCGTCGGCTGCGGCTGTCTTGGACGTGTGGGAGAGCGTCAAAGCTGAGGAGCGCGCCAGTGCGGAAGATACCGTGCACACCGAGGGTCTTCTCGACTCGGTTCCACAGTCTTTACCTGCGCTTATGCAGGCCCAGAAGATCTCAAAACGCGCCGCAAAGATGGGCTTTGAGTGGGCGTCTGTCGCTGACGTGTGGGACAAGGTTGCCGAGGAACGCGCGGAGTTTGACGCCGAAGCTCCAGGTACGCAGCAGAAAACGGACGAATTTGGCGATATCTTGTTTGCGCTGATAAACGTTGCTCGCTGGGAAGGCGTTGATGCGGAAGAGGCGCTGATGAGCGCCTGCAGGAAGTTCCGCGCTCGCTGGTCGTACATGGAGAAAGCTGCTGCCGAGAGAGGCTTCTCACTTGACGAGAAACCCGAGCTACAAGAAGATTTGTGGCAAGAGGCAAAACGTCATCTTGGCGCGTAAGCAAGCTGCACAGATTGCAGTGAAGACATGCGACGTACCGCAAAGCTTACGACTTGCCGTAGAGCGACGACTCTATTCGGTGAATCGATGAAATTCCAAACTGAGGCAGGGCTATCGGCGCTGCCTCTGCCATAATAAAGATGTTGCAATTTGTTGCGACGCATCACCAAACAAACCAGAAATGAGATCCGTGATGAGTCAAGACACCACTAAAAAGAGTGGTACAAAAAGAAAAACAACGCCCACCAAGCGTTCCGTTGAGCCTCTTAAAGAGACTACCGCGGAGCATGCCTCTGGTGCTCTCAAAATATTTTCAACTAAAAAAACCGAGAAACCCCAGGTAACTGAGAAATCTCAACCTGATCAGAAGTCGGCCGCGGCAAAGAAAGCTGTGGCGGCTCCAAAAGATACAGCGTCGTCAGAGGGCACGGCGCCATCAAAACAAGTATCTTCCCAGAAGAATTCCAAGGACATCAAGTCTAAAAGAACCGTTCAAGTTAAGAGAATCGACAGGACTCAGAGGTCAGACCGTGCCCAGAGGTCCGAGCACGGACAGAGGCCTGAGCGCGGACAGAGTTCCGAGCGCGGTCAGAAGTCTGAAAGAACCAATAAACCGCAGTTCAGCGTAGCTTCTCTGGTAGAGCTTAAGGACAACGCACTTGATTTTGCGCGCAACCACACCAAGCTTGTCGTTTTTCTCGGCGTTGTAATCTTCCTGCTTGTGGGATTGTATCCACCAATTCGTGGCTACTACCACGCTGTTCGCGAGCATGACGAGTTGCTGCTAAATCAGCAGAAGCTCGAGGAAGATCAAAAACGACTTGAGTCCGAGGTTCAGGGTCTGCAGACAAAAGAGGGCATCATAGACGAGGCTCATAAGCAGGGCTTGGTTTCTGGCGACGAGGAATCTGCGCGAGTAGAGGGCCTTGATAAAAAGAAGGACGAGAATACCGTTCAGCATCCTGACTATCCGTGGTACATCAAGGTTGGGGACTTTGTTTTTGGATTTACACCAGGCGATTCCGGCAATACTGAGGCTCCTAAGAGCGCAAACTCTGACGATTCTACATCTGCACCAGCTCCTGGAGAGTCTCACGAGCAGAAGAACTCTGGAGAAGGTGGATCTTCTGAGGGGTCCGGAGCCGACAATTCAAAGTCTGATAGTGGGAACTCACAATAATGCTTCTAGCTGCAATTGATATTGGAACCGTAACTGCTCGACTTGCGCTTGCGCAGGTAGAGGACGGTCGCGTCATTCGCATGGCCAAATACACCGAGATTGTCAATTTGGGCGAGGGTGTTGATACGACAAAGCGCCTGCTACCTGAGGCAATTCACCGTTGCGTTGGATGTGTTTCTTCCTATGTTGATCACGCGAGAAAAGAGGGCGCTGAGGCAGTTGTGTGCACGCTCACAAGTGCCGCTCGCGATGCAGAAAATGCTCCTGACCTGGGAATGGGCCTAGCATCGCTGGGACTTGAGCCTATGATTATTCCAGGTGAGATTGAAGGCGCACTCACTTTTTTGGGTGTCTCTCACGATTTTGAAAATCATCGCATTCTTGTTGCCGACAGCGGCGGTGGCTCAACTGAGCTGGTTGTTGGTACGCTGGTGGGGCAGTCTGCGGCTCAGGGCGCAGGTCAGGGCGCAGGTCAGTCTACGGATCAGCGCGCAGGCCAGCAGCTCGACATCAACTTTGTCGAGTCCGTTGACCTTGGCTGCAGACGTCTGACCGAGCGCTTTAATCTGTCTTCGGATCACCCATCAGCTGAAGACATTGACGGGGCTCACCAAATGGCAGCTCAGATGATGTCTGAGGCTATCGGACGAGCTCAACAGCAGTGTGCGGCGCCAGAGCTTCTGGTTGGTGTTGGAGGAACCGCAACCAGCCTCATTGCCATCAGGGACCATCTTGACCCGTATGACCCGTCAAAGGTGCACCTCAACCACATCTCGCTTGACGAGATGTTGCAGATAGAGGGGCTTCTCGCTAGCAAAACGTTAAAGGAGCGAGAAGACATAACGGGACTTCAGGCAAAACGTGCGCCTGTCATGCTCGCGGGCACTATTTTGCTTGCAGAATTGATGAAGAATTCGGGCTTTAAACACCTGGTAGTAAGTGAGAGTGACCTGCTCTTTGGCCTGGTGATAACTGCTTCTGCCGTTTACCAGGGAAAGCAGTCGCCTGTGATTTGGAAGCCAATTTTGCGCCCGCTGAATTAAAAGTAGTGGCATAATAGCTAGACATATCCGGGGGCGTGGCGGAATTGGCAGACGCAGGGGACTTAAAATCCCTCGACTTCGGTCTTGCGGGTTCGAGTCCCGCCGCCCCTACCACTTTTGTTGCAGAATAAATAGCGTTTTAGCTGCGGTTTTTCAGAAAATATTTAAGTATTAGGCGTTTTTGAGCGTGAAGAGCGCATAGCTCTTGACCTGGTAAAACTTAGCTCATCAGTTGACTCATGGGACAAAATGGGACAACATTCAGTTCAATTATTTATTTTTTCGGCACTAATAAATTGCTTTCCGCGATTAATTGCCAAAAGAAAACCCCGCTTGTAGCGGGGTTAGTAGTTGCTAATTGGTTCTTACCTTATGTAATTAAAGGCAACCATTTTCTGGATAACGTCTGAATTCAACATCTTTGAATTCAGCCTTTAGTTCTTCAGGAGCTGAATCTTTTACGCCATTATCGTCAAAATAGTGTTCCCTAACATACTCTGGACCATATTTATCAAATAATGACTTAAGAAACGGTCTATCAGGTAATTGAGTCATTATCCAATCTCCAGCTAAACTAGTGTTTTTAGGATTCTTCTTATTATAGATTCAATCTAATGTGGTCAAAAGGTAAGCTTTTATTTTTCTAACAATGGAGTAAGTTCTTTTTCGGCTTTTTCAGTAGGACCATTCCAAGTGAAATAATCAGGACAGGACTTGTAAAGTTTTCTACGGCGAATTATCGCAATTTGTTCATCGTTTGGGAGACCCATCAAAATGGCTATATTTTTCTTAGCATCAAGAGTCTTACCATACTTCTTAAGCAGTTTTATATGCTCACGTGCATAAGAGTTGCTACCCCTCATTAAAGAATCTAAAGAGATATCAAGCGAGTCGCAGAGCATTTCGTAATCGATTACCACAAGAAACCTCTTTTACTGTAGTAATAGTGATTTGTTATCGATCCAAGTAAGTGTCCTCATCTAAGTAATTATATTCTGCAAGAGAGATCAGCAAAAGTTATTTCCATACCTATTCTGTTCTCTTTCAGAAACTTGTATACTACTTGTCTTGTACCTAACGTATGTATGACTAATTTCTAACTCACTTCGGAGGACCTATGTCATTTGAGACAGGAGTTTTTCCGGTTTTAGTTTCTGAAGATGCGGCTACTGAGTCATTTTCTCCCCAGGTCAGAGGAGGACTCAATTCGTCGTCCGCCACACCTCTTCATGTTCAGTTGTCAGATTTGATGCGCGTCAAAATTCTGTCAGAAGACTGGAAGGCGGGAACGTACATTCCGTCTGAGGCCGAATTTATGGCGCAGTACGGCGTGAGTAGAGGAACCATCAGAAAAGCTATTCAATCCCTGGTCAAAGAGGGTTTGCTGCTCACTCAAAAGGGTCGAGCAACACAGGTTATCTCTAACACCGTTCGTCATGCGGCGGGAAATACCGTACTTTCATTTGCAGCCGCGCTCAGAGATGGTGGCTTTGAGTATCGAACCGAAGTCCTGTTCAAGCAGGTAGTTCCTGCAGATCAAGCCGTTGCCGAGCATCTGGAGATTCCCATTGGCTCTGACGTACTCTTTTTGCGTCGTGTTAGGAGTGTTTCTGATCGGCCTGTAGTGTGCCAGGAGTCATGGTCTAACCTGCTTGTTTGTCCACAGCTTGAAGAAGCGGACTTTGAGAATGAGTCGCTCTTTGATGCTGTTGAAAGAACTTCTCAAAAAGAGATTGCACGCTCTCGTATGCGCTATCAGTCGCAAATTGCAGGCAAAGACCATGCCGATTACCTTCAGTGTTCTCCAAATGAGGCTTTGCTTGTACTTGAGCAGGTAATTGAGCTATCCGACGGCAACTGCATTGAGTGGAGCCAGACTTGGCTTGCCCCGCATCAGAGTGTTGTTGGCGTATCTGAGCAGGTAGATGGCTCTATTGGTCCTCTGGACATCTCTTCTGTTCGTCAGTCAGAGCACGTGGGTACATCGCTGACTTCTGCAGAAATAGACTCTGATCAGCGCAAACAGCTTGAACTTGATTTGCGTCATGAGGCGCTTGCAGTGCGTCGAGGCATTATCGAGTTGGCACATCGTTACAGCTCAACGCCATTTCACATCGGCGGCGCGTGTTCTGTGGCAGATATAGTCTCTGTGCTTTTAAGTAAGGTTATGCAGGTAGGCCACAGGGATTGCGAGTGGGAACTCAGAGACCGCTTGATTCTCTCTAAGGCTCACACATCGCTGGCGCTGTTTCCGGCTCTTCTACGTGCAGGAATGATCTCTCAAGAGGATATTGACCGCGGAGTCTTTGGACCTGATGCCGTCCTTTTTAAGCATCCACTGCGAGACCCTCAGCGTGGCTTTGAAATCTCTGGTGGCAGCCTTGGAATGGGCTTGGGCTACGCCGCTGGCCTGGGGCTGAGTCTTCGCCGAAAAGATCTTCCTTCTCGCGTTTTTTGTATTTTGGGCGACGGCGAGTGCGACGAGGGCTCCATTTGGGAGAGCGCCGCGTTTATCGGCCACAACCAGCTCTCCAACGTGACGGTCATTGTTGACCAGAACCGCATGCAGCTGGATGGCCCTTGCGCGTCCATTTTGGACACCGGGTCAATTGCAAGAAAGTTTGATGCGTTTGGCTTTGAGTCCGTCGAGGTAGATGGCCATGATGTGCTCGCGTTGTACGACGCACTAAAGCAGCAAACTTCCAGGCCTCGTGCGATTATTGCACACACCATCAAAGGCAAGGGACTTTCATTTGCCGAGAATAACGTCTCGTTCCACGACGCGTGCGTGACGGACGGCCTCTATGAGCAGGCATTGTCTGATCTGAAAGTCGCAGAGGAGGCATGCTCATGCTAGATACATCTTTGCAGTCAGCGTGCATTTCGGCTGAAGAGTCGCAGATGCTTGCAGGTATGAATACAAAAGAGGTATTTGGTTGGGTAATGGGTAAGCTTGCTGAAGATGACGAGTTGTTAGCCGTTGCTGTTTCCGACTATGGTCGTCGTTTGAACTTGGACCGGTTCCGTGAGCTTAGACCAGACGGCTACATCCAGTGTGGAATTGCAGAGCAGAACCTTATTGAAGTGGCGTCTGCCTGCGCAAATGAAGGCTTTCACGTTTTTGCACCGTGCTATGCCACGTTTGTGACCTCACGAACGCTCGACCAGATTCGCGTCAACCTTGGCATGATGAAGTCGCCCGTGGTGCTGGTAGGTGTTGCCGCTGGTTGCGAATCCGCAGCTACAGGACCCTCTCACATGGCTGTGGAAGATATTGCGGTTACCAGGACCATCCCGGGACTATCCGTGTTCAATCCGGTTGATAACGCCCAGCTTGCCGCAACGCTTATGGAGCTTGCAAAGCATCCACGACCAGCTTACGTGCGTATGACCTCGTGCGATGGCGTCAATCTACATCTAGATGGTTACGTTTTTGATGCGTCTGGTGTCGAGAAACTCTTTGAGTCGGCTTGCGCGGCGGACACGGCAAGCGTAGACGGCGTGGCGGTCGCCGAAGCTGCAGCTACTGAAGTCACAGCCGTCGGAACCGTATCCGCTCCTCTTCCGAAGCGCATAACCGTACTTGCAACGGGCGCAATAACCAGTCGAGTCGTTGAGGCAGCTCAGCGAGCTGCAGAGCAGGTGATTGCAGATGGGATCGCCAACCAGACGAACATCGAGGTCTATGGCGTATCGAGCATAAAGCCACTTGACGCCTCTCTGACGAAAATCTGTCAGAACTCTGACGTGATTATTACTGTCGAGGAGCACAGTGTTTTGGGTGGGTTTGGCAGTGCAGTTGTCGAGCAGCTCAGTGCATCAGGTGCATGTCCGCAGGTAATTCGTGTAGGCATGCCCGATAGGTACCTGGAGGCGGACGTTCACCACAACATTCTTGCGCGTGCTGGACTGTCGGTTGAGAGTCTGCAAGAGGTCCTTCTCGCCAACTGTTAAATAGAGGTCCAATAAAACAAAAACCCAAGGGAGCATGTGCTGCCTTGGGATTTGCGTTCTATGGTGCCCCCAACGGGAATCGAACCCGTATTGCCGCCTTGAAAGGGCGATGTCCTAACCGTTAGACGATGGGGACGCGAAGAAAAAGTATAGCAAAGATGCTGCCGATTTCTAGGGCTAAACGGTACGATTTTGGGCTTTCATCTATTCTTCGTTTTCCCACCAGTCTAGTCCGGCCTTAAACGCGTAGTCGCGAGCGCTCTGAGTTACGCCGGGCACCGACTCAGCCCACGAAATAAATTCCGGCACGTCGGCGATAATCGCCTCAGCCTCGTGAACTGCGATAACATTTTCGGCAAACGTGTCAGGCGTAAAGTTGATTCTGCACGGAATGTAGAGATCAACAAAAGATGGTCTGAGCAGCGCATATGCCGCTCCCTCGCCTAGGTTGAAAAAGCCTTTGAGCGCGCGCTTTGCCGCGGGCATGCGATTCAACTTGAAGAACAGCAGCGTAAACGCCAGACGCATCCAGGCATTTGACTGATACCCGCAACTCTCGTCAAGCTTGTGGAGCCCTTCCTCATCTTCCATGCGAGCAAGAACATATGCCAAGGTAAAACGTGCACCCAGCAAATCTGTTGGCGAGAAGAACAAGAGATCTTCACAGGCTTTTTTGGAGAGCTTGAAGCAAGCGCAATCGGTTGCAACCTGGGCAACCTGTGCGTAGAGGCGCAAAAGTGGTCGAGCTTCAGCGCAGGTCCAAGCGTCGCCTTGATTTTGCTTTGCTTGCTCTAGTTTTGGCCTAAAGATAGGGTCAAATTCTTTTTGCAGGTCTAGCAGGTCGTTGAGGATTGCTGCAGGATGATTGTTGGAGATCTGCGCAAGAATTCGCTGAGCTTCAAGGTTAATGCTTGTGTTAGCAAGAGCTGGGTTTTCAATAATATTTGTCATTTGATTATGCAAGAAGTTAAGCAGATCCATCCGACTTGCGAAGAAGTCAGCATCGGAATCAATTTCTTTAGTAATTCCAGCCTGATACTTGCAAATGGCATTGACGTATTGAGCAAAAGCCTTTTCTTCTTCGTCAGAAATAAAGTCTTCAGGCGAAGCTTCTACCGCAAGCTTCAACTCATAGAGAGCAGCCTCAGATACGATGTTCTTTTCTTGCGCATGCTTGGTTACCAGGCGGTCTACCTGCTCACTGACCATATCGTTAGCGGAATGCTTAATCACTCTGCATCACCACCCGAGTATGGATTATTTGGCCCGTCGATATGCGGTCCGCTTGGTCGCGGGCCAGCGGGACCTCCAGGGAAGCCGGGGCCGACCGGGCCGTCGGGGCTAGCGGGGCCAGAACCGATCGGGCCGTCGGGGAAGTCGGATCCACCAGGGAACGAATCAGCAGAAGCAAACAGGGCATTTGCCTGCATCTGCAGCTCTTTTTCTGCAAGTTCAACGGTCTTTGGGTCTCTCGCCCTAATTTGATCTGCAAGCCAACGACCAAGAACACCGCGTCCTATTAGGTCATTTCCTTCTTGCAGCAGCACCGTTGCCTCTGCAATGGCAATGATGAGTTCGTCCTCAGAATAGGGGAGCACGTTGAGGCGCGAGAACTCTCCCTCGGGCAAATCCTTCTGCACAAAACAGCAAAGCGTTGCCTCGGGATAGCGGTCAATCAGCAGGTCAAGGTAGTGTTCTGCCTCAACCAGCTCACGCTTTTTGAAGTGAATAGCCAGGCGAGCCAGCAAAATCCACGGGTCATCTGCCCCACGAGGCGGATCCAACTTGCGGTACTTGTCCATGAGGTTGTCGAGGGCGTCCTCGTCCTCGAGTTTTGCGTATGCGAGTGCAAGCGTAAAACGAGCATCGGCCGCATCTGCAGCGTCAAGCTCCAGGAGTTTCTCGCCATATGCGATGGCATCTTTGTTTCGGCCGCAGATTAGCGCGCGAGAAGAAAGCGTTGCCAACCAGCGCTTATAGGGGTTGATTGCCAGCCTCTGGGCAAGTTCTGCCTGCTCAGCGGGGAGTCCCTGCGAGGACTCTTGCGCCTTCTGGTAGCACGCGGCCTCAACCTGGGGGAGCTTCTCCACAAGGAATTGGTAGTAGGAGTCAAAAAGCCTGCTATTTGAGGCGTGGAGCATTCGCTGGGCATCAAAACAGTTGGGGTTCAGCTGAATTGCTTTGTTGAGGAGACGCTTTCCCTGGTCGATAAGGGCCTGCGCCTGAGATTCCTCGACAAACGGCAGGCGATAATCAACAATCTCGGCCGCTTGTGCAACCAAATTGAACGCGCGGTCTTCGTCGGTTTGAGGGAGGGAATTGCGGTCGTTGGAGAATCGCCAGTTGAAGTCCTTCATCAGCGTAGCAATGCTGTCCTCGTCGCCGACTTGTGTGCGAGCAAAGCGGAGGATAAGCCGCTGGTAGTCTTCTTTTACCGGGTCAAACGCCACAGGATTCCTTTCTCTCTTAGGTAATGATATCGCAGGTTATTGAGGTGTGCGGCGCAACTCCGCGAGCGTCGTAAGAAGATTGCGAACGGCAGACGGAAACGTTTGGAGTGGACGGGTTTCTCGCTAGAAGGGCGTCAAATTCTTGTCAGATACGTGCATAAATTTTGAACGATATTGCATAAAATGGCACATTCATTTTGGTACAGCTGTCCAAAATGAGCTAATATAGAAATGTTGAGAAGAAGTAATTGCGAAGAATGGCTTCGCTAGCCGCTAAGGGAAGCGGCACATAGTTAAGGAGAGGTTTTATGGGACGTTTTACTAATCCACGCGATCTGTATTTTGGCGAGGGTGCTCGTCACGAGGTTAAGAACCTCAAGGGTAAGAGGGCAGTCATCGTTTCCGGCGGTAGCTCTATGCGCCGCGGCGGCTTCCTTGATGACATCGAGAATGACCTCAAGTCCGCAGGTTTTGAGGTTGCTCACATTGAGGGCGTCGAGTCCGATCCTTCCGTCGAGACCGTTATGAGCGGCGCTGCTAAGATGAGCGAGTTCCAGCCAGACTGGATCATTGCTATCGGCGGCGGCTCCCCAATCGACGCAGCTAAGGCTATGTGGATCAAGTATGAGTATCCTGAGACCACGTTTGAGGACATGTGCAAGGTCTTTGGTCTTCCTGAGCTCCGCACCAAGGCTCACTTCTGCGCAATTTCTTCTACTTCCGGTACCGCAACTGAGGTAACCGCATTCTCCATCATTACCGATTACCAGAAGGGCGTTAAGTACCCAATCGCTGACTTCCAGATCACTCCTGACGTCGCAATTGTTGACCCTGAGCTCACTTACGGCATGCCTGTTAAGCTTGTTGCTCACACTGGTATGGACGCACTGACCCACGCTATCGAGGCATACGTTTCTACCGTTGCTTCTATGTACACCGACGGCGACGCTCTCCACGCAATCCGCGAGATTGTCGAGTGGCTGCCAAAGTCCTACGCAGGCGACAAAGAGGGACGTCAGCACATGCATGACGCACAGTGCCTTGCTGGTATCGCATTCTCCTCTGGCCTTCTGGGCATCGTTCACTCCATGGCTCACAAGACCGGCGCTGCATTCTCCGGCGGACACATCATCCACGGTTGCGCAAATGCTATGTACCTGGGCAAAGTCATCCAGTTCAACGCTCGCGACGAGCGCGCAAAGACTCGCTATGCATTCATTGCTAAGGAGATCCTGCACCTCGAGGGCAACACTGAGGACGAGCTGGTAGAGGCACTTGTTCAGAAGATTCGCGACATCAACGACGCTCTTAACATCCCACAGGGCATCAAGAACTACGGCGAGGGTGGAACCAAGTCCGAGACCTCCATCATCGACGAGAAGGAGTTCTTCGAGAAGGCTCCAGAGGTTGCTCGCCTTGCTATCGAGGACGCTTGCACCCTTTCCAACCCACGCAAGCCTACCCAGGAGGAGATGGAGCAGCTGCTTAAGTGCGTCTACTTCGACCTTCCTGTCGAGTTCTAAGATCTAGCTTAGACACTTAGCTTCGCTAAAAGCCTGGTAGCGTTCCGCTACCAGGCTTTTTTGTGCGCCCGGCGCGAGCGTAGGCGCTGCAACGTGCTGGTAACATGTGCAGACGTGCGCGGGCAGTCACGGCGACGTGCTGTTAACGTGTGCAGGCGTGCGCGGATGGACATTTCGGTGTCAAAAGTTCCTCGAGTCACCTCCAAGTGGTAAAAAATCCGTTTAGTTGGAGATTTCATTTTTCTGCATACAACGTTTGCCCAGATAAAAGTTTTTGACGCGGTAAAAAATCGTCTTAGTTGGAGATAAAACAGCTAATTTTCAATTTTCATTTCCAACTAAACGGGTTTTTTACCTTTTTCGGCACATAATTTTGAGCTCAAAAATTACGTATTCATGGAAATGAATTTAATTGCAGAATTATTCAGAATTTTGAAACCAAGCCAGAGAAGTTACATGATGAACTCCCGCAGGGTGCCAAACGACAAATCTTGCACAGATTTCCTGTGTGATTTCAAATCGGTCAGATTACTTGCGCCATTTCCGGGTATGGAATTCATACTTTTTCGCGAAGGAGTGCTATGGATTACTGTCTTTCGTACTTTTCAGCGTTTAATTTATTAATGAGTTCCTCTAGGCCATTTGATTCGTCGTCGGCAGCAAATGCTATGGTCAGAGCGCCACTTGTTCCCGAGTCTACACCTGGAGCGGCCATGGAACGAGAGCTTGCCGTCTACTATGGACACCTGCCGGAAATACAAGGTGTACGCATTCACCAGGAGTCTAATGGTAAGGTTGACCTGCTAATTCGTGATGTGAATTCTGCGTCTACAAGAGCAAATGTTGCACTTCACATCTGTAATTCAAAAGTTTTGCCATCAATGCTTCTGCCCATAGACGCTGGGCAAAAAGGATTTATTACATCTCCAGAATTCACTTATTTGCAGATTGCGTCAAAACTCGATTTCATCGGAACAATTCTTGCAGGTAGCGCGCTATGCTCTGATTATTTTTTGAACCAAAATGGTCACGGTGGAGTTTCGCAACGCCAAAATGGCCCTCTGACAAATCGGGCTGCAATTGCAAAGTTTCTTGCCACACAAGGAAGAAAGCGTGGCATCATTCCAGCTAAACGAGCGCTTCAACACATCGTAGAGAAAGCCCGGTCGCCCCGAGAAGCTTCGCTTGCGTTGCTAATGTGCCTCCCGTATAACCTCGGTGGCTTTAATCTAGGAACCGTTGAGCTCAACAAGCCTATTGAGCTGGAAAACCGATATGGCGAGAAAATCACTCGAATTCCTGACTTAACCATTCAGCTCAAGGATAAAAGACGGAAGCAGGCGACGGTGCTGCTAGATTATGATCCTGCGGTAACGCATTCTGGCAATCAAAAAATCACGCGAGACCTGGATAGGGAAAACGAGCTGGTAACAGGCGTTCAGTGTCCGCATTTTTCGGTATCTGGCGAGATGCTTAAAAGCTTTGAAAGCGTTCAGGGCTTGGTCCGCCAGATTCGCGAGTCTACCGGAATAACAGCACGTGACACGACTATGTCAGATCTCGAAGAACGACAGCGGGAGCTCTGGGCACGGGTATTCAAATCCAGGTAGCAAAACCAGCTGCCACGTCTTTTCTGCGCAGCTTGCCGTACAATAGAGAAGCATAAACCGCTCATAATCGCACAGCCAGAAGGAGAAAATCGTGGAAGTTAACGGCCTTATCGACCATACAAATTTGAAGCAGAACGCAACCGCTGAAGACATCAAGAAACTTTGCGCCGAGGCAAAGCAGTACAAGTTTGCAACTGTCGCCATCAATTCTTGCTGGGTTTCTCTGGCTCATGCCGAGCTCGAGGACTCAGGAGTTGGTATCACTTCCTGCATCGGTTTCCCTCTGGGCGCCGCTTCAACTGCAGCTAAGGTCGCCGAGGCCAAGCAGAGCGTCGCCGACGGCACAACCGAGATTGATATGGTCATCAACGGTGGCCACCTGGTCGCGGGTGACGACGACTACGTTATCGCTGATATCAAGGCTGTCGTTGAGGCCGCTGGCACCGTGCCCGTTAAGGTAATCCTGGAGTGTTGCCTGCTTGATGACGAGCAGATCGTTCGTGCTTGCAAGGATTGCATGGCTGCTGGGGCTGCGTTCGTCAAGACAAGCACTGGCTTCAGCACCGGTGGCGCAACTGTTCACGACGTTGCCCTGATGAAGCAGACTGTCGGTGACACTTGCAAGGTTAAGGCTGCTGGCGGTATCCACAATAAGGCTGACGCTGAGGCAATGGTTGCGGCTGGCGCAGATCGCTTGGGCTGCTCCAGCGGAATCGCTATCGTCACCGAGTAGCTCGCTGAGCTGGAGTTTAACGGACCGACACTTCACTGATAAGTAAATGAAAACGACCTCGTAGCATGTGCTGCGGGGTCGTTCTTTGTTGTGGAATAGTGGGGTGGCGAGAAACCCGTCGGAGCGGCAAGTCGCATCGCGCACCCGCCGTGGCAGCTCTAGCTGACGACAACCTCGCCAAAGCCCAGGTTGCGGGCTTGCAGCTCAATCGCCTGCATACGCCCATCGCTTGGAGAAGGGGAGTTCTCCATCGGACCACGGACGCCAAAGCGCCTGAACTTCATGAGGCGAATTCGCGTCTGCCCGACCTTCTCGCCAAGTGTTGAAGCAATGCCGTCAACTGCGGCTTCGGCGTCGTTCCAGCCTTCGGTCACGATGACGCGAACCTCTTCCAGCTTGTTTTGCTCGGCCAAAAACGCAAGGTTTTTGCGGACCGTAACGCCATTTTCGCCGGTCAGGTACTCAAACCACTGATCATCCCAAGCCTTGACGTCAAGCATGACGCCGCTTGAGAGGGCCAGCAGATCGCGGTACTCGGAGAAGTCGATGGTTCCGTTTGAGTCGATGAGGCAGCTCAGACCAGCTGCGTTGCAGTAGGTGAAGAGTTCGAAGAGGAAGTCGGGACGGAGCATGCATTCGCCGCCTGAGGTGGTGATTCCGCGGATGAATGGCATGTTAGAAATGCAGCGATCGGCCACCTCGCGTGCGCTGAGCAGCTCAATCTTTGGTGTGGATTTATGCTGACACACCTTGATGCAGTTGTCGCAGTTGATGCAAATGGAGTTGTCCCACACAACCTTGCCGTCAGCCACGGATAGGGCGTGAGCTGGGCATGGTTTGACGCACGCCTGGCAGGAGATGCACTCTACCTGGGTCTCGGGGTTGTGGCAGTAGGCACAGCGAATGTTGCAGCCTTGGAGGAAGACGGCGGTTCGGCTTCCTGGGCCATCTACCAGCGAGAAGGGAATGATCTTATTGACAGGAGCAACACACCCGGTAGGATGTGCTGCTCCTGAATTGGTTGCCGCGTCGCTTGCGGTCGCGGGACGCGATGCTTCGGCGCGTGTTACTCCCAAAGTTGTTTCTGTTGCAGTACAGGTCACGATTACGCAGCTCTTCTCGCTAGTCGCTCATGCGAACCTTGCGCTCGCCAAGGTGGTTGGCGGTGAAGTTGCCCAGGCCGTCGTGAGCGGTGTCCTGAAGAACAACGTCGCCGGACTGGAACTTCTTCATCTCAGAGCGCTTAGCCAGGAAGCCGGTGATGCGGACCAGGTCACCCTCGGAGCTGTAGAACGAGAGGTACTTGTCGTCGATGGAGAATGCGGCCTTGACCACGTCAACGACAGCGTCTGGATTGCGCTCAGCAGTTGGCTCAGCTGGGAAAATGTCGGAGACACCACTGTTGAAGAAGCGGTGCATGCGAGCGCTGTGGCGAATGTGGTCGTAGAGATTTGCAGGCTCGTCGCCAACCTTGATGCGGACACCTGGGGTAACACCCTGCTGGTCAGAGAAGCCAGCCTGTGCGTGCAGGGTGAAGCGGCCGCCAAAGACCTCGGAGTAGACGGCGTCAAAGCTGTTGACCTGGTCGGCAATCTTGACCATGATCTTGTCGGCTAGCTCGTTAGCCTCGTCATCCTTGCCGTAAGTGCGGCTGCTATCAAGATGCAGCAGCTCAGCAACGCACTCGCTCATGCCGGCAACGCCAAACATGCCGCAGAAGCGCTCGCGAGAAATGAGACCTTCCTGAGCCAGGAAGCTGGTCTCAAAGAAGTTGGAATCCTCAACCATAAAGCGGACGCGCTCGTTCATGAAGTTCAGGACCTCGCCAGTTGCGGTTGGCAGCAGGTTGTTCATGAAGTCGTCAACGTTGGTTGCAAGTTTTGCAAGGCCAGGGAGAAGTACGCGGCTCAAAGTGTAAGCGCCGCCGCCCATAGGAAGGACGTTATAGCAGCTTACAACGGTGTACTCGCCAGGGTAGGTCTCTTTGTGGATGCGGTGGTTAGCAAAAGCAGGGTTGGAGCAGACCATGGTGGTCTTGACTGCCAGGCGCATGAATTCGTCGGACGTGACCTCTGGATCGTACTTGAGAGTGAAGTTTGGAACGGCGTTCATGAGCTCGCGGTCAACCTCAAGCAGCAGTCTACCTGCGCGAGTGTCCTCTGGACCAATGTTTGCATGGCAGTAACCACTTGCAACGGTGCGGTCGATGTGGTTCAGGAAGCGGCGCAGACGAGGCTTAATCTCTGCGTCAGTCATGCCCTCCAGGAATGGGTCAATGATCTTGTCCAGCTGACCAACGTAGACAGGGCGGCTGGTGACAGAAGGAACGTTGTCGTAGAGAGCGGCAAGGCCCCAGAGCAGGTCATCAAGGGTCTCTGGCTTGTCAAAGCGCAAAAACTCGGAACCGTTCTGAGCAAATACCTGGTAGTCAGGGCAGATGTAGCGAGGACGGTAAGGAGCGTTGCCCTCACACATGTCGTCAAGCGCGTGAGCTGCAAAAAGACGATCAAACTCAGTAGTTGTCTTAATAGGGTGCTCGGAGTTCTCGGCAGCCTGAGCCAGGTGCAGAACCTTCTGCTTGTACGAGAGGTTGTCGGAAGTGATGATGTCCATGAACTTGCTCATTAGTGCTCCTTACGTTAGTCGTGCGGTAACGGTTGTGTGTTTCGACGTTTACGTCGGTCGTTCCAAGTTATGGTGCACCGCGTTGCGCGGCGCGCTGCCTGGGGCGAGAAGAACGGTCTTGCCCAAGCGTTGTGCCAGGTACAGAGGTTAGTCCAGAAGGTGGGATTCTCCCTCGTGTTTCATTGCGTCGTCGAGGCGCTGGAACTGTCTCTCGGTAATGACAATCTTGCCGTGCTGAACAGAAACCATGCCCCTTTCCTTAAGCTCGTCGATGCCGCGGGCAACAGTTTTTGTGCTGGTACCAATCTTGTCTGCTAGCTCTTGCCTGGTCAGACGCACCGTAAACGGCCACTCAACAACGCCGCGGTGAATCTGATCGCGCGTCAGCTCGCTAAGCATGTACATCAGGCGCTTGGTTCCGCTCCAGGTCAGCAGGCTGCGCTCGTAGCCGGACTGACGTGTCAGATTCTTGATAATCCAGCGTGAGCGGGTGAGAAGTGCTTCAGGGTCCGAACGAATCCACTGCAGGTAGTCCTCGCGTGGAACCGAAATAAACTCGCAGCCGGAAGTTGCGGTGAGCGATCCCAGGTAAAACGGGCTCTCGCTGATAACTTCCATCTCACCAAAAGCAACAGGGGCGCGATACTCGTCAATAACATACGTGCTACCTGCGGAATTATGCGACGTAGTGCGCACGGTACCGCGGCACAGAATGTACACGTTATCAACGCGGTCCAGCATGTGGACAAGGGTCTGTCCGGAATTAAGACGAATCTGCCTACAATGAGAAAGACGATTAGCGGGAACGCGAGAAGCCCATTTGATGATCTTCTTGCGAACGTCGGAGTCAAGACTGTCAAGGTAGGTTAGAACGTTCACACGAGACCTCGCTGTTCTTGCTTCGTATGTCCTCATTACAGGACAGTTTTGGCTTAAGTTTGAGTAATTGTACCTGCTCCCTGAAATAAAAATAAGGACTTTTGTCCACTTTTTGAGACAATTTTCTTGAACGGTATCGGGCTGCGATTGGGCTGCGATTGGGTTGCGGTCAACCAGCGGTCAACCTGGGGTCAACCCACGGTCAAGCTGCTGCAAGACAGAAAAGCCCCCACGTCAAATGAACTGCCTCCCATTTCTTGGACACCAGAAATAGGAGTCAGTTCAAAACACACCTAAGTCGGATAATCTGTTAAAAAGACGTATACATGACGCAGAAATTACCTTAATCATGCAGATTATCGTCATTAGATGTGTAATATGCCCGCAATTGAGCAGAATATCCGACTTAGGTGTGTTCCTTAGGTGCGGAATTTACCTATAGTTAAATCTTTTATATCAAGCTATTCATTTTCTAGCATATTAGGTTAAGTTTATGCATAGAGATGCATATCGGGTAGTGCGACCACCTAGCTGCCTGGCTATCTTGATTAAGAACATGTCGATTCTTCGGCAGAACCTACCAAAGCTGCGCTATTTTGTGCGCCAGGCCTAAAAGCCGACGCTAACACGCTGCAGAATCATAATCACCCGCATATGAACTGCCTCCCATTTCTTATGTCCAAGAAATGGGAGGCAGTTCAAAACGACGCGGAGGCCAAAGGAACTGCGATGCTTACGCAGCGCTAACGTGCACTTACTTGCGGTTGCAAACCTCTGCAGCAACCTTTGCACCAAGAGCAACGTTGTTGAAGACCAGCTGAATGTTTGACTCAAGGGAGTTGTTACCAGTGATCTCAGCAACCTTTGCAAGCAGGAATGGTGTGGACTCTTTGCCGTGGATGCCGTTTGCCTCTGCCTCTGCAAGGGCCTTCTCGATAGCTGCGTCGATGGTGTCCTTATCCATTGCGTACTGCTCAGGAATTGGGTTGGTAACCAGAAGGCCGCTGTTCATGCCAATCTGCTGCTGGGTAGTAAAGATCTCTGCCAGCTCAGCAGGGGAGTCAACGCGGTAGTCAACGCTAAAGCCGCTCTTGCGGGTGTAGAACGCAGGAAGCTCCTCGGTCTGGTAACCAAGTACTGGAACGCCCTTGGTCTCCAGGTACTCAAGGGTAAGGCCAAGGTCAAGAATGGACTTTGCACCAGCGCAAATGACCATAACAGGAGTCTGTGCAAGCTCCTCGAGGTCAGCGGAGATGTCCATGGTGATCTCAGCGCCACGGTGAACGCCGCCGATGCCGCCTGTTGCAAAGACGTCGATGCCTGCCATGTGAGCAATCATCATGGTAGTAGTGACGGTAGTTGCGCCGTCCTTCTTCTCAGCGATGATAACAGGGAGGTCACGGCGGCTTACCTTAGCAACCTCGCGGCCCTTTTTGCCCAGGTAGTCAATCTCGTCAGCGGAAAGACCAGCACGCATCTGGCCGTTAATAATTGCGATAGTTGCAGGAATTGCACCGTTGTCGCGGATAATCTGCTCAACCTTCAGAGCGGTCTCAACGTTCTGTGGGTAAGGCATACCGTGAGAAATGATGGTGGACTCCAGAGCTACAACAGGCTTGTTCTGCTCAAGAGCCTCTTTGACCTCGTCAGATACAACGAGAAAATCCTTCAGGTTAGACATATATACTCCAATCGTAAACGACTAATGGAACCGAAAGTAGTGCCGTGCAGATGCGCTGTGCCGTGCAGACGCGCTGTGCCGTGCAGACGCGCTGTGCCGTGCAGACGCGCTGTGCCGTAAGACGCGCTAAATACCTGCGCGCTTGATAACCTCTTCAACGTTGAGCTCACCGTTGATGGTGTCCTCACCCTCAATGGCCATGCTGGAAGCAGCCATGCCTACCAGGCCAGTCTGCTCAAGCGTCATGCCCTGAGTGTACGCCCAGGTAATACCCGCCATCATGGCATCTCCTGCGCCTGTCATGTTGACTAGCTTTGCAGGAAGCAGTGGTAAGCGGACGGTCTTCTCGTGATCAGCACAAAGAAGGCCCTTCTCGCCAAGGGAGATAAACACGCGCTTGAGGCCTGTTGCAAGCAGCTCGTGAGCTGCGGCTTCAAGGGAGGTATCGTCAGTGATCTTGATGCCCGAGAGCATCTCGGCTTCAAGGCGATTTGGCTTGAGCGTGTGAATCTTGCCCAGAACCTTCTTGAGCTTCTGTGCCTTGATGGAAGAAACGGGATCGCAGAAGATGGGGCAGGTCACGTTCTTGGCAATGAACTCGATGGTCTGCTGAGGCAGGTTGGTATCAATCACGCAAGCTGCGGCGTGCTGGATAACATCCAGGCGCTCCTCGATGCGCTCGGGGGTGACATACTCGTAAATCTGCATGTCATTGATGGCTTCCTGCATCTCACCGTGCTCGTCCATGATAAAGAGGTAGGTAGAAGTGGAAGCGCCCGGCACGGTAATGGAAGCATCGATGTCAATACCGCAGTCCAGGCAGCCCTCTTTGAGCTCGCGCGCACGATAGTCCTCGCCAAAAGCGGTGAGCAGACGAACGTCACTGTCGAGAAGAGCTAGGTTGTGTGCAACATTTCTGCCAACGCCACCAAAGGACATGGTGACCTTGCCGGGATTTGAATCTCCTGCCACAAGGGAAGTATCTGGACGGCCAGCAATATCCATGTTGGCAGCACCAATCACAATAAAGTAGGGACGCTCGCTCAAAATGTAGCGGCGGCCCAAAATTGCGCCCTTTGCGGTAAGGTTGGAGATGTGAACCGAAACAGAAGAACGCGAGATACCTGCACGCTCTGCAATTTCCTTCTGAGTAATGGAAGGCTGCTCTTTAATCCAGTTGAAAATCATCTGTTCTCGATTGGTGAGCATCAGTCCTCCTAGCAGCAAAAATAGAATCCGACTAAACAGGTGCTTATATAAAACTTCTAAACAGGTGCTTATCTTATTTAAGCTAGTGCTTAAATCTTGCTTTGGACAACGATAAGACAGCAGCTAGAGTCTGTAAAGAATGAATTCATTAAATTTTTCCCTGGTGAGCTCAAAGATTTTCTCGCCACGCTTGTTTTACCTGCCCGATTTTTCTAAGCATTTGCTGCGTACCGTTTACAGAATTTTAGTATCTGCAAACGGTTGTATCGTGAAAATCTCTCTAAATTGGGCGTCGGCGTTATGCAACTGTAATAATATATTTAATGAATAGTAATGACTCGTCCACATAAGTTAGTTCGCGTGCGTATCGTGCGCAGATGCTTGTTTCGGGCGTTTTAGGAGGTAGTATGCCTAAACGTGTTTTTGTAGTTGTTCTTGATAGTTTTGGCATCGGCGAAGAGCCTGATGCAGCGGCATACGGAGACGAGGGTAGTAATACCCTTTGTGCCTGCGCAACAAGTGGCGTTCTTAATATCCCAAATATGACAAAGCTGGGCCTTCTTAATATTGATGGCGCGCTTGATACTGTGTACGACGTTGATCTGAAGCCAATTGAGTCTCCTGTGGGCGCATATGCTCGTATGCAGGAGAAATCCGCTGGTAAAGACACTACGGTTGGTCACTGGGAGATGGCAGGCGTCATTTCTCCAAAGAAGTTCCCAACCTATCCTGATGGTTTCCCACAGGAGGTCATTGAGGAGTTTGAGCAGAAGACGGGTCGCAAGGTTCTCTGCAACAAGCCTTACTCCGGAACCGATGTTATTAGAGACTTTGGTAAAGAGCACGTAGAGACTGGTGCTCTGATTGTCTACACCTCGGCAGATTCTGTTTTCCAGATTGCTGCACATGAGGACGTGGTAAGTCCCGAGAAACTCTATGAATATTGCCGCATTGCGCGCGAGATTCTGCAGGGTGAGCACGGTGTTGCTCGCGTTATTGCTCGTCCTTTTGAGGGAGAGTGGCCATATCAGCGTACTTCTCGCCGTCATGACTTCTCGCTTGAGCCAACGGGTCCAACCATGCTTGATCGCCTTAAAGAGAACGGCTTTGATGTTCTTTCTATTGGCAAGATTTATGACATCTTTGCTCATCGCGGCATGACTGAGTTTGAGTTCACCACCTGCAACGCAGACGGAATTCAGAAAACTATTGAGGCTACCAGCAAAGACTTTAACGGTCTGTGCTTCACCAACCTTGTTGATACAGACATGATTTACGGTCACCGCAACGATCCTGTGGGATACTCCAACGCTCTTTCTTACTTTGACGAGCGCATTCCTCAGATTATTGAGGGTCTTCGTGAGGATGACCTGTTCATTATTACCGCAGATCATGGCTGCGATCCTGTAACACCATCTACTGATCACTCTCGTGAGTACGTGCCACTGCTTATCACAGGTCCAAAGGTCAAGCCAAACACCAACCTTGGTACAACCACCACATTTTCCGACATGGCCGAGACAATCCTTGATTATTTTGGCGTTGAGCAACTTGGTGTTGGAACTTCTCACCTGTCAGAGATTCTTAAGGAGAACTAATGGCTACTACCCCAACTCCCCATAACGCTGCTGTTGAGGGCCAGATTGCTAAGACCGTCCTCATGCCAGGCGATCCTCTGCGCGCTAAGCTTCTTGCAGACACGTATCTGGAGAACGTTGAGCAGTTCAACACCGTTCGCAACATGTTTGGTTATACCGGCACCTACAAGGGACAGCCAGTCTCCGTTATGGGTTCTGGTATGGGTATGCCTTCCATTGGTATTTATTCTTACGAGCTCTTTAATTTCTACGGAGTTGACAACATTCTCCGCATTGGTAGCGCTGGCGGCCTTGCTCCTGAGGTAAAGCTTAGAGACATTGTTATTGGCATGTCTTCCAGCACTGATTCTAATTATCCATCACAGTACGGAATGCCTGGAACCATTGCACCTACCGCAGACTTTGGCCTGTTGAGCAAGGCTGTTGCTGGTGCAGAGAAACTGGGTTATCCCGTTCGCGTTGGTAATATCCTGGCAAGCGATGTGTTCTATACCGTAGACAACTCGCTTCCAAAATGGGCAAGCATGGATGTTCTTGCCGTTGAGATGGAGTCGGCAGCCCTGTATCTCAACGCCATGCACGCTCATAAGCATGCGCTTACGCTGCTAACTATCTCTGACCTGCCTCTTACAGGAGAAGCACTTACTGCTGAAGAGCGTCAGACTAGTTTCACACAGATGATGGAGGTTGCTCTTTCTGTTGTTGCTTAAAGCGTTTGTTGCGCAAAGCATCACAGGTCAGCAGCTTGTCATTACTGTTTGTTTTGGAACCATGCGGATTTTCCGCTTAAGTTAGGGAAGTTTGGTCAACTTCTCATAAAGATCCAGCATAAAAGCTGGACGTTCCCGCCACATGAGGTAAGGAGAGCACGGAATGAACAAGAACGTTTCTCGTCGTAGTTTTGTGACCGGCGCAACCGGCGCTGGCGCATTTGCAGCACTCGCAGGTCTTGCAGGCTGCAACAACCCCAAGAAGGACGACGGCGGCCAGAAGGCATCAGGTGAGAAGAAAAAGAAGCTCACCATGGTTACCGACACTGGTGGTGTTAACGACCAGTCCTTTAACCAGTCCGCTTGGGAGGGCATGACCGAGCTTAAGGACAAGAACGGCTGGGATGTCAGCTACCTTGAGTCCAAGCAGGATTCCGATTACGCAACCAACCTTGATAAGGCTGTTGACGCAGAGTCCGATCTTGTTTGGGGCGTTGGCTTTGCTATGGCAGACGCAACCCTTAAGGCTGCTAAGGACAATCCAAACACCCAGTTTGCCATCATTGACAACGGCAACGAGTCTCAGGTTTCCAACTTCACCGGCGTTATGTTCCGTGCTCAGGAGCCTTCCTTTGTTGTTGGCTACATTGCTGCTCGCACCACAAAGACTGGCAAGGTTGGCTTTGTTGGCGGCATTTCTTCCGCACTTATCGACCAGTTTGAGTATGGTTACCGCGGCGGCGTTGCTTATGCAAACAAGGAAAAGGGCACCAACGTTGAGGTTTCTGCACAGTACGCAGAGTCCTTCTCCGATGCTGCAAAGGGTAAGGCTATTGCTAACTCCATGTACTCCGATGGTTGCGACGTTGTCTTCCACGCTGCAGGCGGCGTAGGAACCGGCGTTATTGAGGCAGCTAAGGACGCAAATAAGCTTGCTATCGGCGTTGATCGTGACCAGGCATATCTTGCTCCAGAGAACGTCCTGACCTCTGCTCTTAAGCGCGTTAACGTTGCTATCGTTGAGATTTCCGAGAAGATCCTGAAGGACGGCCAGAAGGGTGGCACTACTGTTTCCCTGGGCGCTTCCGAGGACGCTGTCGGAATTGCTGAGGATCACCACCTCATGGGTGAGGACACCTACAAGGCAGCTACTGACCTTCTCGACAAGATCAAGGCTGGCTCCGTTGTTCCTCCTGCAAGCAAGGACGACCTGGACAAGTACGTCAAGTCTTTGAGCTAAGCTCTGACTTAGTTTCTAAGCCTTAGGGTTTCTCGCCAGATGGTTTTGCCGTCTGACAGGCCCAAAAGGTTGATGAGTTTGGATTTGCTGGTGAGGGGTGCTCTTTGGCACTCCTCACCTCTAGCAAGTGTGTAAAGGAGGTGGCTCGTGGAAGTCAGTTCGGATTACGCTGTTCAGATGCATGGCATTACCAAAGTTTTTGGATCGTTTAAAGCTCTTGACGCCGTAGACCTTAACGTGCGCAAGCAAACTGTCCACGCCATTTTAGGAGAGAACGGCGCAGGTAAAAGTACGCTCATGAACGTACTGTATGGCCTGTATTCTGCTGATGAGGGCGAGGTTTACCTCAACGGAGAGCGTGTATCCATATCTGGCCCAACCGATGCTATCGCTCACGGTATTGGTATGGTTCACCAGCACTTTATGTTGGTCGAGAACTTTACTGTTACAGAAAATATTGTTTTGGGCAACGAGGTCACCACGGCCGGTGGCGTCCTTGATCCAAAGCGAGCTCGCGAGAAGGTCCTGGAGATTGTTGAGGAATACGGCTTTGACGTAGACCCTGACGCCAAGATTGAAGACATTTCTGTTGGTATGCAGCAGCGTGTTGAGATTTTGAAGGCCCTGTATCGCGGTGCTGATACGCTGATTCTTGATGAGCCTACGGCAGTACTTACGCCACAGGAGATTGAGAAGCTTATTCAGATCATGCATGACCTGGTAAGCAAAGGTAAAACCATTATTGTTATTACTCACAAGCTTAAAGAGATTATGTCTTCTGCTGACGAGTGCACTATTATTCGTCGCGGTAAGTACATGAGCACCGTTGATGTCTCCAAGACATCCGAGACTGAGCTTGCAACACTTATGGTAGGTAGAAACGTTAACCTGCATGTAGAAAAGAAGCCAGCAACTCCTGGTGAGGTTGTTCTTTCTATTAAGGACCTCCACGTCAAGGACGAGCGTGGCATTGAGCAGGTAAACGGTTTTAATTTGGATATTCGTGCCGGCGAGATTGTTGGTCTTGCAGGTATTGACGGCAACGGCCAGAAAGAACTTGCCGATGCCATAGACGCACTGGTCAAACCTGAGTCGGGCACCATTACCGTTAAAGGTGAAGAGATTCAGGGCACAACCCCTAAAACGGTCATTGACCATGCAGTTGCAACTATTCCTTCAGACCGCCATCGTTGGGGTCTGGTTCTGCCCTTTACCGTTGCCGAGAACATGGTGCTTGAGCGCCACAACGAGGAGACCTTTGGTAAGGGCATTGCGCTTGACCTGGCAAAGATCAAAGAATTCTCTCAGAAGCTTATTGACGAGTTTGATATTCGTCCGGCAGAGTGCGCAGAGCATCAGGCAGTGGGACTTTCCGGCGGTAACCAGCAGAAAGTTATTATCGCCCGTGAGGTTTCTTCCAACCCAGACGTCCTCATTGCCATCCAGCCAACCCGCGGCCTTGACGTTGGTGCTATTGAGTTTGTTCACAAGGCACTTATTCGCGAGAGGGACCGTGGAGCAGCAATTTTGCTGATTTCCTTTGAGCTGGACGAGATTATGGACGTTGCCGATAAGATGGCAATTATTTACGCCGGCAAGAATGTTGGCGAGTTTGACCAAGGTACTATCACTGAAGAGCAGGCTGGCCTGCTGATGGCAGGAGGTGACGCCGAGTGAGTACGCTTACAAAGATAATGAGAAAACCAATTACGTCAGCAATTGTTGCTATTTTTGTTGGCCTGTTGGTTGCTTCTATTATTTTGGTTGTTGCAGGATATGACCCTATCAGCTCGTTTGAGGCTCTTATTGGCGGCATGGTAGGTAAGCCAAAATACATTTCTAACGTCATTATTAAGGCAACACCTTTGCTCTTTACGGGTATTGCTGTTGCTTTTGCATTCCGCGTTGGCCTCTTTAACATTGGCGCTGAGGGTCAGTACATTGTAGGTACTATCCTGGCCGTTATTGTTGGCTACAGCCTTGACCTTCCTCCTGTACTGCAGATTCCTGTAGTTGTTTTGGTAGGCACCGCAGGCGGAGCAGGTATTGGCGCCATCATTGGATGGCTTAAAGCCCAGTTTGGCATCAACGAGGTTATTACCAGCATTATGTTTAACTGGATCAGCCTCTACCTCTGCAACTTTGTGGTTTCTCTTCCACAGTTCCACCAGCCAAATTCAACTTCTTCATACTCCATTAACGAGTCTGGCTATACCACACTGTTCTATGGCATGAAGAATTCCGAGGACGGTGCTGAGGCAATTCGCAATATTCCTGTTATTGGCGACGCTATTATGCGTACCGATGTAAACATTGGTATTTTTGTTGCTATTATCGCAGCTATCTTTATTGGCTGGCTGCTTATGCGCACCAAGGTTGGTTATGAGATGCGCGCTGTTGGTTTTAACCGCGATGCTGCACAGTTTACTGGCATCAACGTTAAGAAGAACCTCACACTTTGCATGGCTATTTCTGGTGCACTCTGCGGACTTGCAGGTGCTCTGACCATTACCGGTATTGCTCCTCACAGTATCGCAACGCTGGCAGCATTTGAGAACAACGGCTTTAACGGTCTGTCCGTTGCGTTTATCGCCAACTGCAATCCTGTGGCATGTATTCCTGCATCCTTCCTGTTTGCTGGTCTTCTTTATGGTGGCCAGACTGTTCAGCAGACGGTTGGTGCACCTTCCGAGATTATCAACATTGTTATTGGTACCATCGTGTTCTTTATGGCTCTGGGTGGCGTTATTCCAATGCTTGCCGACCGTCTTGATCACAAGCGTGCCCAGAAGGCTAAGGAAGAAGAGGCAAAGCTTGCTGCTCAAGTGAGTGATGCGTCCGACCCTTCTCAGGAGGAGGCAAACAATGCTCACTAACCTGATTCTTCTTGTTTCCGTTACCCTCATGTATTCGACACCTCTTATTTTTGGTGCTCTGGGCGGCGTTGTCTCCGAGCGCTCCGGTGTTGTCAACATTGGTATTGAGGGCATGATGGGCGTTGGTGCCTTTGCAGGCGTTGCGGGCAGCTACCTCACCGGAAACCCTTGGATTGGCTTCCTTTGTGCAGGTATTGCAGGCGGTCTTATTGCACTTCTGCACGCGATGGCATCTATTACGTTTAACGCTGACCAGACAGTTTCTGGTGTTGCAATTAACCTGCTGGCACCTGGCATTGCTCTGTTTGCCTGCCGTCTTTTGTTTGATGGCGCTGCAATGTCTCCAGCAGTTAATAAGCTGCCAAAGCTCTTTGGCGAGGGTGCCTTTAACGACACACCTTATTCCAGCTTGAACGTAGACATTACCGTGGTACTTGCACTTTTAACCGCCCTTCTCGTCTGGTTTGTGCTTTACCGTACCAAGTGGGGCCTGCGTATTCGCTCCGTTGGCGAGCATCCACACGCATCCGAGACACTGGGCATTAGCGTTCGTAAGACTCGCTACCTCTGCGTTATTGTTTCTGGTGTTCTTGCAGGATTTGGTGGCGCTTCTGTAACGCTGGCAATTATTTCTCAGTTCACTCAGACCGCTATTTCTGGTCAGGGCTTTATTGCACTGGCTGCGGTTATCTTTGGTAAGTGGAAGCCTCTGAACACCTATGCAGCTTGCCTGCTCTTTGGCTTTACTCAGGCACTTGCAATTCTTCTTGGTGGCGGCGCAACTCCAATTCCAAGCCAGATCATTGCAATGCTTCCTTACTTCATCACCATCATTACGCTGGTCCTCTTTGTTGGTAAGTCCGTTGCGCCTAAGGCAGACGGTGTGCCATACATCAAGGGAAGTCGTGCATAATGGCCGGGGTAGAGGGTTCTTGTCACGTTTCTAACGAGGCTCTTGTTCAGCTTGCTATTGAGGCGCGCAACCATGCCTATGTACCATACTCTCACTATGCTGTTGGAGCTGCACTGTTGTGCTCTGACGGCACGGTGTACGGAGGTGCCAACCTAGAAAACGCTGCGTACACGCCTTCTAACTGCGCCGAGCGTACGGCGTTTTTCCGCGCAGTGTTTGAGGGTCGCAGGGATTTTGTGGCCATTGCGGTTGTTGGTGGTCCTGAGGGAGAGGCTCCAACAGCTTGGTGCACTCCTTGTGGTGTATGCAGGCAGGTTATTCGCGAGTGGTGCGATCCTGCTACATTCCGTATTGTGTTAGGCAAGGCAGATGCAGCTCCTCGCGAGTATCTGCTCCAGGACATCTTGCCTATGGGATTTGGTCCCGAGGATCTGGGCGAGTCCAGTCCTGCTGGCGCATCGGGTGACGACGCCGTGAAGGGCGCCGCGGGCGAGCACGGCGCGGGCGGCCACGAGCACAGCTGTGGCTGCGGGTGCGGCGAGCACGGCGGAGGCAACCAGTAGGCAGCGGCATCAAGCATCCTGCGCTTTCGGGTGCAGAAAACCTGGTAGGTTGCATGAAATTGCGAGCCGGTAGAGTTTCTCGCTACCGGCTCTTTTACTAGAGAGTTAGCGCGCCGGCAACGGACGCGCCTGACGGCGCCGCGAACAGCAACGAACGCGCCTGACGGCGCCGCGAACGGCAACGAACGCGAACAGCAACGAACGCGAACAGCGAAAAGAGGTTCAACTATGCGCATGTACGACGTGATTGAAAAGAAGCGCGATGGCGGCGAGCTTACCGACGCCGAGATTGACTACTTTGTCTCGGGCTATGTAGCTGGGGATATTCCCGATTATCAGGCTTCCGCGCTTGCGATGGCCATCTTCTACAAGGGTATGACCGCGCACGAGACAGCTCACCTGACCATGGCAATGGCAGAGTCTGGCGACATGATGGACCTCTCGGCAATCCCTGGTATCAAGGTTGATAAACACTCTACCGGCGGTGTTGGCGATAAAACCACGCTGGTTGTTGGCCCGCTTGTTGCGTCTTTGGGTGTCAAGGTTGCCAAGATGAGTGGCCGCGGCTTGGGCCATACGGGCGGTACGCTGGATAAACTTGAGGCAATTCCGGGACTTTCCATTGAGATTTCCGAGCCAGATTTCTTCAAGCAGGTCTCCGAGATTGGCGTTGCCGTCGCAGGTCAGACGGGCAATCTTGTTCCAGCTGACAAGAAGCTTTATGCGCTTCGCGACGTTACCGCAACGGTTGATTCGGTGCCTCTGATTGCATCGAGCATCATGAGCAAGAAGATCGCTTCCGGTTCCGACTGCATTTTGCTGGACGTCAAGTGCGGTTCCGGCGCCTTCATGAAGAACGTCGACTCCGCAATTGAGCTGGCAGATGCTATGGTTTCCATTGGCGAGCACGTCGGCCGTACCACCGCAGCTCTGATTACTGGCATGGATCGCCCTCTTGGCAAAAACGTGGGCAATTCCCTCGAGGTCATTGAGGCAGTGGCTACGCTTAAGGGTGAGGGTCCTGAAGATTTGACCGACGTTTGCGTTGAGCTTGCTGCAAACATGCTTAACCTCGCAGGTAAGGGAAGCGTTGAGGACTGCCGTAAGCTGGCTCGCCAGCAGATTGCAAACGGCGAGGGCTTGGCTAAGCTGGCACAGATGGTCAAGGCTCAGGGCGGCACCGACGAGGTCATCTTTGACACCACCAAGTTTGAAGCTGCGCCATTCCGCCGCGACATTGTGGCCGAGACCAGCGGATATATCACTTCTATGAACGCCGAGCTGGTGGGCATTTCCTCTGTTGCTTTGGGCGCCGGTCGCGAGAAGAAGGGCGATCCGATTGACCCAGCAGCAGGTATTATCCTTGAGCGCAAGACCGGCGATTATGTCGAGAAGGGCGATGTTATTGCAACGCTTCTGACCGGCGACGAAAGCCGTCTTGACGAGGGCGAGCGCATCTTCCGCGAGGCTCTGGTCTTTGGCGAGAGTGCCCCTGAGCTGGAGCCGCTGTTCTTTGCACGTGTCTCCAAGGACGGCGTCGAGCGCTTCGCATAAGCGCAGCTTGCGAGTACGTCGCGCGCTGGAAGCTCCACATAACATGCAGGTGAAGAGCGCGCGAGCTCCGAGCTCCACATAACATGCAGGTTAAACCGGTGTTCACGCAGGTGAGCACCAGTTTTTTGTGTGGTAACAGCGTCGTGCGCAGGCAAACTTGCAGGTCAAGCGCGCGAAGCGCTGGCGGGGAGTACACGGGGTTTCTCGCCAGGTGCGCCATAACAGCATGCGCGCCTGAAAAGTGCAAAGAATCTGTATTTGAGACACCGATTCTTTGACGAAATCAGGCAAATCCACAGATTCTTTGAAGTATTTAGGCAAAAGTTACAGATTCTTTGCAGAAATCAGGCGCGCTAGCAGGCCAAGATAGAAAACTTAGTCGGCAGAGCAGACTTGGCGAGAAAATCGGTCTTCTCGCGGTTGCAGTTATTGCACAGAGTGTGTAATAATACTCAGTATGTGCAATAAGTCGGGTGCTACGGTGTTGTTGTGCTGTCGCGCTATCCGCGCCGCTCACACGCGCCCGTGCACCCAGTACGTACCTGCAACCAGGAGAGGCTTCAGAAACGTATGACGCAAACATTGTCTGCACCTGCTGTTTTGTCAGCTTGCAAGCTTGATCGACGCACCGCAAGAACTCGCGCGGCGCTCAGAAAAGCCCTGGCAGAAGAGATAGACGCTACCGGCGACCTTACTTCCGTGACCGTCACGGGTGTAACGGAACGCGCTGGCCTCACGCGTCGCACTTTTTATTCCCACTACAAAGACATCCCTGACCTGGTGCTTCACATCGAAAAGGAAGCGTTGGCAGAGCTCCGACCTGCTGTTGAGCAGCTTGCTCGCGTCAACCTTGTTGAGCTTAAGGAGGCAATCGACTCCTACAGGCCATGCCCCGGCACAACGGAGATGCTCCGAAGCATTCGCAAGCACGGCTTCTACCTGCGTCCCTTGCTGGGCAACGGTGGAGACCCTGCGTTCCAGGATAAGCTCAAGCACCTGGTACACGAGGTTATCGCCCAGCGCGCCCTTCACGACCTTGATCCGCGCGCACTTGGTCCCTTCTTTGACTACTATCTGACCTTCGCAATTTCTGCCGAGGTCGGCGTCCTTATCCGCTGGTTAATCGGCGGCATGCGCGAGAGCGATGAGCAGATGGCAGGTCTTATGACCGGCCTCATGTTTGTTGCACCTGGCGATTTGTACGGCAAGCCAATCAAGCTAGACGTTCCGCGATTTGCGCTTGCAACTCTTGTTCTCGGAGAGGAAAACAATGATTAGTCCAAAGTTTGAGCTGGTAGAGAATGGTGCCGAGCTGGCACCAAACGTCCCACTTGACCTGTCTCAGGCCCACCTTATGCTGGGCATCGACGTTGGTTCCACAACCGTAAAGCTGTCCGTCATCGACGAGGACGGCACGCTGGTTTACGCAAACTACGAGCGTCACCACACTGACGTCCGTGCAACCGCGCGCTCCCTGTTCATCAAAGCTCAGAAGCACATTGGCGAGACACCCATGTACGCCGCAATCACCGGCTCCGGCGGAATGCTCTTGGCGCAATGGCTTGACCTGGAGTTTGTCCAGGAGGTCATCGCTTCCAAGCGCGCCGTTGAGACGCTGATTCCTCAGACCGACGTTGCCATTGAGCTGGGCGGCGAGGACGCAAAGATTATCTACTTCGATAATGGCATCGAGCAGCGCATGAACGGTACCTGCGCTGGTGGTACCGGTGCGTTCATCGACCAGATGGCGTCTCTCCTCAAGACCGACGCAACTGGCCTCAATGAGCTGGCAAAAGACGTCAAGCAGATCTACCCAATTGCATCTCGCTGCGGCGTTTTTGCTAAGTCCGACGTTCAGCCGCTGCTCAACGAGGGTGCCGCTCCTGCCGACATTGCCGCTTCCATCTTCCAGGCTGTTGCAAACCAGACCGTCTCGGGCCTGGCCTGCGGCCACCCCATCCGCGGCTACGTCGCGTTTCTCGGCGGTCCGCTGCAGTACCTCTCTGAGCTGCGCCGTCGCTTCTACATCACGCTTAACCTGGACGACGAGCACATCGTCTTGCCAAAGAACGCCCACCTCTTTGTTGCAACGGGCGCTGCTCTGGCAGGCGAGTCCGACCGACCAATCACTTTTACGCAGGTCATGGAGGCACTGGATAACCTCAAGGACATCCAGGGCTCCGAGGTTGCTCGTCTGGACCCACTCTTTGCTACCCAGCAGGATTTTGACAACTTCAAGGCCCGCCACGACAAGGAGGTAGTCCCTAAAGGCCAGCTGGCCAACTACCACGGCCGCGTGTTCATTGGCATCGACGCAGGTTCTACCACTATGAAGGCTGCTGTTGTTGGCGAGAAGGGCGAGCTGCTTTACACCTGGTACGACAATAACAACGGCGATATCCTGGGTACTGCTCGCAAGATTATGGACTCCATCTATGACGAGATGCCTTCCGACTGCATTATTGGCCACGTCACAACCACCGGTTATGGTGAGGGCATCCTGATTGAGGCCCTCCGCGCAGACTCGGGCGAGATTGAGACTGTTGCTCACTTGCGTGGCGCTAAGGCATTTGTCCCAGACGTTGATTTCATTCTTGATATTGGCGGCCAGGACATGAAGTGTCTGCAGGTCAAAGACGGCGTCATTGAGCACATCATGCTGAATGAGGCTTGCTCTGCAGGCTGCGGCTCCTTTATTGCGTCCTTTGCTGACTCCATGAAGATGGACGTCCGCGAGTTTGCAACCGCTGCAACCAAGGCAACACTCCCTGTTGACCTGGGCTCTCGCTGTACCGTCTTCATGAACTCCCGCGTTAAGCAGGCGCAAAAGGAAGGCGCAACCATCGGCGACGTTGCTGCTGGTCTTTCGTACTCCGTCATCAAGAACGCCCTGTTCAAGGTCATTAAGCTCCGCGACTTCAGCGAGATTGGCGAGCACTGCATTGTTCAGGGTGGTACCTTCATGTCCGACGCAACGCTCCGTGCCTTTGAGCTGCTCACCGGTAGAGACGTTATCCGTCCTGACATTGCAGGCGTTATGGGTGCCTACGGCGCCGCTCTTCTCGCCCGCGACCGCGCAGGTATCGACGGCGTATCCACCCTGCTAGACCGCGAGTCTATCGACAACCTGCAGGTCAAGCTTACCAACACGCACTGCCGCATCTGCCCTAACAGCTGCATGCTTACCATCAATGACTTTGGCAGTGGCCACAGGTTTATCACCGGTAACCGTTGCGAGAAAGGCGCAGGTAAGAAGCGTGGCGCCAAGAAGAACGAGGCGCCAAACCTCTTTGCGTTCAAGAACAAGCTGCTGTTTGACCGCGAGTCGCTTCCCGCTGACGAGGCTCCACGCGGCACCGTTGGTATTCCTCGCTCGCTGAACATGTACGAGAACTATCCGTTCTGGCACACGTTTTTCACCAAGCTGGGCTTCTCGGTCATTTTGTCCGACCAGACCACCGCAAAGACGTACGACGCAGGTATCGAGTCCATGCCTTCCGAGTCCGCCTGCTATCCTGCAAAGCTTTCCCACGGCCACATCATGAACCTGCTGGCCAAGGACCCAGACTTTATTTGGATGCCGTGTATTCGTTGGGAGCGCAAGGAGGACGACTCCGCAACCAACCACTACAACTGCCCAATTGTCATGAGCTACCCTCAGGCGCTGGGCCTCAACGTGGACGAGCTCTCCGATCCGTCCATCCAGTACATGGCTCCGTTCATTCCGTACGACAAGAAAAACGAGCTCAAGCGTCGTTTGTACGAGCTCATCAGTGAACAGCGCGAGAAGGACGCTCAGGCCGGCAAAGGTCGTTTCCGCGGCGAGCACATCACGCGCGCCGAAATTGACGCCGCTGTTGAGGCTGCATGGCAGGAAGATATCAACGTCAAGGACCAGATGCACCGCGCAGGTGATGAGGCTCTTGCGTGGATTGAGGAGCACGACGCTCACGGTATTGTTCTTGCAGGTCGCCCATACCACAACGACCCAGAGATTAATCACGCCATCCCTGAGCTGGTCTCTTCTTTTGGCTTTGCCGTGCTCACCGAGGATTCCATTGCCCATAAGATGATGCCTGAGCGCCCCATCCGTATTGTTGACCAGTGGATGTATCACTCGCGTCTGTACCGTGCGGCTCGCTTTGTTGCGTCCCGAAACGACCTGGACCTCATCCAGCTCTTCTCGTTTGGTTGTGGCCTTGACGCACTGACTACCGACCAGGTCCAGGAGATTCTTGAGGCTTCGGGCAAGATCTACACCATGCTCAAGGTCGACCAGGTCTCCAACTTGGGCGCTGCGCGTATTCGTATCCGCTCGCTGATGGCTGCTTTAAACGAGCAGCAGGCAGAGCTGGAGCGACTTGCAGCTGCTGGTCTGGTTACCGAGGCTGTTCCTCAGGGCGTTCGCATGGCCGACGGCTCTCTGGAAAAGGCCAGAAGCGCTAGTTCTTCTCGCCGTGCACCGGTGTACCGCGAGGCAGAATCTGCAGCTTACGAGAAGGTCCGCTACACCAAGGAGATGCAGGAAGCGGGCTATACCATCCTGGCTCCGCAGATGGCGCCAATCCACTTTGAGCTGGTAGAGGAGCTGCTGAAGGGTGCGGGCTACAACGTTGTGCTGCTGCCTTCGGTTGACCAGGGTGCCGTTGACATGGGCCTTCGCTACGTCAATAACGACATCTGCTACCCATCTATCCTGGTCACGGGCCAGATTATGGAGGCAGTGCTTTCGGGCAAGTACGATCTGACCAAGACCGCAGTTCTGATTTCGCAGACCGGCGGTGGCTGCCGTGCAACCAACTACATTGCACTGATTCGTAAGGCGCTCAAAGACGCAGGTCACCCAGAGATTCCGGTCATTTCCGTCTCCGCCGCTTCCGGCCTTGACGAGGATAACCCAGGATTCAAGCTGTTCAAGCCTGACTTGCTGATTAAGGCAGTTTACGCGCTGCTATACGGCGACCTGATTATGCAGCTGCTGTATCGTGTTCGTCCCTACGAGGCCGTTAAGGGTTCCGCAAATGAGCTGTATGACCAGCTCATGGCCGATACACGTTCCAAGATCAACGGAATTTCTCGCAAGGAATTCTACAAGCAGTGCCAGCGTACCATCGAGCTGTTTGACAGTCTGCCCGTGGTCAATGACCGCCAGAAGCCACGCGTCGGCGTCGTCGGCGAGATTCTGGTTAAGTTCCACCCAACGGCCAACAACGAGCTGGTCAAGGTCATCGAGTCCGAGGGCTGCGAGGCTAACGTTCCAGGTCTGGTCGACTTCTTCCTGTTTGGCCTCTCCAACGCGATCAACACACACAAGGAGTTGGGCACTTCGTTCAAGAGCCGCATGACGCACATCGCGGGCATCAAGATGGTCCAGGGTCTGCGCGCGCCAATCAACAAGATGCTGGAGAAGTCCGAGCGCTTTGAGCCATATCCCAATATCGATGAGCTGGCCGAAAAAGCTGGTCAGATTCTCTCGCTCTGCAACACGATGGGCGAAGGTTGGCTGCTCACCGCTGAGATGTGCGACCTCATTGAGACGGGCACGCCAAACATCGTCTGCGCTCAGCCATTTGCATGCCTACCTAACCACGTTGTTGGTAAGGCAGTCATCAAGCGCCTGCGCCAGATGCACCCCGAGTCTAACATTGTTGCTGTCGACTACGACCCAGGCGCGTCCGAGGTCAACCAGCTCAACCGTATCAAGCTGATGATTTCGGTGGCTAAGGAGAACTACAAGAACGGCGTAAATGGCGAGTTCAAGCTAGAAAACGCCGACGATCCAGTCACTAACGACGCAACTATGCCGTATACCGGCCGCGACAAGTTTGGCCTGGATTCCGTTGTCCGCGAGGGCGGCCATTCTTGCTCTTCGCACCACATGTCTGCGCTGGAAGCAACTGGTGCTAACCTGGGCGATCTTGGTCGCACCGCGCCTGACCACGGAAAAGATTACGGTTCCATTAGGCTTTCCGAGGAGCAGATGGCTGCTATCGAGCGCGCCAAGAAGAAGGCCGGCGTCAAGTAGTGCGGTCGACGTGGTCTGTGTGCCGAGGCGTGTGGCTGCGAGCGCAACCAGCGTAATCGGCTGCGAAGTCGGTACGCAACCAGAGTAACCGACTACAAGGTTGTAATTTGCACGTTAATGAGCCCCAAACTTTGGTTTGGGGCTCATTTTTGGCGATTTTGGGCCCAAAAAGGTAAAAAACGCGTTTAGTTGGAGTATTCATTTTGAAAATGAGCCATTTTCACTTAATTAGTAAAAGAAATAGTTAAAACTTTTTAGCCTTTCCTGGGCAAACACGAATATAAAAAGTTGAATTAAATCTCTTCATTCCCAACTAAACGTATTTTTTACCGCATGGACTCCCAAAAATGGTAATTTTCAAAGTCCTGTGAAAATTTTGCTTATAAAACGCATGAAATATGCAATTTCGTGCATAATGACCAAATATTACGTCATTGACTCAATCGGATTGGATGTACGACTGTCTAATTCCGTGCTTTGCGTTTACGGCGAATCGAAATGACAATAAAAAGTTGCAGAAGTTTTTCTTAAGGTAACTCTGTTCAAAAGTTTGTACAGGTAAGTTTAATTCGTTTTGAGTTGCGGTACAGTAAATGCATACAACATCAAAAGGTCGACGGTTGCGACCCGCATTGCCCGCACCGCCCGCGCTACCCGCACTACCTGCGCTACCCTCGTTGCTCGCACCGCCCGCCGCACCGACCTTACTCGATCCAGAAAGGATACTTATGCCTGAAACCACGTCTAACCAGCTCCCCGATGTCGCCGAGCGCTTCATGCGCTACGTGCAGGTTGACTCCCAGTCCAACCCCGACAACGACACCGTTACCCCTTCCACGCCTGCTCAGCACGAGATGGCTCGCTACCTGGGCGAAGAGCTCAAGGCGCTGGGCTGCACCGACGTCACTGTCGACGAGCACGCCTACGTAACCGGCACCTTCGCTGCATCCAAGGGCGCCGAGTCGGCTCCCGCGCTGATGCTTTGCTCGCACCTAGACTCCGTCATCGACGCGCCCGCCTCGGGCATTAAGCCACACGTCGTCCACTACGAGGGCGGTGACCTGGTGGCCGGCGTCGTTAACGGCAAGACCATCGCAACCACCCAGGAGCAGGTCCCTGACCTCAAGGATTTTGTGGGCATGGACATCATTTGCTCCGACGGCTCCACACTGCTGTCTGCTGACGATAAGGCCGGTGTGGCTGAGATTTGTGCGCTGCTCAAGCGCCTGGGCGATAACCCCGAGCTCGCGCACCCTACGCTCAAGATTGCGTTTGTCCCTGACGAGGAGATCGGTCACGGCGCAAGCCTGCTTGACCTGGACAAACTTGGCGCTGCGTACGGCTATACCGTCGACGGCGAGGCTCTCGGCGAGTTCAACTACGAGTGCTTCAACGCCGCCCACGCTGACGTCTACTTCAAGGGTGTCATGGTTCACCCCGGCAGCGCCAAGGACGTCATGATCAACGCAATTACCGTGGCATCCGAGTTCCAGCAGATGGTCCCGGCCTTCGAGCGTCCTGAGCACACCGAGGGCTACGAGGGCTTCTACCACCCAATAGCCATCGAGGGTTCCGCGTCCGAGGTCAAGCTTAGCTACATCGTCCGCGACCACGACGCCCAGATCTTTGCCAATCGCCAGCAGGTCCTGCAGGATATCGCCGCGTTCTTGAACAAGCGCTATGGCGAGAATACCGTCCGTGTTGAGATTCACCAGGAGTATCGCAATATGGCCGAGAAGTTCGACGGCTACGAGTTCCTGATTGATTATGCGCTTGAGGCAAATCGTGAGGTTGGTATTGAGCCTAAGCCAGTTGCTGCTCGTGGCGGTACCGATGGTGCCCAGCTCACGTTCCGCGGCCTGCCATGCCCCAACATTGCTACCGGTGGATATAACGCCCACTCCGTGCGTGAGTTTGTCCCCGTGCCAAGCCTTGAGGTCACCGTGGACCTTCTGGAGAAGCTCGTCGCCAAGTTCGCTGCCCGCAGCTAGCACCTGCGCTGACCGCGCTGCTCGCAGCTAGCGTCGTCGCACCCGCATCGCACGCGAGCCACGCCGTCACACCTGCCGCGTTCGCACTGCCCGCGATCTGCGCCGCCGCGCCGCACGCAACCGTTTGACGTGCAACTTTGCCATTCATAGCTAGATTTCTACCGTCTACGCCCCCGCTCAACCTTGTCAACAAAATGGTGAGCAGGGGCGTAGCATAATTATGAAGGGTCATTGTTCTTTTTTCACGGAGTAAGGGAGGTCGCAATGCTCGCAGTGTTTTTTGGAATTGTTGTCGTTGCGGCACCCGTCATAGCTGCGTTTTTAGAGCACTCGGGAAACGTTGGAATTTCCGAGCGTCGCCACAGCCATCACGATACCTACGTGACTCCTGCCGCGCTTACACGTTCGCTCATTATTGACATGGCATTTGTCAGTGCAATCGCAGTTATTCTCGGCTGGCTTTGCTACGTTAATGTATTTACGCCAAACCCAGACATTGTTATGGCGTTTTTTGCGTCCTTCTCGGTTGTCATGTTTATGGCGTGGTACATCTTGAGTCGTTATAAGGTCTCGCTTTTTGATGACGAGATGGTTGTAGTGCCCTTTGTAGGCTCTGAAATTTCCATCAACTACCAGGACATTAAGCGCATGGAGTGGGTTGGTGGCCGTCGGGGTTCCGGATTTAGAGATCTTCTAATTTTGACTTCGAATGCGTCAAAGGTGCGTCTCTCGGGTATGATTGGACTAGACCAAGTGTTGCTCAAGATTGATCGCTTTGACGTCTTGGCACATAGTTCAACTAGATAGAAGTACAATGCTGCGACTTAGCTCGTGTCAGCTTAGCTCGTGCCAGCGTAGAGCGTGCCAGCGTAGAGCTTACCAGCTTGGAGCTGCGTTGGCGTAGGGCTGCGTCCGCTTGGGCTGCGACGCGCGTTGCGTTTGTCCAGCTACGTAGCATGCAGTAACGGGGGACGTTTGTGATTAAGCTTGTTTTATCTGATATGGACAACACGCTGGTACCCTTCGGAAACAAGCGTGTGTCGGACTTCACTCGCAACGCAATTCACACGCTCCTTGAAGAAACAGATATCGCATTTGGCCCTTGTACCGGCCGAGATTACGTTGAACTGATGCGTCTTTTCAGCCTCGACGAGGCGTGCATGCAAACAGGCGTCATGTCTACGGGCAAGCGCGTGCTGTACAAGGGCAAGACTATCTCGCTCTCCGTTTTTGATCACAAAACGCTTCAAGGCGTCGCGGACGCTATTGCAGACGAGAAGAACATGTTCTTGGTTTGCTATCCAGAACAGACTAACCTCTTTAATCCAGCGTATGTTGTCGGTGCGCCTGACAATAAAGACATTCTCACTGATTACGAGCGTAGAATGGTGTTTGTCTCGGGTATTGTCGACCAAGTCCCTGACGACGTCGATTTTGTTGCAGCAACAGTTGCTTGCCCGGGAACAGAGGAGGACATGGAGCGTTGTCGCCAAAAGATTGCCGCAGTCTGTCCAGATGTTTACACGGTTTCGGTCATTCCTCAGTGGTTTGACGTGCTGCCCAAGGGCGTATCCAAGCTGACTGGCTTTGAAACGCTCCTGGAAAGAACAGGCATTTCTCCAGAAGAGGTGCTTGTTTTTGGAGACGGCGAGAATGACGTTGAGATTTTAAGTAAAGTTCCGCACTCGGTGGCGGTGGCAAACGCAATTCCAGAGGTCAAGCAGGTAGCAAAGCATCACGTTGGTGCTTCTGCAGATGACGGTGTTGCACATGCCCTGTTAGAGCTGGTACGCGCAACAAAAGCAGGGGAGACTCCCCGTTTTATGATGGAGAACTAGCATGATTAAACTCATTGCATCGGACATGGACGGTACGCTGCTGGACCAGAATTCCGAGGTTCCGCCAGAGACATTTGAGCTGATCAAAGAGCTGTACAAACGTGGCGTTCACTTTGTCGCAAGCTCCGGTCGTCGTTATGATACGCTGCGCTGGTTGTTTGAGCCGGTTGCAGACAAGATTGACTACGTGGCTTCCTTGGGCACGCAGGTCTATGTAGAGAACGAGGTCGTCGACCGCGAGGTTTTCTCGTCAGCTTCTATTCGTAAGCTGTTTGAGTTGACGTCTGAGTTTGACTGCATTCACCTGGTAGTTTATGACCGCACGCATACGTATTTGCTGGATGATCAGAGCTCGTTTGTACGCGAGCTGGACAAAGACCTGCCTAACGCTGAGCGCGTGTTTGATCCGCCTTCACCTGACGTCAGCATCATCAAGGCTGCTATTTGCTGCGATTCAAGGGCTCGCTCGATGGACATGGCCATGATTCTTGAGCGCGAGATGGGTGACAGACTTTCGTTCATGCCTTCCGGCGAGACGTGGATTGACGTGGTGCCTCGTGGTGTGAACAAGGCCACAGGACTTGAGCAGATTCGCAGGTACTATGGCATTTCTCGCGATCAGATTGCCGTTTTTGGCGACTCCATGAATGATTACGCCATGCTGCGTTATGCGGGCACCGCGTACGTTATGGACAACGCTCGCTACGCGCTCAAAACCATTGCTACCAAGGTCATTGCGCCTAATACCGAGCAGGGCGTTCAGAAAGAAATGCGTCGAATTCTGGAAGAGTTGTCGTAAAGAATCGGCGCCGTTTTCAAAATTGTTCAGCATGACCATTTGGCGATAATTTCATACCGTTAGTCCCGTTCCATTCTCAGTTTGATGGACTTATTTCGAGAGTCGAAATAAGGTAGTACAGACAGAAATAGAGAGGAGGGGACACGTATGTCAATTGTCAGCACTAAAGATATTGCATATTCCAATAAACGCGCTGTTATTCAAGCATTGTGCGAGAAAAACGCTCTGTCTCGTGTTGAATTGGCGCGTGAATTATCTCTTTCTCCTAGTACCGTTACTACTATTGTCCAAGACTTGCTTCAGTCAAAAATGGTTGAAGAAAGTTCAGAACGCGTAGTAACCGCTGGCAGATCAAAGACACTTCTGCAACTTGCTCCAGAATTTGGTCTCTTGGGACTCGTCAGAGTTTCTCGCCAGAGTCAGGAACTTATTCTTGTGGACATGACTCTTAACGAGCACGCCCGCGTCACGCTATCAGAAGATGCTCCTTCGGGAGAAACCCTTCTTGAGGGGATTGAAGCTGCTCTTACTGAGCTGATTGTTGATGGCGCAATTCTTAAGGGAATTGGAGTTTTGCTCGAAGGCGATGTGCTGGAATCAGAGCTTTCTGTCATGTATTCAACGGGCCATGATTCGGCAACAATTTCTCTGGTACAAGCATTAAAGAGCACCTTCAGGGTAGTGGTGAAGCAGTTTGAGCAGAGTGACTTTGCACTTTCGCATATTGAGAGCACAGACAACATTGAGGACGTTTCTTCGTACTTACATCTTTCATTTGGCTCGCGAGTTGTGGCTCAAGTTGTTTGCGATAATGCCCCTCTTCCAATGAAAGAGGGACTAAATGCAGATATTACTCAGCAGCTTGTTACCTCAGATGGTTTGAAGCTTGATGCATTAATGAATCTTATAAGCGCCGTTCAGAGTCTTTTTTCTGTTGACGCTGTAGTTGTATCTGTACCTGAAGAAGATACTTCCATCTCTTCGCTTAAGACAGATACGCTAAATAAGGCATTGTCCACTCCCGCGTTTTTGGTGCAAAAATTTGCTCAGTTTGAGGAATTTCCAAAACTGATCGTAACAAGAATCACTTCAAGAAACTTACTGAGAGATGCTGTTTCTGCCCTAAGATTTGCCTGTCTTTGTCCAGAAACTGTCCAGCTTTGGAAACAAGTACTTGTTTCTGGCTGGCATCCAGTAAGTTCGGTGTAGGTATTTGGTAAGACTTACGCAGGCCATGTGCAAGAAATCGGTAAGGCTTGCGTAAGAAATCAGCAAGGTGCTTGCGGGGAAGTAGTACGCTATGTGCTGCGCTGGAACAAAGGTGTTTCTCGACTTTGTCTGCTCATCAAAGTCGTCAACATGGTGCTCACGCATCTATAGAAGTACGTGTAGGTTGTTTGAAGGAGAGATAGCTGCACTTGCTATCAAACAATGTGTTCCTAAGGAGGAAACATGGTTCAGGGTATTTTGATCCTCTTGGTCTTTGTGGCTGTAGCTGCATTGATGATGACTAAGAAGATTCCAACTCTGCTTGCCCTGCCACTGATGGCCATTTTGATTTGTGTCATCGCAGGCGTTCCAATGTTTGGAAAAGACGGCGACGGAAAAGAAATTGGCTGGCTGACATCAGTATTTGAGGCTGGTACCGTCCGCATGGGCGCCGCAATCATGGCTGTTATTTTTGGCGCATGGTTGGGTCAGCTTATGAACAAGACTGGTGTTACCGAGACAATTATCAAGAAAAGCGCAGAGCTTGGTGGCGATAAGCCCCTGGTAATCACCTTGATTATGTCTATTGCAGTAGCTGTCCTCTTTACTACACTTTCTGGCTTGGGATCCATCATCATGGTTGGCTCAATCGTCCTGCCAATTTTGATTTCTGTTGGTGTTCCCGCAGCTAGTGCAGCATGTATCTTCTTGATGTCATTTACCACTGGTCTGGCACTCAATATTGCCAACTGGACAACCTTCGCAAAGCTCTTCAACCTAGACATTGCTCAGGTTCAGGGTTTTGAGGTTTATCTGGCTGTTGCAACTGGTATTGCAACTTTGATCATGATTGTTGTTGAGTTCAAGCGTAATGGCATTAAGTTTGCCTTTAGCGCTCCAGTTGCTGAGCAGAGCAACTCCAAGCAGCTCACCGGCGTTGCTGGTGGTCTGGCAATGCTGACTCCACTCATTCCTATTGTGCTTGTTGCTTTCTTGAAGGTTCCTGTTACCCCAGCATTTACTGTTGGTATTCTGTGGTGCCTGCTGTTTACCTCCAAGAGCTTTAGCAAGGCAATGAACCTTCTTGCAAAGACTTGCTATGACGGCGTAACCGACGCTGGTCCTGCAATTATCCTGATGGTTGGCATTGGTATCCTTTACCTTGCAGTTACCAATCCAACGGTTAAGGCAGTTCTTAACCCATTCCTGCTTGGCATCATGCCACAGAACCTTGTTGCATACATCATCTTCTTTGCGGTTCTCTCGCCATTGGCTCTGTATCGTGGACCTATGAACATGTTTGGTCTTGGTTCCGGTATCGCAGCTCTTATCATTGGCCTGAACACCTTGAATCCTCTTGCTGTCATGGGTGCATTCCTGGCTGCAGAGCGCATCCAGGCAGGTGGCGACCCAACCAATACTCAGAACGTTTGGACTGCAAACTTCTGCGAGGTTGACGTCAACACCGTTACTCGTAAGATGCTTCCTTACCTCTGGGCAGTTTCCATCGTTGGTGTAATTCTGTCTGGTGTTCTGTACTTCTAAGTTCTGACCTTGGGGCGAGAAGACCCTCTTGTTGTGGGCTTCTCGCCTCGTTTTATCTTTGCAGATGATAGATTGCTGCAAATCAAGGAGGAAACGTGAAAGTTCGTATTGGAATCGACGTTGGCGGAACATTTACTGATGCTGTTGCCATCGACAATGATACGTACGAAATTATCGGCACGGTTAAAACACCTACCACGCACACCGCTGAAGCGGGTGTTGCAGCAGGTATTGTGCAGGTGCTTCATGGTGTTATGGAGCAGCACAACATTAAGCCTGAAGATGTTGTCTTTATTGCTCACGGTACTACTCAAGCAACAAACGCCCTGCTTGAGGGCGATGTTGCACAGGTTGGTATCGTAACGCTTGGTAGCGGCCTTCAGGGAGCTAAGAGTAAGAGTGATACTAACGTTGGCGATATTGAACTTGCTGCCGGTAAATTCCTGCGTACCAAAAATGCTTTTGTAGACACCTCTTCTGATGTTGAAGCTGGCATTAAGAGCGCAGTCGAGCAGCTTTTCTCGGATGGTTCAACTTCTTATGTTGCCGCCGAGGCATTTAGTGTAGACGATCCAACTAACGAGAATGCTGTTATTGCAGAGTGCTCTGATAGAGAACTTCCTGCTACGGCTACAAATGACATTTCTAAGCTTTACGGCCTGGCTATTCGTACTCGTACAGCAGTTGTTAACGCTTCCATCATGCCAAAGATGCTTGAAGCTGCAAACATGACTGACAAGAGTATTCGCGAGGCAGGCATTGAGTCACCACTTATGGTTATGCGCTGCGACGGCGGTGTTATGACTGTTGATGAGGTCCGTCATCGTCCAATCCTAACCATTCTTTCTGGTCCTGCAGCTGGTGTAGCTGGTGCTTTGATGTATGAGAAGCTTACCGATGGCCTGTTCTTTGAGGTTGGTGGCACTTCTACCGATATTTCTTGCGTTAAAGACGGCAAGGTTATGGTCAAATACGCAGAAGTTGGTGGCCACAAGACGTACCTCTCGTCACTAGATGTGAGAACCGTTGGTATTGGTGGCGGTTCTATGGTGCAGATTTCTGATGGCAAGGCCGTTGACGTGGGACCTCGTTCTGCTCACATTGCTAACTTGGATTACGAGGTATACACCGACGCAGAAAAGATTGTTAATCCACGCCTGGTTGCTGTTCGTCCTATGGATGGAGATCCTGAGTACGCAGCTATTGAGTGCGATGGTGGACTTCGCGTTTGTTTGACCATGGCTGGCGCTGCAAACCTTGCAGGCTTTGTTCCTGAGGGGGATTATGCATACGGCTCTGTTGAAGCTGCTCGTGCGGCGTGGGCTCCTCTTGCAGAGAATATGGGCATGAGTGTTGAAGATGCAGCAGCTCAGGTTCTTGCATTCGCCGCAAAGAAGAACGGCGCTGTGGCAGAACAGCTTATGAAAGACTATGGCATGGATCCTCGCACAACCGTTTACGTTGGCGGTGGCGGCGGAGCTTCTACGGTAGTGCCACATTTGGCAAAGACCATGGGCCACTCGTTCCGCATTGCTAAGAATGCTCCTGTTATCTCAACTATTGGCGTTGCTCTTGCTATGGTCCGAGACATGGTTGAGCGCAGTGTTACCAACCCAACCGACGATGACATTGTCAGCGTTAGGCGTGAAGCAGAGGCTCGTGCTATCAAGATGGGTGCAGCTCCTGGAACCGTTGAGGTTACTGTTGAGGTTGATACCCAGCGTCATGTTGTCCGTGCAATTGCCGTTGGAGCTACTGAGCTGCGTAGTAAGGATGTTAACGCCACACGTCTGAGTGCGGATGAGCTTAAAAAACTTGTAGTAGAGAACCTTGGTGAGGGTGCAGATAACGTTTCCGAGGTTGCTCACTCTTCTGAGCTCTTTGCTTACACTGCAACCACTACAGAAAAGAAGCTTTTTGGTCTTCTCACCAAGAAGCGCACCGCTCTTCGTCTTATTGATGCTGAGGGTGTTATTAGACTTCAGCGTCCTAATGCCGACGTACTCCAAGAGACCATTAGTTCTTGGCGCAAGGGAGTAACAGCCCTGGTAGAGGACTTGACCGTATACAACGACGGTGGAGCCAATCTACCAAATGTCTATGTAGTAGTTGGCAAGCGCATTATCGATCTGTCTGGAATGACTTCTCTTGAACAGATTTTGAGTCTTGCCTCAGTTGAGCTGGGCGGTTATCCATCTGACGAGCCCGTTATTATTGCCGCTACACTTCGTTTAGGCGATTAAACTCACATGCAGAACGCAGATCACACTTTGGCGAGAAAATCGGTGAACCTTGAAGTAGAGTCTACTGTTGGCTCTGCTTCACGGTTTCCGTTTCCAACTCGTGAGCTTGCACGTAAAGAGCTCTCGTGGGATCGCTTTGCTGCTCGAATTCCTGAAGAGGATAAAGAGCGCGTGATTGATTTGGCTTGGTCAAAAGGTGAGTCTGCTGCGCATATGGTGTTTGAAGAATCAAACGGTCAAAGTGACTTTTTTCAGATCTGCAAAGACGCAGGTTTGACTATTATCAAAAAAGATATTGATTGCGTGTATGGTAACCAGCGCTACTTCAGTGATTATGTTTCTGGCACAAAAGAAATCACGCTCTATGAGCAGTCGTGTGCGCTATGGGCAAAGCAAAATCAACTTGAGCTGCATGATGCCCAAAATCTTATTTTGATGCATGAGTTTTTTCACGTGTTAGAGACAACTCGTCTTGGATTAACCAGCAAAGAATACACCATTCCATTGTTTACTATTGGTCCTTTTAAATTAGGAAAAACGGGTATTCACGCTCTGTCCGAAATTGCAGCACACGCATTTACCAACACCTATTATGGTTTACTACACAGCGTTTCTGACACAGGAGGAAACAATGAGTCATAAAGAAATTACCTGGAATAACCTGCAGATTCCTGTTGTTGGAAGTTTTGATGTAGTCATCATTGGTGGTGGCGTCTCTGGCTCCGCTTGTGGAATTCGCTGCGTAAACGAGGGCCTTTCTACCCTCATTGTGGATAAGTCAAATCTGCTTGGAGGATCTGCTACACGAGCGCTTGTGTGCCCTATGATGCCGTCATATGTGCGCCATCTGCCAGTTCTTTCTGCCATCGAGCAGCAGCTCTTGGCTTCAGGTGACGCTACGCGCGACGATTACACTACCATGATCTGGTTTGCTCCTGAGCGTTTGGGAGAAGTGTATGAGCAGCTCTACACCACTAAAGGTGGACAAATTCTCTATGACACGTCTCTTGTAGCTGCGGTTCTATCTGATGCTGATGACGAGAAAATCATCACACACGCTATTCTTGCCTCAACAGAAGGTTTGATTGCAGTAGCTGCTCAAACGTGGATTGACGCATCGGGTGACGCAGTCTTGTCCAGAGCTGCTGGTGTACCAGTTGCAGCTGGTGATGAGGACGGCATCAATCAGGTTTGCAGTCTGCGTTTTACCATGGGCGGTATTGATGTTGAGCGCTATAGAGATTACGTGCTCTCACTTGATGATCACTTCTCGCCATTGGTTGAAGGATATTTCTTTGAGTCCGCGATGGTTGCGGGTAAGAATTTTAAGCTGGAGCCAAAGTTCCGTGAGGGAATTGAAGCAGGTATTCTTGAAGAAGAGGACTTGCGCTATTACCAGATTTTCTCGCTTCCTGGAAAACCAGGTTGCATGGCGCTGAACTGTCCACATATTGCAAGCATGCGTACAAACACCTCGGGAGCGGCGCGTTCTAATGCAACAGTTGAGGCGCATGCGCGCATTCGTCGACTGGTAACGTTCTTGCAGCGTATGATGCCTGGATTTGAGCAGAGCTACCTTATGGAGCAGGCTTCGCTGTTGGGTGTTCGCGAGAGCTGGCGCGTTGAAGGCCAGACAATGCTGACCGAAGAGGACTACGTTAACCAGGCTCGATTTGACGACGGCCTTGTTCGCGGCGATTGGTACATTGACGTTCACTCTAATAAGGGCGGACTCTTCCACAAAAATACGTATAAGCAAGGTGACTATTACGAGATTCCATTCCGATCGATGGTCACCAAACACATCAATAACCTGGGAGTTATTGGGCGCTGCATCTCTACAACGTTTTTGATGCAGGCAAGTGTTCGCATTATTCCAACGGTCACCGATATGGGTGATGCTATGGGTACGGCATGTACTCTGGCAAAACAGACTTCAACACCACTCGCTCAGCTAGATGGCGTGGCAGTCCGTGCTGAAGTTGAACAAATGAAACCTGTGAATTCATAATTGCTGTTTAAGAATTGTGGAAGCTGTGATAAACTTCTACAGTCACGGGCGATTGGCGCAGCGGCTAGCGCAGGTGCTTTACACGCACAAGGCCGGGAGTTCAAATCTCTCATCGCCCACCATGGAACCTCACGCGGCGCCCTCGGGTGTCGCGTTTTTTCTTAGGAGTGCAATGAATAACCAGGTAGATAGCGCGTTCTCTGGCGAGAAGCCCGTGCAGGTCTGCGCCACCGCGCAGGCCGGCGCCACCACGCAGGTCGACGCTGCGCAGACCGATGCCGCCACGCAGGTCGTGCGCTCGTTTGACCGCGCGTGGGACCAGATGCGCCCCGTCACTCTCGAGCGCAACGTTATGAAGAACGCCGACGGATCGTGCCTGGTCACGTTTGGCGACACGCGCGTTCTGTGCACCGCCACCGTCGAAGAGGGCGTCCCCGCTTGGCGACGCAGTTCTCGCGCAGGTTGGGTTACGGCTGAATATGCCATGCTACCTGCGTCGACTAACCGACGCACCAAGCGAGAGCGCGCCAACCGCAAGGGCCGTTCCATGGAGATTGAGCGCCTAATCGGCCGTTCGCTGCGCTCCGTTGTTGATCTCAATCGCCTGGGCGAGTACACCGTTACGCTGGACTGCGACGTGCTTCAGGCAGACGGCGGCACTAGAACTGCCAGTATTACCGGCGCTTGGGTGGCGCTTCACGACGCACTCTATTCACTTGTTGAGAAGGACCTCTTGCCCAGACTTCCTCTTACAGGTCAGGTAGCTGCGATTTCTATGGGATACGTAAACGGTCAGCCGCTGCTTGACCTCGACTATCCCGAGGATTCTCATGCGGACATTGATATGAACCTTGTGGGAACAGAAACTGGACAGATAATTGAAGTACAAGGAACAGGCGAGGGCGGTCCGTTTGATCGCGAGCAACTCAATCAGCTGCTCGATCTTGGTCAGGCTGGCATTGCTCACCTTGTTGACCTGCAGAATCAAGTGACTGGATTTAGGGAGTAACCATGAGTCAAAACAGTGAAAATCAGGGTTCTAACGCTGTGACCTTTGATCCAAATACAACCGTGGTTGTTGCAACGGGCAACGCTCACAAACTTGTTGAGATTGAGGCTATTCTTTCCAAGGTAATGCCTGGTATGAGCTTTGTGGCTTTGGGCCAGCTGGGCGATTTCCCAGATCCAGAGGAGAACGGTCAGACGTTCCGCGATAACGCTCTAATCAAGGCAATAGCTGCTCTTGACGAGGTAGATTGCGTGGCGGCCATTGCGGACGACTCCGGTATTTGTGTTGACGCTCTGGACGGGGCTCCTGGAATTTATTCTGCTCGTTATGCTGGCGAGCATGGCAATGATGCCGCAAACAATCAGAAACTGCTGGCAGAGCTTGCCGACGTTGCTGATGAGGACCGTACTGCTCGCTTCCACTCCACTGTTGCTCTGGTCTACAGAGACGGATCCGTGCTGGTAGGAGAGGGTGATTGCGAGGGCGTTATCGGTCACGAGCCAAAGGGTCACAACGGCTTCGGCTACGATCCACTCTTCTGGCCAGAAGATGCTCCAGGTAAAACCATGGCAGAGCTTGAGCCTGACGAGAAGAACGCTATCTCTCACCGTTTCCACGCTCTGCAAAATCTTTCCAAGCAGATTCAGGGATAGACACGGCGTAGGTTTCGCGTCAGATTTGCGTCAGGGTCATGTCAGGTTTGCGTCAGATTCCTGACAGATAACTGCCGCTATGTCAGACTCACGTCAGAATCGCGACAGATTCCTGATAGATTCCAGACAGAAAACTACCGCCGCGTCAGATTTGTGTCAGCTTCGCGTCAGAATCGCAACAGAGTCGCGACAGATTAGCGACAGAAACACGCCATATAACAGGTCAAAACCGGTCAGCGAGATATTTGTTCTTCTCGCCGACCGGTTACTTTTTTACTTGCTTCAAATGTTAAACTAAATGTAACTGTGACTTCTGTCTTGGAGGTAGACATGAGGATTGTTCGCACTCGCGATTACGAGGACATGAGCAGAAAAGCTGCAAATGTTATTTCTGCACAAATTATTTTGAAGCCAAATTGCGTCCTTGGCCTGGCAACTGGGTCAACGCCAATTGGCACCTATGCTCAGCTCGCTGATTGGTGCAAGAGGGGAGACCTGGACTTTTCGCAGGTTTCTACGTATAACCTTGACGAGTACCGCGGTCTTTCTCACGACGATCCTCAGAGCTATCACTATTTCATGCGCAAAAACCTCTTTGACCTGGTAAATATTGATCTTGAGAACACTCATGTGCCCGACGGCTCTAATCCTGACGTTGAGGCAGCTTGCGCCGAGTACGATAGGCTTGTTGCTAAGGCTGGCTATCCTGACCTGCAGCTTCTTGGTATTGGTCACAACGGTCACATTGGCTTCAACGAGCCTGATGACCATTTCTCCAAGGGTACGCACTGCGTTGACCTCACCGAGAGCACCATTCAGGCAAACAGCCGCCTGTTTGAGCGCATGGAGGATGTCCCTCGCCAGGCTTACACCATGGGTACGCAGACCATCATGTTTGCGCGCAGCATTCTGATTGTGGCTAGCGGTGAGGACAAGGCTAAGGCTGTTTACGACATGTGCTACGGCAATGTTTCGCCTCAGTGTCCAGCCTCTATCCTGCAGCTTCATACTAACTGCACCGTTATTGCTGACGAGGCCGCCCTCTCGCTCTGCCCAGCCGAGTAAGATCTGGTTGGCTCAAAGCTTCTTAAAGTCTCCAAAAAGCCTCGAAAAGCATCTGCCGAGAAAAGCAAAACTCCCATTCACGAGAATGGGAGTTTTTTGTTGCGGCTTATTTTGCGCGTTCAGCGACACATGGTCAGTTGTACTCTTTTATTGGAATGCCAAAAATTACTTATAGTCCTTGAAGTAACGACTGAGAGCTAAAAGGGTCTGGTAATTAAGGCCAAGCACATAGTCGCCGTTATTGGTATGAACCGTGCGAAGCGTAAACTCAAGATTGTCACCAAACGTGATTTTATCGCCATCTTTTTTGCCAGCATGAGACATATCACCAGTTGAAAGTGGGAAAACTCTACCGGCTGGATTGACCGAAGTAACAAAGAATAAAAAAGGCGCGACGGCGTTTTCACCAAGGTTAATGTGCAACTGTTTGAAAATCTGACTGTTTGTTGACACATAGACTACTTCGTTTTTGTCGAGCAGCTTCTTCAGTTCAGGAAGAGTCGCTGCTACCCAAGGTAGATCATGATGAACAAAGGGATTGTCGCTCGCGAGCGACTGCGCGATAGGCGAGCCGTACTGATAGACATAAACCATCTTGTTGTAGAGCTCGTTGACGTCATTAACAGAGGTCTGAGCTGGTGCGGCTTGGTTAGCCTGGACAAGCTCGATAAGGTTCATGGAATTGAGCTGTTCAGATGAAGCGCCTTTGGACTGTGCTTCAGAAACAGTCAATCCACCAAATGCGAACGACCCTACGCTAAATACCAGGCAAAGCGCTGATAAAGCAACAAGAGCTTTAGATGATTTCTTTTTGGAAAGGAATGCGATTCCGATAGCAAGAGCAACAAAAATAAGCACGATATACCAGGTCTTACTGATGGCATATCCCAGAGTCTCAGTCATTGGGCCTCCTTGTGTTTTGAAGTTAGTTACTAATTTTATCAGAGGACCCCTATTTGTCATAAATATGCCGTGAACCTGACACGAATCTAACGCGAACCTGACGAGAATCTGACAGCACGACTGATGTTGTTCCCGTGACATTTGTCGTAAAACCTTGAGATTTCATTTTTTACAACGTATAGTGGAGTTTCGGAAATTCTGACTATTGTTTGTCGACCGGTACATATCTCCGACACTCCACAACGTGTCGCACCGCAAACGTACTGATTGACTTGGAGGATTGATGGAAAACGAGATTCCACCAGTTAATCGTGTAGACGAGATTCACGAGAAGCTCAGGGCACTTCAAGGCCAGAAGCTTAAGGTCAAGGCCAACATGGGCCGTTCTCGTATTGTTGAGCGCACAGGTACCCTGGTTATGGCCCATCCATCTCTTTTCATCGTTGAGGTCGGCGAGCGCCGCGGTCGCACTGCCCGTCAGTCCTACCAGTACGTTGACGTTCTGACCGGCACCGTTGAGCTTTTTGATTTTGAGACCGGTGAGCGTCTGTTTGACTTTGAGTTTGAAGAATAGTCCAGAAGCGTAATCTTCTCTGGCTAGGCTTACTCTCATGGCTGCCTCGTTGTCCAATTTTGGACGCCAAACCATCAAAATTCCTTGCAAGGTCAATCTTCACTTGGGCATTCACGCTCAGAAAGACCAGCGAGGATACCATAAAGTAGATTCGCTCATGGTTCCCGTTGCGCTGTACGACACGGTTGTTGTTGACGACGCGCCGGAGCTCACGGTTACGCATGAGCCGCAGCTCTGCGTGTTGCCCGAGCGAACAACAACCTGGAAAGCCGCGGTTCTTCTCGCCAATAAGCTGGGTGTTTCTCCAGATGTTTCCATTGACGTGCAAGTGCACATTCCCGAGAAGGCCGGTCTAGGTGGATCGTCTGCCGATGCTGCCGCAACACTCTATCTGCTTGCTCAGCGTTGGGGCATTGACCCACTAGATCCGCTGGTAGTTGAGGTAGCAAAGGCTGTTGGTGCAGATGTCGCGTTCTTCTTGAATCCGCGACCATCGCTTATGCTTGGCGCTGGAGACACGCTGGTGGAGACCTACGCGTCTACCGTTGACGCTCCGCTTGCCATTGTTTTACCAGCAGAAACAGGCGTTGTTACCAAAGAAGCATACAACCAGTTTGATGCGTCGCCAATTGCACCGGAATCTTACGAGCAGCTTTCCGCACTTCTACGTGCTTCCGGCCAGGACGTTTCAGACAACCAGCTCATCCAGCAGGTGGCAAAACTCCTCTTCAACAACCTTGCCCCTGCAGCAAAATCGCTAAAGCCACAGGTAGCAGAGGTAGAGGAGTGGCTAAAGACACAACCTGGCGTCCTTGGCGCTCAGGTTTCCGGCTCAGGTAGCAGCTCTTTTGCGCTTTGTGAATCACAGGATACTGCTGACGCAATTGCAGCCGCAGCTCAAGCAAAAGGTTGGCGAGGCTTCTCCACCACCTGCAAGTTGTAGTGGTAACATAGAGCGGCAAATGTTTGATGGATTTATCCCATCGGACGAGGCAAAACATAACGGGTTGTGGCTCAGCTTGGTAGAGCGCTCGGTTCGGGACCGAGAGGTCGCTGGTTCAAATCCAGTCAACCCGACCATTTTTCCTCCTAAATCGCGAATCCATACCGTTTTTGCCGTGAAATGGGCACTTTTGCTGTCAAAGTGGTAAAAAATGCGTTTAGTTGGAATATACAAAATCAAACGAATTCTATGCAGGGCATCTACCAGCGTAAATTACCAGGCAAATTTGATTGAAATTTTTATAAGAAAACTCAACTGGGCAAACGTAAGTGCCAAAACGTCGAGCTAGAAAATTAATTTCCAACTAAACGGATTTTTTACCCAAATCAGGCACCGGTTTCCAATACATCAATTTCTTGATTAATTTTCGTGCATATCAGAGGCTGTTTATACGGTTTCTGATGCAAGTGGCAAGTGGGCTATTTCCAAAATCTACGAAGACGGCCAATAAGCGTACAGCAGGATTATTTTTTTGAACTCTCCACCTCCATCATATGAATAACATGAATGTTATGAACGTTTAACCTCTGCAAAACATAAATAATTTTGCACAAAATAAACACAAATGGATTACAATCAGTTAAAAGCGCTGGGTTCGTACTGTCGTGCTGCTGGACCGCACGTACACCGGGCTCGTACCGTGTACCGTCGTGCTGCAGGACCGCACGTACACCGGGTTCGTGCCATCGTGCTGCAGGACCGCACGAACTCGCAGTTTGTTGTCGCAGTTTGTTGTCGCAGTTTGTTGTGTCAGTTTGTTGTATCGCGTTTTGTTGAAAGGGGTTTGTATGCCTGTTGTTGAGTTTTTTGTAAACGTGTTATCAACACCAGCCATCCTAGTTGGCCTTGTTGCCCTGCTAGGTTTGGCGCTTCAGGGAAAGCCAATTGAGGACCTCATCAGGGGTACCCTCAAGACGATCGTTGGCTTCCTTGTTCTTTCTGCAGGTGCAGGTTTCTTGCAGACCGGTTCCCTCCTGGCCTTTGGCGAGATCTTCAACTTTGCCTTTGACATGCAGGGCGTCGTCCCAAACAACGAGGCCGTCGTCTCGCTGGCACTTGGCGAGTTTGGTCAAGCAACCGCAATCATCATGTGCATCGGCATGGTCCTGAACATTGTCCTCGCACGTTTTTCTCGCTTTAACTACATCTTCCTCACCGGTCACCACACTCTCTACATGGCAGCTATGCTCGCCATCATCCTGCACGTCGGCGGCCTTTCCGGTTGGATGCTCTACATCTCCGGCGCATGCCTGCTTGCTCTGATTATGGTTCTGTCTCCTGCATACTGCCAGCCAACCATGCGCAAGGTTACCGGCAGCGATTCCGTAGCACTTGGCCACTTCGGCGGCGCTGGTTATTGGCTTGCTGGTATGGTCGGTAAGCTCTTTGCTTCCGATCGCGAGAATAGCACCGAGAATATCAAGTTCTCCAAGCGCCTCATCTTCCTGCGCGACAACACCGTTTCTATTGGTCTGACCATGATCGTCATGTTTTTGGTTATCACCGGCGTTGCCGTCAGCCGTGGCCTTCTAACCCTGGTACCTGCAGGAACTACCGCTGCAGAGTTTGCCTCTAACCCACAGTATGCGGGCTTTCAGCACCTCGGCGACCTGCTGAACATTGGTACCGAGACCACCACTAACTGGATTGTCTGGGCATTTACCCGCGGCCTCTCCTTCGCTGGTGGTGTTTACATCATTCTGTCCGGTGTCCGTCTGATCATTGGCGAGATTGTTCCTGCATTTAAGGGTATTGCTCAGAAGCTTGTCCCTGGTGCAAAGCCTGCAATTGACTGCCCAATCGCATTCACCTATGCTCCAAACGCCGTTATCATCGGCTTCCTGAGCTCCTTCGTTGGCGGCATCCTGGGTCTGCTTATCCTTGGTGTTATTAACGCTCAGATTGCAGCAATTGCTCTGATCCTCCCAGGCGTTGTTCCTCACTTCTTCTGCGGCGCAACCGCAGGCGTCTTTGGTAACGCAGAGGGCGGCATCAAGGGCTGCATCGCCGGCTCTTTTGTCCACGGCCTGCTCATTACCTTCCTGCCTGCACTGTGCATGCCAGTCTTCACCCTCATGGGCTTCACCTCCGCTACCTTCTCCGACGCCGACTTCTCTATCATGGCTCTGATTTTTGGTAACGTTGCTCTGAATGTCCAGGGTGCAGTGCTTACCGGTATCTGCGTTCTCTGCTTCTGCCTCCCAATCATCTTCAACCTTGTTGCTCCTAAGAAGGCAGAAGAGAAGAAGGCCGAGTAACATCCGCTCACAGAATTGCAGCTAAACATCGCAGTTGCTGCAGAAAATGCGAGTAGAATTTAGGTATCTAGGTCGGGCTTCGTCCTTGGATGGGGCCCGACTTTTAACTCAGAAAACCCACGTAAACCCACAGGTTACGCGTGGTGAATTGAAAGGAGTTCTTATGGCTATCCAGAAGATTCTTTGTTGTTGCGGAAGTGGACTTGGCTCCAGTCTTATGGTTGAGATGCAGATCCAGGACGTCCTGAATGAGCTGGGCGTCAGTGGTGTTGAGGTTGAGCACTCAACCGTTTCTGACGTCACCCCTGGTGCAGCTGACCTCTTCATTGTTGCTCGCGACCTCGGGGATTTTATCGCTGACATTCCAGAGGACGAGAAGATCATCCTCTCCAACATCCTTGATAAGAATGAGATGAAGGAAAAGCTTAGCGAGAAGTTCGGTCTGTAAGTACGCACTCGTACGCGGCGCCGACTCGCACGCTGTGACGACTCGCACGCATTTGCACGTAGCGTCGATCCGTCGCGACATGTGGTGCCGACCTGCTGCGTTTCTCGCACGCAATACGTGAAAGGAAATTACATGGACGTCGACCTTAAACAGGTTGCTCGTGAGGTGCGCAAAAGCATTCTCACGCAGGTCTTTACGGCCAAATCCGGCCATCCCGGTGGCTCGCTTTCTGCAACAGAAATCCTAACGTATCTCTACTTCAAGGAGATGCACGTAGACCCTACCAAGCCAAACTGCCCCTGCAGAGACCGCTTTGTGCTCTCAAAGGGACACGTTACTCCTGCACTTTACGGTGTTTTGGCTGAGCGCGGTTTCTTCCCCAAGGAGGAGCTCAAAACCTTCCGCGCGCTCAACTCACGCCTTCAGGGTCACCCAAACATGAACGATACGCCTGGCGTTGACATGAGCACCGGTTCCCTGGGTCAAGGCGTTTCCACCGCTGTTGGCATGGCGCTTGCTGGCAAGAAGTTCAACAAGGACTACCGCGTCTATGCACTTTTAGGCGACGGCGAGATTGAAGAGGGTCAGGTCTGGGAGGCTGCCATGTTCGCCGGCAACCACCAGCTTGATAACCTCACGCTTATTGTTGACAACAATAACCTGCAGCTTGACGGCTCGCTTGATCAGATCAATACGCCACAGCCAATTGACGAGAAGTTCAAGGCGTTCAAATTCCACGTTATTGATGTAGCCGACGGACACGACTTTGACCAGCTTGCAGCTGCATTTGCTGAGGCTCGCACCGTCAAGGGTCAGCCAACCGTTATCATTGCCCACACCGTAAAGGGCAAGGGTGTCTCCTTCATGGAGAACCAGGTAGGATGGCACGGCAAGGCTCCTAACCAGGAGCAATATGAGCAGGCACTTAAAGAGCTTGAGGGAGAGGTGGCATAACATGGCAGAGGTACAGAAAATTGCCACCAGAGAGGCTTACGGAAAAGCCCTGGTAGAGCTTGGTAAAGAGCACGACGATCTTCTCGTCTTTGATGCTGACTTGGCAGAGGCAACTCGTTCCGGCAAGTACGGCGAGGAGTATCCTGAGCGCTTCGTGGACTGTGGAATTGCTGAAGCCAATATGATTGGTATGGCAGCTGGTGTTGCAGCTACGGGTCACAAGGTCTTTGCAACTTCGTTTGCAATGTTTACGTCTGGTCGTGCGTTTGAGCAGATCAGAAACTCGGTGGGTTACCCTCACCTCAACGTCAAGATTGGCGCTACCCACGGAGGCCTCTCGGTAGGAGAGGACGGCGCTACTCACCAGTGCAATGAGGATATTGCTGTTATGCGTACCATTCCTGGCATGACGGTCATTATTCCATCCGACGCTGTTGAGGCTGAGGCCGCTGTTAAGGCCGCTTACGACCATGACGGTCCTGTTTATATGCGCTTTGGCCGCCTCCCTGTTCCTGTTTTCAACACTAACCCTGACTACCACTTCGAACTTGGCAAGGGCATTGTCCTCAAGGAGGGCACTGACGTTACGCTGGTAGCTTGTGGCCTCATGGTTCCTGTGGCTCTTGAGGTTGCAGAGCAGCTAGCAGCAGAGGGTGTCAACGCCGAGGTCATCAACATTCACACCATCAAGCCTCTGGATACTGAGCTGATTACCGCTTCTGCAGCAAAGACCGGCAAGGTTGTGACTATTGAGGAGCACTCCGTTATCGGCGGTCTGGGCAGTGCGGTTTGCCAGGCTCTTGCAGAGAACGCTCCTGTTCCCGTTAAGGTTATCGGTGTTCAGGACACCTATGGCGAGTCCGGACCTGCACTTCAGGTTCTTGCCAAGTACGGCCTGGATACCCCAAGCGTCCTCGCATCCGTTAAGGATTTCTTGAAGTAAGTTCTTCGAGCTCTGGCGTGCTTTAGCGTGCATGGAGCACATCATCGCACGTTACCGTCGCACAAACAAAGCCCTTCTCGTCATCTGGCGAGAAGGGCTTTTTGCTTGCAAAGAATTTGTCGAGTCACCAAATCGTTTACTTTCATCCCGCCTAAAAAGTGCATCATGTCTGAGTAAATTTACTCAGACATGGCGAGAAAAACCGGCAAATAGCTCAGACTTGGTGTACTTTTCCGGCAAAACGTTCAGACATGGCGAGAAAATCAGGCTCCACGAAGAGCGCCCATGAAAAGCAACTTTGAGTTCAAATAGTCCGCCTGAAAAGTGCAAAGAATCTGTATTTGAGCCACCGATTCTTTTGCAAAATCAGGCAAATCCACAGATTCTTTAACGTTTTCAGGCAGAATTTACAGATTCTTTGCAGAAATTGATGACCCATTAGATGACAGATACGTTAGCCTTCTCACAGACGGTTCCAATGGAGCATACGGCTATTTGGGCGTTGAGCCTAGCGAAGAAACCAAGAGGGCAGCATGACAAGCTCTAGCTGAATTCATCTACTGAGTTGTCAGATGCTTCGTGGCTGGGGCCACGCATAAGATACGCGGCCCCAGCCACTGCGGCATAAAGTGCCCAAGCGCCTACGAAGAAGAGCAGGTTTCCCCGCCAGTCCCCAACGAAAATCTCGTGTGTGTCAGTACTGCGATAGAACGAGTTCGTGACAGTAAGTAGTAATGCTGCTGCCCCGCTTGACGAGAGTCGTATCCACAGTGCCTTCACTCGCGGTTGTGGCCATCGTTGTGGCGGGTCAACTATCAAAAGAACCAGGCCGGTGAGAAACGTTCCGTAAAGTGGAAGTACCATCAAAAGAGTGCCAGCTGCGGCGAGCCCCGTGGCGGGGATATAGAAAATCCCGAAGCAGATTCCAATCCATGTCGTGTACGTACGGATCGCGTCCCTGTTCGTGAAAGTAGGCGTGGCAAATCGGGCTGAGCTCCTCATGAGCATCCGTCCTGCCATGACCGTGAAGGCAATCCAGCCGAGACTGAGAGATAGGAGCGTCTCACTCCAATGTTGAGATCCATAGTAGGTGGAAGCAACTGCATCAAACGCGATGAGCATGGTGGCTGCAAATCCTGCACCCAATACGCGGATCAGTAATGCTCGCCAGAGCGGCGTCTCCCATGTTGATGGCCTATCAATGATAAAAAGTAGCAGTCCTGCTAGAGGGGTAAGCCACGATGGGGTGTTCACCGGGGCGACTCCACCGGTGAAGAGCAGGGAACCGGGCACTATCGCAAAGCCAAAGATAAGTCCTACCCAATACACGTAGGTCCGAACGAATAGTTTTAAAGACTCAACCACTCACGCCTCCCATGGACTTCAGCACCGAAACTATAACAATTCTACGGCGGGGAGGCGACTCATGGCCAGACACACTTCAAAACCTACTGTCTCTTTTCAATTAAAGAAATTATTAGCTGACCGACAATCGTACCAGCGATAATAGCTACAAGAAGACCAACAAAACTAATTGTAATCATCTTGACCTCTACGTATACTTAAAGATACACCTCGCGGGGTAGCTGCCTTTACAGCTACCCTTTGAGACTGTCTAGGACTTCTTAAAATGCTTACCTGGCCTTTGAGAAGTCCTTTTTCTTTGCAAGCGTTGAATAACAAAATAACTTATTACGTTTGCTAAGACAGTAACAGTATTTGAGCCACTGATTCTTTTGCAAAATTAGGCAAATCCACAGATTCTTTGCAGAAATCAGGCGCACGCTAGACGCACGTTCGTTTCCCGCTGAGCTCGCGTCCAGCTCCCGCTCGCAGCCTGGCGAGAAACCCCGTCCACTAGCAGCGCTTACGCACAAGAAACCCGGCATCCACACGAAATGGATGCCGGGTAGAAATCGCTTACAACCTGTACGCGCCGCGCGCCACTGACCTGCGGTGTTGCGCGTGGTTGCAACCTGCGCATACCGGCGCGCCCCACGTGCCCGCGCCCCGCGCTCGGGCCCTTACTTGTACTCGTAGAAGCCCTTACCAGCGGCAACGCCGGTCTCGCCCTTGTCAATCTTCTCTTTGAGTTGGGCAACAATGCGACCCTGTACGGACTCAGGATCCTTAGCTGCAGGATTCATCAGAGCAACGTTGTATGCGGTGACCAGGCCAATGATGTCCAGAATCTGGAACGGACCCTTTGGCGAGCCGGTGCCAATGCGCCAAGCCCTGTCGATGTCCTCAACGTCGCCAACGCCGTTAGCCCAGAGCTGCTCAGCGGAGACCAGAAGAGGTACCAGCATGGAGTTCAGCAGGTAGCCAGGCTGCTCCTTCAGAACCTTGACCGGAATCATACGGATGCTTGCCGCAAAAGCGACGACCATGTCAAAGTTCTCCTGAGCGGTACCTGCGTGACCCATAACCTCGCCGATTGGGTTGCGCCAAATCTCGTTAGCAAAGTGGAGTGCCAAGTACTTCTCGGGACGACCAGTAGCTGCAGCAAACATGCTTGGAATCATGGTTGAGCTGTTAGTTGCAACAATAGTCTTCTCGGGCAGGTGCTTGGCCAGCTCGGTGTAGAACTCAATCTTCTGCTCTGGATTCTCAGCGACGGACTCGATATCAAAGTCAGCGTCACCAAAAGCCTCATCCCAATCGGAAGTGAGCTTGAGGTTGCTGTATGCGCGCTCTACCTGCTCTTTAAGCTGGTCGAGCTTCTCTGGGGTAATCTCGTCCTGAGCAATGAGACCGTAAGCGTACGCCTTAGGATCGCTCTTCATAGCCTCGAGGGTGTTCAGATACACCTCTCTGAGGTGCTCAATCTTTGGACGAGCGCGCTCAATTGAAGCCTCGGACCTTAGCCAAATGGTGGTCTCGTAGCCGCGATAAGCGGTCTGGAATGCAATCTGGCTGCCCAAAACGCCGCCGCCAGCAACTACAACTTTCTTAACCTGTGAAATGTCCATAGGACGTTCCTTTCTACAAGCGTGGCGAGAAGTGCCGCGCGATTTATCTACCGTCCCTATACCCCAGAAACTCTCCGTCAAACATTCGTTCGGAAAATTTCCAACTTTCATTCAAAACCTACAAATCACCTCTTGGCGAGAAACCACATCTATCCCTCACACTTCTTGGGTAGAATAGAGACGTACCGTTAGCAGCTGGTTTCGCCGCAGTCATCCAACCGAGCTCTAACAAAACCAGCGGCTGCAACTCAAAAAACACCAGGTATAACGCCTGGATAGAATAGAGGCATCATGATCGACGGAACATACAAGATTCAAATGGACTCTCCCGTTGGAGCCAAAGAGGGAACCGCTGTCCTCATCACTTCTGGCGAGAAACTCACTGGCTCTCTGACTGCCATGGGTGTTCAGATTGATATTGAAAACGGCAAGGTTACCGACAACTCGTTTACCTTCGGTGGCAAGCTTGAGTCTTTTGTGGGTCCTGTTATCTTTGCTGTTGGTGGCTCTGTTGAGGGCGACACCATTCAAGGCATCGCCCATATCGCTAACCGAGACTTTGTGTTTACGGGCACAAGAGAGAAATCATAAACAATATGTAATGTATGAAATCAAAATAAGAGAAATGTAAAATGCCAACTCTGTATGTGACAATAGACATTGAAACCAGCGAATTTTTTTATCAATAGCATTGTCACAAAAAGGATTCATTTCAAAATTACTAATTTCATTTCGTCTGACCTTGTCATACAGTCTACGAAATAGCCTTTCTTGATATAGATAGTATGCGTCCAAGCCCCAGAATACCAATAATGGAAGTAAAAATAGTAATGGAGAAATTATTGCTAATGAATTTTTATGTAGAGCAACTAATCCAGTAATCAAGGTGATAGACCATCCCTTGAGATTAAAAGAATTAGCGGACATTCGCGATATAGTGTTTTGAACCATTTTAAGATGTTCGATTTTATTTTCCATGATGTTTGGCAGCACTTTCAATCCAATTTCCCAAATTGTTGTAACCATCATCTTCAACATAGTCATAAATAGCATCACAAATTTCGTCAAAGAAAATTGGACGCTGATCAATTTTTATTAATTCAGTATGAGTATTACCAGGAATATCTTTAGATGAAGTGCGCATATCTGTTATTGAGTGAATTTTAACACCTATAATTGCATTATCTTTTGTCCAGCTGCTAAGGATTTCATAACGGACATAATCTCTATCTAAGGTTTCTGAACCAATCAGAACAACAGTTACTGAGGTTCCTTTTAATTGCTGCTCAATCCAAGAGTAAATTTCTCTGCTATTTGTCCGATGTATTTTCTCAAATTCAGCTTTATCGACAAACCCAGTAATCTGATCTTTATGAGTGAGCTGACTATTCCTCACAATCATGGAGCGATTTACATCATTGCCATAGTGAAAACTAAAAAACACTTTTCTCATCTTTACTCCTATTCTAAAGCAGGGATTTTTGAATCTATAAAACATAATAAAGAAAAATTTTTTGCAAAAAGACTTATTTTCTCATAAATATAGATGTAAAATAAAAAGATTGTATTAATTAATAATATGATCTGTATTCTTAAGCATTATTAAATTACAAGTTTTTTCTAAGACAATTGTGTATAGATATCAAGCCGTCATTTTCTTAAAATTAATACATCAAGTTTCAAAAGAGTGATTAGTTTCTTACAGTGGAAATGGGAAAAAAGTATGCCTTGTGATAAGAAAGAGCTTCTAGAATTTGTCTCCCGCTGGCAAGGAAGAGGTTATGAAAAGGGAGACACTCAGCAATTTTGGCTACAGCTCTTACGCACTATTGGCTATCCCAAGGTAGATGACGTTCTCTTTGAATTTCATGTTTCATCTGGCGGATTCATCGATGTATGGATTCCTGATGCTGGTGTTTTAATTGAACAAAAGGCTCTTGGTATTGATTTAGATAAAGAAGAACTCCGTCAAGGTAAACAAAAGACACCTCTGACTCAAGCACTTGATTACGTTGACGAACTTCCTAGGTTGGAACAGCCTCGCTTCGTCATTACGTGTAATTTCTCTACCTTTAGAGTGTATGATCGTGATGCATGCGGAAGGTCACAACTTCCTAATAACGCATTTGAGTTTACCATCGATGAACTTGCAAATCATCCAGAGTATTTAGCTTTTATTAATGACCCCACTAACAGCCGTCTTGAAAAAGAAAAGACGGTATCCATTAAAGCAGGAGAGCTCATTGGAAAGCTCTATGACAAACTGCGTGAAGGATACATAGATCCTGATTCAGAAGAGTCAATGCATGCATTAAACGTGCTTTGCGTACGCTTAGTGTTTTGTTTGTATTGCGAAGATGCGGGGCTTTTTGGAAAAGATGCTTTCTATAACTATCTGAAAGATGTTCCAGCAAATAGGATTAGAACAGCACTGAAGAATCTATTCCGAGCTTTAGATACTAATTTGTCTGAGCGAGATCCATATGATCTTGAAGTAAAGGCATTTCCGTATGTAAACGGTGGACTTTTCAGAGATGAATCTGAAGTACCTAATTTTACAGATGAAACAAAGAGCTTCTTGTTGGATGAAGTATCTTCCCATATTGATTGGTCACAGATTAGCCCTACTATCTTTGGTGGAATTTTTGAGTCAACTCTGAATCCAGATACTAGACGTTCTGGCGGCATGCACTATACCTCACCAGAAAACATCCATAAGGTAATTGACCCACTCTTTTTAGATGACCTTAAAGAAGAACTTAAGTCTATTTGCACAGAAGAAGGAACAACTCCTCGTAAACGCGAAAATGCTTTAAAGCGCTTCCACGAGGAAATCTGTTCTCTTACCTTCTTTGACCCTGCTTGCGGTTCAGGAAACTTTCTTACCGAGACGTATACTTGTCTTCGTAAACTTGAAGATACGGTTCTTAACGAGCTTAGAAAAGGACAGACTGGCTTTAGCCTTGGAGATGAAGAAGAGACAGGAAAGCGTGTTTCTTTGAATCAGTTCTATGGCATTGAGATTAATGATTTTGCTGTAACTGTTGCTGAGACTGCCCTTTGGATTAGTCGTCTTAAAGCAAACGGTGAAACATCAATGTTCTACGATGCTGGTGGAGATGATTTCCCCTTAAGTGAAAAGGCCCATATTGTTGAAGGTAATGCTTTGCGCATTGACTGGAATAGCGTATTACCAGCAAGTGAATGTAATTACATTATGGGTAACCCTCCTTTTGTTGGTTACTCCAATCATTCTGCTGAACAACAGAAAGATCGTGCAAGCTTATTTGGCAAGGTAAAAACTGTCGACTATGTAGCTTGTTGGTACAAGAAGGCAGCTGATTATATTTCCAATCTTCCAATTCGCTGCGCATTTGTATCAACTAATTCCATCTGTCAAGGACAACAGGTACAGCCCATATGGGAGCCGTTGTTTAAGAGTGGTATCCACATTGATTTTGCATGGCAAACGTTTATATGGAGCTCGGAAGCCTCTATTCAAGCTCATGTTTACGTGGTAATTATTGGATTCTCACGTTTTGGATACCAAAATAAAACACTATATCTTAGAGATGGTGCCAAAAAATTATGCTCTAATATCAATGGTTATCTGATGGATGGCCCTAATATTTTTATAGACAAAAGAAGTAAGACACTTTGTAATGTGTTGTCTATGAGTCGAGGGAGTCAGCCTACTGATGCTGGAAATTTGATTTTGGAACCTTATGAAAAAGAAAAACTTCTCCTAGAGGAACCCGCAGCAGAAAAATGGATTAAGCCATTCTCGATGGGTAATGAATTTATAAATAATAAAGAGCGCTTCTGTCTTTGGATGGTGGGAATCACACCAATTGAGTTAGCAGGCCTACCTTTGGTATCTAAACGTGTGGAAGCTGTGCGAGAAATGCGTCTTGCATCAAGTAAAGCCGCAACTCGTAAAAAAGCAGAAACTTCATGGTTATTTGATGAGATAAAAGAACCAAACAGTAAAAATTTCATCGTAATCCCCGTAGTTTCATCTGAGCGACGTTTTTATGTTCCTACGGGATTTGTAAATAACGGACTAATTCCTGGCAATAAGTTGTTTTTTATCAATAATGCTACATTGTATGATTTTGGAGTAATTAACAGTCAATTCCAAAATGCATGGATGCGTACTGTGGCTGGTCGACTTAAAGGTGATTACAGCTATTCCAACACCATTGTGTATAACAATTTTGTATGGCCAGAAGCGTCCATTGAGCAAAAAGATGCTATTGAGAAGACTGCGAAAGCAATTCTCGATACAAGATTAAATTATCCAAATAAGTCGTTAGCTGAGTTATATGATCCGGATAAAATGCCAGCTGATTTGCTTGCTGCACATAAAGCTAATGATGCTGCAGTTGAAGCAGCTTATGGAGTTAACTTTGATGGAGATGAAGAAAAGATAGTTGCACATCTTTTTAAGTTATATGCAGAGAAAGCGAAAGAGAAAAAATAGATATATTGAAAAAATTATGGGGTGAAGTGGTAATGGCAGGAGTTACTAAGCATATTTATAATCGTGAAATAAATGATATAAAGAAAATGTGGAATGAACAATTAAAACATATTGCAAATGTTTTAGACAAAAATTATGAAGATACTGACATAGTAGATGCGTTAAAACATTATTATCCATATGAGTGGGAATCTGTTGAAATAAGGTATGAATATTATCAGACAAAAGACAAGTTCATTAAAAAAAGAAATGGGAAAGCTCGCTATAGAATGAATGCTCCAACTGAAATATTGTTTGAGTGTCCAATGTATAAAAAATTAGCTTCAAATTTTTACAAAGAGAATTATAAAAATAATTTTTCGTATGAAATATACTTGATGGAAAGTGAAAAACTTTGGAATAAAAGAAAAAACAAAATAGATAGAGTCACACAAAAAATTGAGAAAGCAAAATCTAAAACTCAACAGGTAACACCTATTTTTTTAGAAAAACTAATTGGGTTATACGAAAGAAAAAACACATCTCAGAAGGATAAAGTATATATTATCTTAGAGTTGCAAAAATATTATAGCCATCAAATAATGCAATTTTTTTTCAAATTAAATGATATTGAGATTAACAAACAACTTCGGGAAATTGCTTTTAAACATTTGCAGTCTTTTAATTATAATCCACGATTAAGAAAACAAAAATATATGCAAGTTCATGCCGGAAATAAAAAAAGGAAGGAATATCTAAAGAAGACATATCCGAATGAAGTATATAAAATTCCAAAAACACCAGAGGAACTGGAGTATAGAATAGAGAATGCTAATGAACAAAAAATAAAGTCATACGACTTTTTTATATCACATAGTAGTAAGGACAGCATATCTGTTCAGAAACTAATAAAATACGAAAATAGTAATAACAAAAACATCTATTGTGATTGGATTAATGATGATGATTACTTAAAAAGACACCTACTATGTGAGGCAACATTAAGCGTATTGGAGAGTAGATTAGAACAATCAGATAGCTTAATATTTGTTGAATCGGACTCTTCTATGAATTCAATGTGGTGCAAATATGAACTTAATTATTTTTTATCATTAAACAAGCCAATATACACTATAAAAAAACAAGATATAGAAAATGGTAAATTTTTAATATCTAAAATGAAAGAATTTTGGTTTGCAGATAAAAATTATAAAAAAATGGCATTAATAGAAGGTAAAAAAATTACGTCTCAAAAAGTGGTGTAAGGCTATTTCCTTACTACCTTCTAGCCTACATTATGCCACCTCTTTACAAACCTTAAAGTCACTATCAATTACTTGTAAGAGATGGTTGATGGTCTCTTGTGTACATGACCCTTTCTTTGGGGTTTCTTCAAAGAGAAGAGAGCGTTTATCCATGAAATGCGTTGCTACAAACCACTCTTCGTTTTGATCGATACACACTGCTCCTACAAGGCGAGGTATTGCTTGCTTGGTTACGAGCTTTCACTCACGGTATCCATTGCGAACACAACCAAGCTCTTCTACCTGTTCAACCATTACGGTATTTACTAAGTCTTCAAGCAGTGTTCGTGCCATACCGTTTAAATCTAATTTGTGATCTTGGGTGTAGGAGAGCTCAGTTTCGTGTAGAGTTTGCATTGCGGTTATTTCCTTTCTGAATTGGTTTGGTGACTATATTTTAGGAAATAACCGCACTTCTTTTAAACACCTGAAATGCTTGCTTACACCACTTTTCGGGACACAACCGGGTTTTGTGCAATGAATTCAGTTAAAGCTATCTTGTCAGCTCAATCGCATCACGAATGCTTTGCAGAGAGTTCTTAGATTTACGTGGGTTAGCGAGCATTACTGACGTGTAGAGAGAGTCAATAAGAGCTAGCTGAACAATTCTTGAAGCAAGAGACTCTGATCTAAAAGAGGTCTCCTCTGAGATAGTCAGTAACGTGACATCTGCTTTTCTCGCCAATGGAGAATTTCTATCACTAGTAATGACTAGTACGCGTCCACCAATTTGCTGGAATAAATCGGCAAGCTGAATAGCCTCTTTGCATCTACCGGTGTGAGAAAAGATGATTGCGCAGTCGTCTTTTGTAGCGCGGCTAGCCTCCATGAGCTGCAGGTGATAATCGGACGCGTATTTTACATTGAGAGGCGATCGAAGCAGCTTGTGATAGGCGTCTGCAGCAATAATATTGCTTCCACCAAGTCCAAAAAGAAACACAGTTTTGCTGGAGACGATTAAGTTAACTGCACCTTCAAGATTCTCAGACTCAAGCATCTCTTTAGTGTGACTGAGGGAATCAATTGAGGAGTTAAATACACTGACAGCCACGCCCAGTGGGGAAGAGGTGTCGGAAATGTTTTCATGAATTGAAATTGCAGGATCAAATTCTTCAGAAATCAGTGCATTGTGAAAATCCTTGAATCCTGTATAGCCAAGTTTTCTAGTGAATTTAAAAATTGTGGAATCAGCCATTCCAAGGGTCTGCGCCATCTCGTTAATGGTCATTTGCGAAGCTGCGCGTGAATGAGAAGAAATATAGGAAGCTATCATTTTTTCTTTTTTAGAAAGCGAAGACTCAAATGATTTAAGCCTTACGCGGTATGAAGACTCCATGAGATTCTCCTCAAATCAAAGCTAAACGATGAAATAAGACACCTTCTACTTTAAAAAATTTACCACTAAAAGAAAAGAAAAAATTTTTTCTTTTTTAATATTGACTAGTAGAAAATTATTTTTATAGTAATTCTTAAAGAAAGTTCGTCGAAAGAAGGAACATGAAAGTTGGATTGGTCGGACTGGGAAAGATGGGCTTTAACCTTGCCTTGAATCTCAAAGATAACGGAGTAGAAGTTAAAGGCTTTGATGTTTCTGAGGATGCCCGTCAGGAAGTAGAGAAGCACGGTATTTCTTCTGTTCAGTCTTTAGCAGAGCTTGTTGAAGCACTGGAAACACCAAGAGTTATTTGGATGATGGTTCCTTCTGGAGAGGCAACTGAATCAACAATTTCTCAGGTTCTTCCACTGCTTGAGAAGGATGACATCCTTATTGATGCGGGTAACTCAAACTATAAGGACTCCATTAGGCACGGAGAAGAGGCTTCTAACCTTGGAGTAAGGTTCCTTGACCTTGGAACTTCTGGAGGCACCTCGGGTGCTCGTTATGGTGCTTGCTTGATGGCCGGTGGAGATCAGACCGCTTACGAGTATCTCAAAGATGTCTTTGAGTCCGTTGCCGTTAAAAACGGCTGCGACTACGTAGGTCCTGCAGGTGCTGGACACTTTATGAAGATGGTTCACAACGGAATTGAATACGGAATGATGGAGGCAATCGGCGAAGGTTTTGCTGTTATGCAGAAGGCTCCATTTGATTATGATTTGGCTCAGGTTGCTCGCAACTGGCAAAACGGTTCTGTTATCCGCTCTTGGCTGATTGATTTAATTGAAGAACAGCTTAGAATGCATCCAAATCTTAAGGATTTTAAGGGTATTGTTGATGCATCTGGTGAGGCAAAGTGGACTGTTGAAGCGGCTCTTGCAGAGGATGTCCCCGTGCCAGTAATTGCACAGTCTCTGTTTGAGAGAAACGCATCAAAGCTTGGTGAGGCGAACTTCTCCAATAAGGTTACCGCGGCTCTACGCAATGGCTTTGGCGGTCATGCATATGTAGCAGAGGAAGCCTAGCATGAGTGAAGGTATTTCTCATCTGCAGATTCATCCAGAAGACCTTCAGTTTCGTGTTGAGGCAAAAGACTGGGAAGATGCTCTTAAAGTAGCTGCAGTTCCTTTGGTAAAGCGCGATGCAATCACTCCTGTTTACATCGAAGAGATGATTGCAGCAATTCATGAGTTGGGGCCTTATATTGTTCTTGCTCCTGGTTTTGCACTTGGTCATTCTCGTCCTAGTGATGCAGTTCACCAGACAGCAATTTCAATTGCAACACTTGCACAGCCAATCGAGTTTGGCAGCAAGCACAATGATCCTGTGGATATCGTTGTTATTTTGGCAGCAAAAGATGACGAGTCTCATATTGAACTTCTTCAGAAGATTGTAATTTTCTTCAATAACGAGGCGAATTTTGATTTGCTTCGTTCTGCAAGAACAGAAGAAGATGCACTAAACGTATCTAAAGTTATTAATGGGGAGGCATAGTATGGACATCTTGAACGTTTTTGTATTTCAGCTTTTTACAAATCAAACCATCTTCATGGGTTTGCTTGCGCTTGTGGGTCTTTTACTTCAACGTAAAAAGTTACCACAGGTAATTGATGGCGTTGTTAAGACGGTCATTGGCCTTCTTGTCCTCTCATCTGGTGCAGGAATTATCTTCAGTTCTCTATCTGAGGTAGTTACTGCATTAAATAACAGCCTTGGAGTTGCAGGTACTCTTCCTATTAATGATGCGGCCGGTGCAATGGTTCTCTCCATGGAGGGCTTCAGCAGGAATTCCGTACTAATATTCCTGTTTGCATTCTTGCTTCACCTGGTAATTGTTAAGTTGGTTCCTAATAATAACTTTAAGAATGTGTATCTGACAGCTCATCTTGCACTTTTCCACGCATGCTTCATGGCTATTACGCTTCCAGGAATCCTGAACACCGATGACAGCGTTGTGATTATTGCAGTTGGTTCAATCCTCAACGCACTTTACTATGCACTTTCTCCTGCAATTACCAGAAAGCTTGCAAAGGAGTGGACGCAGGACGCAATTACTCTTGGTTTTATGGATCAGGTAGGTTCCGTTGTTGCTCACTTTGTTGGTAAGTTTGTTGGATCCTCTAACCCAGATGAAGATGCAGATAAGCTGAAGCTTCCTGAGTGGGCATCTATGTTTAGGGACAACACTGTAGTTCTGTTCTTCCTGATGCCAATCATCTTTGTTGGAATGGGCCTTGCTGTTGGTCAGGAGGGTATCGAGGCTCTGTCCGGTACCGGCCCTGAGGCTACTAACTGGATTCTGTGGCTTGTTATTCGAGCTTGGACCTTCTCTGCAGGTATCGTTATCCTGCTTCAGGGTGTCCGTATGTTTGTTGGTTCTATTGTTCCAGCATTTAAGGGTATTTCTGACAAGTTCCTTCCTGGCGCTGTTCCAGCGCTGGACGCTCCAACGTTCTATCCATTCTCGCCAATGGGCGGAATGTTTGGCTTCCTTGGATCTTCAATTGGCGCAATCCTTGTTTGCATTTTGACTATTGTTCTTCATGCTCCAGTTATTGTCTTCCCAAGTCCAATCATCATGTACTTTGACGGTAACGTCATGGGCGTCTTTGGTAACAAAGCTGGTGGATGGAAGGGCGCTCTTGCAGCAGGTCTGGTAACTGGTGCAATTACTTCTGCAGCGGCTATTTTGTTCTATCCATTGACCGGCGTAATGTTTGGCTCTGGCGTAACTTGGTCCAACATTGATTATGCGTTGGTGTGGATGCCTTTGATGTATCTGCTCAAGGCAATTAGAATGCTTGTACTTGGTGCATAACCAGTCACTTTAGGAGTTAATAATGAAACTTGTTGCTGTATGTGGTTTTGGCGTTGGATCTTCAATCATTGCCAAAATGAATATTGAGAGCATCCTTCAGAAGAGGAATAGGGAAGATATTGTTGTTGAGACTATCGACCTTGGTAGCGTTCAAGGCGCCGATGGTGATTACTACGTCACAACCAATGAGCTTTTTGATAACTTCCCTGATGGAATTAAAGAGCGCACTATTGTGCTAAATAACTTCATTGACCTTGTAGCTATTGAAAGCGCGCTAGAAGAGCGAATTGGTCTGTAGACTATTCAACGGTTTTGCTTTCTTAAGGCACTCGTTAATCGGGTGCCTTTTTTGTTCGGCACCACTCTATAACGCCCTTCTCCACCTACCGATAAAACGACACCGTTCATGTGAACCCCATCTGTTTGGACAGGTGGAGTTTCTCGTCAGTCGTATAGTCAAAGTACTATGGGCTTGACATGCGGAATCATGTGTCGCGCAGTATCAGCAGAATCGGGGCGAGAAATGCAAAAGTTACAGAAACGTTTTACAACAGCTTTGAGCGTGTTTATGTCGTTGGTGCTCTCGTTTGCGCTGGTTGGATGCAACGTATTTCCGTTTCTGCAGAACAGTTCTGACCAGCAGACAACGCAGTCGTCAATCACAACGGGGGAAATCGAGGCAATACACGAGCCCAAGTTTGGCGGCAGCTACCTGGATATCACTATCGAAGAGTTTAATAACCTGGGCTTTGAGTATGGCGACAGCGTGGACGTTACGTTTAGCAACGGATACAAGCTCAGCGATATTCCGTACTACAACGGCTATTACACCAAAACTAACGAGCCCCTGGTTGTTGCATATCCGGGCTATCCTTACATCGATGTGTGCGTAAATAATGGCGAGCCTCTATGGGAAATCGCTGGTCTGAAGGCTGGAGATACGGCCACGGTGACGCTCCACGAGAAGCAAAAGTACGCAACGGTTCAGAAGGCCCTGGATGCAACGTACACCAATAATCGCTCTGACTACGCAAGTGACGAGGTCTTTGCCAACTTCCGTCCCATGAAGGGTGGAAATCTTGCCGAGGGCGTGATGTATCGCTCGGCGTCGCCTATTGATAATCAGAATAATCGTGCGCCCTACGCGGCAGATCTTGCCCAGAGGTGTGGCGTGCAGTTTATCTTGGACCTCGCGGACACCAACGAAGAGATTCAGGGTTATTACCAGAATGCGGACTACGATATTACGTGGCACAAAAGCCTGTATGACGCAGGGAATGTTGCGGCTCTTGACCTCAACGCCAATTATCGGGGCGGCCAATATGCTTATCGCCTGGTAGCGGGTCTGCGCGAGATAATTCTGCATAAGGGGCCCTACCTTATTCACTGCACCGAGGGTAAGGATCGCACAGGCTTTGTCTGCGCTCTTCTCGAGGCACTTTGCGGCGCATCCTACGATGAGATGCGCGATGACTACATGATTACCTACGACAACTATTACGGCATTAACGAGAAGGACGACAAGGCTCGTTACGACGCCGTTGTTGACGCGAAGTTCGACGACATCGCCCGCTGCATTGCTGGGGTGCCTACGTACGGTTCGCTCGACGGCGCAGATTACGCAGCCGGAGCTCGCAAGTATCTGACTGACGTAGGCATGACCGAGTGGGAGATCAACAAGCTCATTGAGCGGTTAACGAACAAGTAGCGGGTCGTGGTCGCAGGCGGTCGCGCGGTGGTGGTCGAGGCGGCAGCGATGGCGGTCCGGGTTGCGGCAAGAACTGACAGGTTAGTCGCCTGGCGAGAGGAGTGATCTTCTCGCCAGGTTTTAGATTAGGTTTAAATTAAGGAAGGGAGATTTACAATGACGAGTGCTTTTGTTACCAACATCGCTTTTCCAAAATTTCTAGAGGAGATAATGTTCTATCTCGATGAAGTTGGATGTTTTGATGTTGAAAAAGTTTTAGTCGAAAAACATACAGAATGGACGGCTCCAAAAGATTGTTGTATTGGTGAAGACGTCTACTTCATGTTTTCAAAGACTTCAATCGATACAATCAGACGTTTAAAGTGTCAGCTGAAAAATATTTCAGAAGATGATGAATTATACGAGGCTAAAGAGTTGTTGGCTGTGGGACTTAATAGAGGAGAAATGCTTTATAAAGAATACGGCGGATGTATCTTTGCAAAAGGCGTTGTATCTGGGGATGTGATTGTAGATTCATACGCCGTAGAAAATGATCTTCATTGGAGAAGCAGGTATTTTGCTCCGATTGATGACATGATAGTTTTTGATAAACCAATTCATATCAGCGATTTTAGAGACTTTATTACTATCTCTAGAACTGGTGCGATTACGAAACTTACTCCAGAACAGAATCAACAATTGAAAAATAAATTGAACCTTTAATTGCAATCGAAACTGCGCCTTAAATTTTGTATGGTGCAGTTTCGATTAGATTTTCTTATTTGTAAATTGTGACTTGCATCTCTAACCAACGTATTTCTTGTTAATTTGAAGAACAGCGATAAGGCCCTGTTACAGATGACGATAATTGCTTTTGATATATGATTTGATTTCTCTTTTTACGTCGTTATTTCAAGTGACATACTGGGGACTATATGAATGTAGCGCAAGACCTAGAGAAGAAGCTTATGCCAATGGCAGAGTTGGTGAGTAAGAATAAATATCTTCTTACTATGCGCGACTCTTTTGCCATGCTCATGCCAATCCTTATTATCGGATCAATGTTTACGCTGGTGGGTAACTTGCCAATTCCTGCGTGGGTTGATTTCTTGAAGTCCACTACGATTCAGGGCAAGTCGCTTTTCTCGCTGTTGGTCATTCCTTCTGCCTGCACTGTTTCGCTCATGGCAATATTTTTGTCGTTCGAGATTGGCTACAACTTTGCTGATCAACCTGGTTTAGAGGATCGAGTTTCTGCTGGTATGGTTTCGCTCGTCAGTTGGTTTATTTTGATGCCTCAGGTGACTGAGTTTTTGCCCCAGGGAGCTTCTCAGCCATTTTTGGTGGAGAGCATTCCTCTTGCATGGACCGGCGCGAGGGGTGTGTTTGTAGCGATTATCGTAGGCTTTTTGTCGGTGTCCATTTTTGGATTTGCTATCAAGAATAACTGGGTTATTAGGATGCCGGAGGGCGTTCCTACGTCTGTTTCGCTTGCGTTTAGTGCTCTGGTTCCGATGGCGCTCACGTTTGCCGCAGTGTGGGCTATTAGCGTTTTGTTTGCGCTCACTCCTTGGGGAGATGCGTTTACCTGCATTTATTCGATATTGCAGACTCCGCTGACCATGCTTGGTGGAACCGTGTGGGCTCTGGCGATTGCTTACATCATTCAGGGCATTTTCTGGTTCTTTGGCATTAACGGGTCAAATATTACTAGCCCTATTTTTACGCCGATTTTGACCGCGCTTACGCTGGAAAACCAGGCCGCCTTTGCCGCCAGCACTGCGCTACCCAACATTATCAATCGAGAGTTTGATGCGTTCTTTGCGCTGTTTGGTGGCGGAGGATCAACCCTTTCGCTGTTGATCGTGATATTTTTGTTCTGCAATTCTCGCCGTGCAAAAGACATTGCAAAGATCTCCATTGTGCCTGGTATTTTTGGTATTAACGAGCCCGTCATGTACGGACTGCCGATAGTACTGAACCCCATTATGGCAATTCCTCTGATTTTTACGCCGGTTGTTAACGTTTTAATTGCGTGGTCTGCAATGAGCGCCGGCTTGGTGCCTCTGTGCAACGGTATTATGCTGCCTGGAAGTACCCCTCCTTTGATTTCGGGATTTCTTCTGTGCGGATGGCAGGGCGCTTTACTTCAGCTCGTATTGATTTTGATTGATATGGCAATCTACCTGCCGTTTATTAAGGCTCTGGATATGCAATTTCTCAAGGAGGAAAAGGGAGCTGAGACAGAGTGCGCAGTCTAGGCGCTGCGAAGACATAGTGTGCATTAAAGGCAGCTCTGGGTGGGCTGCCTTTTTCTGTTCGAGGCTTTAGCCTGTTGAGCGCGTGTAACGCGCGAAACACAAAACCACCGGCTATTGAACTGCCTCCCATTTCTTGGACATGAGAAATAGGAGGCAGTTCAAAACACACCTAAGTCGGATAATCTGTTAAAAAGACGTATACATGACGCAGAAAATACCTCAATCATGCAGATTATCGTCATTAGATGTGTAAAATGCCCTCATCTGAGCAGATTATCCGACTTAGGTGTGTTCCGTAGATACAGAATTTATCGATAGTTAAATTTCTTATATAAGTCTATTCATGTTTAAGCATATTAGATAAAGTTTATGCATAGAGATGCATATCAGGTAGTACGACCGCCTAGCTGCCTAGCTATCTTGATTAGGAACATGTCGATTCTTCGGCAGAACCTACCAAAGCTGCGCTATTTTGTGCGCCAGGCCTAAAAGCCGACGCTAACACGCTGCAGAATCATAATCACCCGCATATGAACTGCCTCCCATTTCTTATGTCCAAGAAATGGGAGGTAGTTCATAGGAGGCTCTGTTGGTTGTGGCATTAGCTAGAGATAATGTCATTTAGTATTGATTTCCAATTAGACGGTACTCCCATGACACGATTTCTAATTGCTTCATCTTGAGGAAAATTTTGGAGAATAGATTCTAGTGTTTCGTCATGTTCTAAATTGAAATCTGATATAAGTACTTCAATCATTGTCATAAAACCAAAGATATGCTTTTTATTATTTTCAATTGGTTGCCATTTTTTATTTTGAGGCAATTTTGGTTTTATATCGTAAACACGGTTATACATACGAGCATGATGCGCTGATAAATTCCTAACAACATTTAGACTTTTAAGCCACGATCCGAGTTGTGCTGTAGTTAGGCCACATTTTTCAGACATTGCAATTTGAGCATCATTGGGAGACATTTGATAAAGATGTGACAGCATACCCCAATCCATTATTTCTACGGCGGCCCAGATAGGGAGAATTCCCCCATAATGCTCTTTATGATGTTTGACAAATTGTTCTTTGGAGTCGGAAAGAGCTTTATTGTAACGTTTGATCCATTGGTTGTAATATTTTTTGTTTAGAGCGCAAGTTCCCAATGAGTTTGGTTTTAGATGAATTTGTTCATCGTATTCACCCAGTTCGTGACCAATTAAAGTCCTGAAAGCAATTTCAATTTTTGATAATTGGTTGAATAAATAAGTTACGTCTCAAAAAGTGGTGTAAGGCTATTTCCTTACTACCTTCTAACCTACA